>JANNNQ010000358.1:0-7993 GCA_031398625.1 Pseudomonadota bacterium
TTCTGCAGGATCAGGTCCATCTTCTCGCCGCGCGCGATGCTCTGCGCGAGCGTGAGATCGAGCGGCGATTCGTTCGCGACGGGCGCGCCGCTCGCCACGAGCACCGCGGCCATGCCCTTGCCAAGCACCTCGAGCGTTGCCTCGTAGTCGTGGCCGTCGCCGTTGAACACCGTGACGGGTGCGCCGTGCTGCAGGCGCAGGACCTTCAGCAGGTGGCCGGTCGCGAAGGGCGAAAGCGCGACCGTCCCGCCGGCAGCAATCGGTTCGTCCACGAAAACCCGAATGCGTCGCATGGGCCTCCCCTCAGGCAGCATCGCAGACTGCGGCGAGTATCCCCTCGCGCGCGACGCGCGCCATCAGCGCGATCTCTTCTTCCGTGATTGCATACGGCGGCATGAAGTAGACCACGTCGCCGAGCGGACGCAGCAGCACGCCGTTCGCGAGCCCATGCCCGTAGACGCGCCGGCCGCGCCGCTCCTGCCACGCGAACGGCGTGCGGCGATCGCCGTCGCGCGCCAGCTCGATGGCGGCGATCATGCCCGCCTGGCGCACGTCGGCCACGTGCGGCAACCCGCGGAACGCGTCCAGCTCGCGCGCCAGGGCGGCAGCGAGCTTCGCATTGCGGTCCAGCACGGGCTCGTCGCGGAACAGCGAGAGCGTCGCGAGCGCTGCCGCGCAGGCGAGCGCGTTCCCGGTGTAGCTGTGCGAATGCAGGAATGCGCGCTGCGCCGCGTGCTCCGCATAGAACGCGTCGTACACGCGATGCGTCGTGAGCACCGCCGACAGCGGCAGCACGCCGCCCGTGAGACCCTTCGACAGGCACAGGAAGTCGGGGGAAATCGCGGCCTGCTCGCATGCGAACAGCGTGCCCGTGCGCCCGAAGCCGACTGCGATCTCGTCGACAATGAGATGGACCCCGTAGCGGTTGCAGGCGTCGCGCAGCAGCGAAAGATAGACGGGATGGTACATCCGCATGCCCGCGGCACATTGCACGAGCGGCTCGACAATCACGGCGCTGACTTCCTGGCCGTGTCGTGCAAGCGTCGCTTCCATCAGGGCGAACTGGCGGCGGGAATGGCTTTCCCAGCTATCGCCCGGTTCGCAATCGAAGCAGTCGGGAGAGGGCACGGTGATCACGTCCATCAGCAGTGGCTGGTAGATCTCCTTGTACAGCCCGACATTCCCGACGGCGAGTGCCCCGAGCGTTTCGCCGTGGTAGCTGTTGCTCAAGGTGACGAACCGGCGTTTGCCGTGCTGGCCGGCATTGCGCCAGTAATGAAAGCTCATCTTCACGGCGACTTCGACGGCCGAGGAGCCGTTGTCCGCATAGAAGCATCGCGCCAGGCCCTTCGGCGCCACGGCGAGCAGCCGTTCCGACAGCTCGACCACCGGTTCATGGGTAAACCCGGCGAGCAGCACGTGTTCGAGCTGGTCCAGCTGTGCCTTGAGGGCCGCGTTGATGCGGGGATTGGCGTGGCCGAACAGATTGGTCCACCAGGAACTGATGGCGTCCAGGTAGCGACGGCCATCCGTGCCTTCCAGCCAGACCCCCTCGCCACGGCGGATCGGTACCAGCGGCAGCCATTCGTGATCCTGCATCTGCGTGCAGGGATGCCAGACGACAGCGAGATCGCGCCGGGCCAGGTCGCTGGCACCGTCGGCGGGGAGGGGGGGCATTGCCGACATTGCCACGATTTTCCACGGCGTGCCCGCATGCATGCAAGCGTGGCGGAACCCGGGCGACCCGGGCATCATGAGGCACTCATGTATGCAACGACTTCGGGACCGGCGGTCGACCGGCTGCAGATCGATCCCGTCTCCGGCCACGCATCCGGTGCGCGGCAGGTCGATTCGCCCAATCGCGATCCCCGTCCTGCGGGCATGACGCCCGATCTCATCGTCATTCACGGGATCAGCCTGCCGCCCGGGGAGTTCGGTGGACCGTCGATCGACCAGCTGTTCACGAACAGCCTCGACCCGGCCGGGCATCCCTACTTCGCGCAGATCGCGGGCCTCAAGGTGTCGACCCATTTCCTGATCCGCCGCGACGGCGAAGTGGTGCAGTACGTCTCCTGCAACGAGCGCGCGTGGCACGCAGGCACGTCGACGTGGGAAGGGCGCAGCAACTGCAATGATTTCTCCGTCGGCATCGAACTCGAAGGCACCGATGGCAGCGCCTACGAGCCCGCCCAGTATCGCGTGCTCGCGCCCCTCATCATGGCTTTGTGCGATGCCTATCCTGCCCTCACACCGGATCGGCTCGCGGGCCATAGCGACGTGGCACCGGGACGCAAGAGCGATCCGGGCCCGGCATTTGACTGGCCGCGGCTGCGGGCACTCATCGCGGTCCAGCAGATCTACCCCCGCACATGACCCTGCTCGCCCTGTTGCTGGGTCTCGCCATCGAGCGGCTCGTGACGCACCTCCTGCATCTGCGGGAGCCGCGCTGGCTGGATGGCTTTTTCGACTGGGGCTTCCGCAATTTCCAGGTTCCCGCGCAAGGTCGTCGCCCGCTGACTGCCTTGACGATCCTGTTCTGCCTGCTTCCCGTGTTGCCGGTCGCCCTCATCGCCGGCTGGTTTGGCGACGTGCTGCTCAGCCTGCCGTACCTGCTGTTCGCGATCCTGGTCCTCATCGTTTCCCTGGGGCCCCGCGATCTCAAGGACGAAGTCGACGACTACTGCGCGGCGCTGGCCCGTGGCGATACGGCCGAAGCGGCGCGAATCGCCAAGGCGCTGCTGGAAGACGATGCGATGCTCCGGCCGGGTCCCGCGCGCGAGGCCCTGGAGGAGGCGATCCTCGTGCAGTCCAACAACCGGATATTTGGCGTGATCTTCTGGTTCATGGTGCTCGGGCCCGCGGGCGCCTGGCTGTTCCGGGTCAGCGACCTGATGCGCCGCCGGGCCGTCTTCGAATCGGAGCGGCTGTGTCCGGTGGATGGCCAGGGCAGGACCTACCTGGAAGCAACCCGCACCCTGCACGCGATCCTCGCGTGGCTGCCTGCGCGGATCACCGCGCTGTTCTTTCCGCTCGCAGGCAGCTTCGACGAAGCGATGGCGGGCTGGCGCGAGTTCTACGCGACGGCGAAGGGCGAGATCCTGCTGATGAACGACCACGTGCTGGTCTGCGTCGGCAAGGGCGCGCTCAGGCCGGTGCTGTCTGCGCCTCCCGAAGCCAATGCGGACATCTGGATGGCGCAAGCCACCCTTCGCCTGGTGATGCGCACGCTGCTGGTCTGGCTGGTCGTGCTGTCCGTGCTCACGCTGCTCGGGCTGCTGGCGTAAGCGGCTATTTCCGGCGAGCTTCGCCGAGCACTGCGCACACTTCCCGGATGCCGTTGACGAGCCGCGTCGTCGGCCTCGCCACGTCATCCGCCCGCAGGGTGTAGAGGTTCTTCCGGCGTACGGCCTGCATTCCCGGCCACGCCAGCCACATCCCGATCGCCTTGTCGCCTGAATCATCGGTGGACAGGATCACGGCGGGGTCCGCCGCGATCACGGCTTCGATGCCGATCGCCGGTGCGAGCTGGTCAAGGTCCGCAAAGACATTGCGGCCGCCGCACAGCGCGGCGGCCTGGCTGATCAGCTGGCGGCCATTCACGGTATAGAGCGGCTGGTCATCGACCTGCAGGAAGACGGTGATCGGAACGGCGGTGCGATACTGCCGGCGGAGCTGGCCGATCTCGTCCGCGAATCGGGCCGCTTGCCGATCGGCGATGGCGCTCGTGCCCGCCAGCTCCCCGATCTGGCGGATCGCCGTGGCAACGTCCTCGATCTCGAAAGTGGAGATCGTGACCACGTTGATGCCGAGTTCCTGCAGCCGTGCGATCAACGAGTCGCGGGTGCCGGCCTGCCAGGCGAGCACGAGGTCGGGACGGGCCGCGAGCAGCCTTTCCATGTCCACCTGGAACGCATCGCCCAGCCGGGGTATCGCGCGGGCTGCCGCCGGCTCGTCGCTGTACTCGACCGTCCCCACCAGCTTGCTCCCAGCGCCGGCGACAAACGCCAGCTCCGTGAGATGCGGTGCGAGAGCGACGATGCGGGAGGCCGCCGCCTGAACGGACAACGGCCATGTCGCCAGCAGCGCCAGGATAAAAGGGGACAGATTTTTATTTGGCAGAAGCCCGCCAAAAATGGATCTGTCCCCTCTTATCCATTTCACGGAGTGCGATCCCGCTTCCACAGGACTTCCGTCCCGCCCTCCTGCCGTGCGAGTACGCGCGCCACGACGAACAGCAGGTCGGACAGCCGGTTGAGGTAGCGCAGGACTTCCGGTGCAACGGCTTCGGTGCGCGCCAGCGTCCACACACGGCGTTCTGCACGACGCGTGATGCTCCGGGCGAGATGGCAGGCAGCCGCAGCGGGCCCGCCACCCGGAAGGATGAATTCCTTGAGCGCGGGCAACCCTTCGTTGAATCCATCCAGCGCTTCCTCCAGCCGGGTGACATGGGTCTCCATGATCACTCGATGGCCCGGGATGCACAGTTCACCCCCCAGATCGAACAGGTCATGCTGCACCTCGGTCAGGCAACGCCGGATCGTGGCAGGCACGCCCGGCACCGCCAACACCACCCCCAGCGCGCTGTTGGCTTCGTCGACGGTGCCGAAAGCCTCGATCCGGACATGCTCTTTCTCGACCCGCGAGCCGTCGCCGAGACCCGTGGTCCCGGTGTCGCCGGTGCGCGTGTAGATCTTCGAGAGCCGGTTACCCATGAGTTACCTCACGGGGGCAAAGCGCACTGCGACGAACAGTCCCCGATCCGGCGTGTTGTAGCCGCTGGCCAGTTCGTACTGTTCGTCAAACGCGTTCTCGAGTCGTGCGAGCACGGACCAGGCCGGGTTGAAGGCATAGCGCGCCGTGAAGTTGGCGAGAGCATACGCGTCGAGCGTCACCGGGCCGAAGTCCTCGCGCTCGTCGACGCCAAGCACGTCGACACCGAGTTCCAGTGGCCCGAAGCCCTGCACGTAGCCGAGGCTCAAGCTGTTCTGCGACCGGCGCAGCAGCAGGTCCCCCGTGGCGCGATTCTCGGGCTCCTGGTGGCTGGCTTCTGCACGCACGCGCCAGTTGGTGCCCCTCAGTTCCCAGGTCAGTTCGACGCCGCGAATCCGGGCTTCTTCCACGTTGCGCAGTTCGCCGTCGAACGTGCTGAGGTCCGTGACCACGAATTCGATCAGCTCGTCGATGTCGTTCTGGAAGGCGCTCAGTCGCAGCGACTGGCGGGCGGACAGCCGTTGCTGCAGCGACAGCTCGAACTGCTGCGATTCTTCCGGGTTGAGGTCCGGATTGCCGCCGAAGCCGAAGCGGTCCGTGGCATCCGGGGCGCGAAAGGCCGTGCCTGCCGCGGCGATCACGCGGGTATTCGCGCCGAAGCCAATGCCGTACTCCGCATTCCACGTGGTGTGATTGCCGAAGGTCGCGTGATCGGTGTAACCCGCGGCCACGGTGAGCGCATGCCGGCCGGACGTGAAGTGTTCCTGCAGGTACAGGTTGGTGACGTCCGTATAGACGTCGAAGCCCGAACCGAACGAGACCGCGTCGGCGGTTTCCTGTGAAGTCATGATGCCGGCCGTGATGCGATGTGCCTCGCCGATCGTGAAATCGTTCTGCCAGTCGATCGCATACCGCTCGGTTTGCAGCCGGTCGTCCGACTGGTTCTGGCGAATGTTGTCGACGATGCGGCTCGCGACGGCCTTGGTCTGCCAGCGGGGGGTCGGCGCGAACCCGGCGTCCACGGCCAGCACGCTGTTGCGAAAGTCCTGGTCCACTGGCGTCAGGAAGAAGTCCGAATACTCGGACGAGCCCTGCGATTGCCAGTAGCGCACACCGCCGTCCACCCTGCCTATCGTCGTGCGGGCATGGGCGCTGAACGAATGGTTGTCGAAACCGCGATCCGTGTCGCTGGTCACGCGGGTCGGGAACCCGTCGCTGTCGAGCCACGAAACCGCGACACCGACCGAGCTGTCCTCGCTGGTGAATCCCGCCTGCGCATTGCCCTGGCTCGTGGAATAGGCGCCGATGCCGGCCTGCGCGCTGAAGCGGCCGCCGGGCGCACGGTCCTCGCGCGTGATGAGGTTGATCACGCCGCCGATCGCATCGCTGCCGTACAGCGCCGAACGGGGACCCTTCACGACCTCGATGCGTTCGATCAGTTCCGGTGCGATGTTCTGCAGCCCGGCGCTGCCGATGGTGCCGGGATTGATGCGCACGCCGTCGACGAGGACCAGCGTGTGATTGCTTTCGGCGCCGCGAATGAAGACCGACGTCGATTGCCCCGGGCCGCCGCTCCGTACCACATCGACGCCGGCATGGAAGCGCAACACTTCGCCGACATCGTTGGCAAGGCTGCGATCGAGTTCCTCGCGGGTGATCACGATGACCGGTGCGAGTACGTCATCGCTGGTTTCGGGATAACGGGTGGCCGTGACGATGACGGTGGCAGGCTGGACTCCCTCCTGCGCGACGGCACGCGAACCAGGCACGGCCGCGGCCACTGCAACGAGGGCAAGGGCAGGAACGGAAACAGCAGGAACAATGGAAGCGCTGGACATATTGAGGACTCCCCATGCACGCCCGCATGGCACAAAAGTCGAAGAACCAGCTGCGCAGGGGAGAGGGAGGGCGGGCGCAAACCCGACAGCCCATCGCCCGCCGCGATGCTGGAATGGCCGTCAGGCCGGTCTCCGGGCTCTCGAGTGGTCTAAAGGGAGCGCCTTTAAACCGGCTGCATCGCCTTCCCATTCCCTTGCGGGCACAGTGGCTTCATTGACGCAGCTTGACTCGACTACCGTTGCGGGGGCAGCGCCGGAATTGGACCGGCTTCCCGTTCTCGTCCACCTTTCGATGGGCGATCACCTGTCGGTGCGCGAAAGGTAGGGGGCTGGGTGGAGGCTGTCAAGGTGGACCAGCTGGCTGGCAGTCCACAAACCCGTTTCGAAAACGCCGCGAGTACGTCCTTGTAGGCTCCTGGAAAATCGTCCTGATTTTCAAGGTTTCGAAACGGGCTTCTGGCCCGCCACCCGGGAATCGCTGGTCACGTTGACAGCGGATGCTCCGGGCTTCACCCTGCGCAGCCGGTTGTTTTTGGTGGTACGGGATATGGAATCAGAATTTCTCAAGACTGCTCTGGACGCCGCGCACGCGGCCGCCACGGTCATCCGCCGGTACTACCAGCAGAACCTCAAGGTGACGGTGAAGGCGGACAAGTCGCCGGTGACGCAGGCAGACGTCGAGACCGAGCAGGTCATTCGCAACCTGATCGCAGGCCGCTATCCCGATCATGGTTTCCATGGCGAGGAGACAGGGCAGAGCGCGATCGATGCCGAGTACCTGTGGCTGGTCGATCCGATCGACGGCACCAAGGCGTTCGTGCGCGAATACCCGATGTTCTCGACGCAGATCGCCCTCATGCACCGCGGGCGTCTCATCCTTGGCGTCTCCTCGGCTCCGGTGTACGGCGAGCTTGCGTATGGCGAAATCGGGCAGGGTGCGTGGCTTAACGACCAGCCCCTTCGTGTCAGCAGCATTGACTCGATTGAGGCTGCCGCGCTCTCTGCCGGCAACCTGAAGACGCTCGCGTCCGGTGCGCAGTGGTCCCGTTACGGCCAGCTCGTTGCCCGCGTGAATCGCATCCGTGGCTATGGCGATTTCCTGCACTACCACCTGCTCGCGGCCGGCAAGCTCGATGCAGTCATCGAATCCGACGTGAACATCCTCGACATCGCCGCCCTGGCAGTGATTGTCGCAGCAGCCGGCGGCCAATTCACCGACTTGAGCGGCGGGCCGGTGGGTCTGGGTACCACGACGGTGCTGGCCACCAACGGCAAGCTGCACGCGTCTGTCCTCACGGCCCTAACAGGGTGATGCAAAACCCTTTGCAGCACCCTGATAACCCGAGTCAGGGACGACTTGGGCTATCCATGAGTTCCAACTCATTGATTTCGGGAGCCAGCTAAACCTTCGCTTTTCGCTGGCTCCAGATGCAAAAGGCACGGAC
>JANNNQ010000385.1:0-5229 GCA_031398625.1 Pseudomonadota bacterium
CCACATCGAGCCCGCGCGCCGCGACATCGGTCGCCACGACGATGTCCAGCTGGCCGGACTTGAGCCGGGCCACCGTGCGCTCACGCAATGCCTGCGGGATGTCGCCGTTGAGGGCTGCCGCTGCATAACCGCGCGCCTCAAGACGCTCGGCAAGTTCGGCTGTCGACTGCTTCGTGCGGGCGAAGATCAGGATGCCATCGAACGTTTCCGCCTCGAGGATCCGCGTGAGGGCTTCGAGCTTGGTGTGGCCATCGAGCAGGAAGTAGCGCTGGCGGATGTTCGTCGCCGTGCTGGTCCGGCTCCGGATCGTGACTTCCGCAGGCGACTTCAGGTGCCGCTGCGCGATCTTGCGGATCGGCGGCGGCAGCGTCGCCGAGAACAGGGCGATCTGCCGTCCGGGCGGCGTCTGCTCCAGCACCCATTCCACGTCGTCGATGAATCCCATTCGCAGCATCTCGTCGGCTTCGTCGAGCACGAGGTTGCGCAGGCCGTCGAGCTTCAGCGTGCCGCGCTTCATGTGGTCCATCACCCGCCCGGGCGTGCCCACCACCACGTGCACGCCGCGACGCAATCTCGCGAGCTGCGGTTCATAACTCTGGCCGCCGTAGATCGGCAGGACATGGAAGCCCGGCATCTGCGAGGCATATTTCTGGAACGCTTCGGCGACCTGGATCGCGAGTTCGCGGGTCGGCACGAGCACCAGCGTCTGCACGCTGTCCACTTCCGGTTTGAGCTGCGACAGGATCGGCAACGCAAAGGCGGCCGTCTTGCCGGTGCCCGTCTGCGCCTGGCCCAGCAGGTCCTTGCCTGCGAGCAGGTGCGGAATCGTTGCGGCCTGGATGGGCGATGGCGCCTCGTAGCCCACTTCCTCGAGCGCCTTGAGCACGGACTCGCTCAACTCGAGATCGCGGAAAGTGGACGGCTCGGCGACAGCCGCAGCGGATTCGGTGGACATGGAACGTTCCTGATAGAGACCGGGACGCCTTGGGAATCGGGGTCAGCGGTCGGGGCGGCATTCTAGCCGCTGCAGCGCAAGGGCGCAGGAGTTTGATGCAGTCTGGTGCCGCATTGAGCTCGTCTGCGTGCCGGAGTACAGTCTGAGGTTAGTTATATAAGTAACTGAAATTAATAAATTAAGTTTCCAGAAATTATTTCTTCGGGATGTACAGATCCGTCAGCGTGCCTTCGAACGCTTCAGCCGAGAACGCCACCGTCTCGGACAACGTCGGATGCGGATGGATGGTCGCGCCGATATCGGCGGCATCGCAGCCCATTTCGACGGCGAGCGCCACTTCGGCAATGAGATCGCCCGCGCTGGTACCGACGATGCCGCCACCAATCACCCGGTGCGTCGCGGGATCGAACAGCAGCTTGGTAAAGCCTTCATCGCGGCCGAGCGTCAGCGAACGGGCATTGGCTGCCCACGGGAACTGCGCCTTCTCGTACGCGATGCCCTTCGCCTTGGCTTCAGTCTCTGTGAGTCCTGCCCAGGCCACCTCGGGATCGGTGTAGGCAACCGACGGGATCACGCGCGCATCGAACGCCCGCTTCTCGCCGTGGGCCACTTCTGCGGCAAGCTTGCCCTCGTGCGCCGCCTTGTGGGCGAGCATCGGCTGGCCCACGACGTCGCCGATCGCGAAGATGTGCGGGACGTTGGTGCGCATCTGCTTGTCGGCCGCGATGAACCCGCGGTCACTGACGGTGACGCCTGCCTTCTCTGCATCGATCCGGCGCCCGTTCGGCGAGCGGCCGACCGCGACCAGCACCTTGTCGTAGGTTTCAGGCGGAATCGCCTGGTCGCCTTCGAACGTCACGCGCAGGCCTTCGTCGAGCGCCTCGACCTTCGTGACTTTCGTCCGGACCATGATTTTCTCATAGCGTTTCGTGATCCGCTTCTCGAGCGGCTTGACGAGATCGCGATCGCAGCCCGGCATGAGCCCTTCGGTCAACTCGACCACGCTGACCCTGACGCCGAGGGCCTCATAGACGCAGGCCATTTCGAGTCCGATGATGCCCCCGCCAATCACCAGCATGCGCTTCGGCAGATCAAGTTCCAGCGCACCGGTGGAATCAATGATGCGGGGATCGTCCGGCACGCCCGGCAGCTTCACCGACTCCGAACCCGCTGCGATCACGCATTGCGCGAAGCTGACGCGGCGCGCCGCGCCTTCGCCAGTCACCTCGAATTCATGGGGCGAGACGAACTTGCCCAGGCCGCGGATGACCTCGACCTTGCGCTGCTTCGCCATGGTGGCCAGCCCGCCGGTCAGCCGTCCCACCACCTTGTTCTTCCAGTCGCGAAGCTTCGGCGCATCGATCACCGGATGACCGAACGTGATGCCGAACGGGGCCATCGATTCCGCTTCGTCGATGACCTTGGCCGCATGCAGCAGTGCCTTCGACGGAATGCAGCCGACGTTGAGACAGACACCACCAAGCGTGGGCCAGCGCTCGATCAATGCCACCCTCATGCCGAGATCCGACGCACGGAACGCTGCGGTGTAACCACCCGGCCCTGCGCCGAGCACGACCAGGTCGAAATCGTACGAAGAAGGGCTCTGGGCTGCGGGCTTTGGGCTTGGGGCCGGAGGAGAAACCGCTGTCGGCTGCGGGCTTCCACCGGACTTTGCAGGCGCCTGCTCAGCCGCCGCAGAGGCAGCCCTGGGAGCTGCAGCGGTTGTCGCGGCGGTGACCGTCAGGACGACACTGCCCTTCGAGACCCGATCACCCTTCTTCACCGCAACGCTCGCCACTACACCTGCGACCGAAGCCGGCACATCCATCGTCGCCTTGTCGGTTTCGAGCGTGACGAGCGGCGTTTCGAGGGCAATCGTGTCGCCCGCCTTCACGAGCACATCGATGACTTCCACGTCATGGAAATCACCGATATCGGGAACGAGGATCTGGGTCATTTCTTGGGCTACAGGCTACAGGGGGAGTCGCTCGAATCGGCTGCTGACCACTCGCCATTCACTGGTCACTTTCTGTCACGGCACCGCTTCGAGCAGGCCTCGCACGTCAGCCAGTTTCTGCGCGAGGAACGCGGCGAAACGTGCGCCATTGGCACCATCGATCACGCGGTGATCGTAGGACAGCGACAAGGGCAGCATCAGGCGGGGCACGAACTGGCCGTCGCGCCACACGGGTTGCTGCGACGACTTCGACACGCCGAGGATCGCGACTTCCGGCGCATTGATGATGGGCGTGAATGCCGTGCCGCCGATGCCACCGAGACTGGACACGGTGAACGTGCCGCCCTGCATCTCCGTCCCGGCGAGCTTGCCGGCGCGCGCTTTCTCGGACAGTGTCGCGAGCTCGCGCGCGAGCTCGTAGACATCCTTGCGGTCGGCATCGCGGATCACCGGCACCATCAATCCATTTGGCGTATCAGCCGCAAACCCCAGATGAATGTACTTCTTGAAAACGAGGTTCTGGCCGCCCGCATCGAGCGACGCATTGAACAGCGGATACTCCTGCAGCGCCTTGACGGCTGCCCGCAGGATGAAGGCGAGCGGCGTGAGCTTGACGCCCTCCTTCGCTGCCTTGTCCTTGAGCTTCGCGCGCTCGACTTCCAGCTCGGTGATGTCCGCTGCTTCGTACTGCGTGACATGTGGCAGATTGACCCAGCTCGCATGCAGACGGGCGCCCGAGATCTTCTGGATGCGACCGAGGGGCTTGACCTCGATGGGGCCAAACTTCGCGAAGTCGACCACCGGCACGCTGGGCAACCCTGTGCCGACCGGCGCTGACCCCGTACCCCCTGCCAGGGCCTGTTTGACCCACGCCTTGACGTCGTCGTGCGAGATGCGGCCCTTGACGCCGGAGCCCCGAACGCGACCGAGATCAACGCCGAGCTCGCGGGCAAAGCGCCTGACCGACGGGCCGGCATAGGCCTTCGCGAAGGCGGCTTCATCGATGCTTGCCGGAATAGCGGGTGTGGGTGCGGCCTGTGCCGTTGCCACAGGTGCCGGAGCGGGAGCGGAAGCAGGTGCGGCAGCAGGCTGGGGTGATGCCACCGGCGCACTCGCTGCCGTTGTCACCACGGTGAGTACGACGCTGCCCTTGGAAACGCGATCGCCTTTCTTGATCGCGACATGCTTGATCACGCCACCGGCCGAGGACGGGACGTCCATCGTTGCCTTCTCGGTTTCGAGCGTGGCCAAGGGGGTGTCGACGGCAATCGTGTCGCCCGCCTTCACCAGCACCTCGATGACTTCCACGTCATGGAAGTCACCGATATCAGGAACTGTCACGTCGGTCGCAACGGGCGCCATGGGGGTCACCGCTGCCCTCTGTACCGGAGACGCCGGTGCAACGGGCGAAACGACTGTCGCAGCTGCGGCAGCGGCTGGCGCGGCAGCGGAATGCTGGTCGCCCGCAAGCGTGAGCACCACGCTGCCCTTCGAGACGCGGTCACCCTTCTTCACCGCCAGGCTCTGCACGACGCCCGCGCCGCTCGCGGGTACGTCCATCGTGGCCTTGTCGGTCTCCAGGGTCACGAGCGGCGTGTCGACAGCCACTGTGTCGCCGACTTTCACGAGCACATCAATCACTTCGACGTCGTGGAAATCGCCAATGTCGGGAACGAGGATCTGGGTCATGGGAAGGGCTACAGGCTACAGGCTACAGGCTACAGGCTACAGGCTACAGGTAAGAGGACAAGGCTGTGCTCGGGCTGTCCGGCTATGCTCTCGTTCTGGCTGTAGCCTGTAGCCTGTAGCCTGATCCTCATGCGTTTCATTCCGTCACCGGACTGGGCTTGTCCGGGTCGAGCCCGTACTTCTGCATGCAGGCCGTGACGGTGGCCATGTCGAGCTTGCCTTCGTCGGCGAGGGCCTTGAGCGACGCGAACACGATCCAGTAGCGGTCCACCTCGAAGTGCCCGCGGAGCGCGGCACGCGTGTCGCTCCGACCGAAGCCGTCCGTGCCCAGCACGACAAAGCGCCCCGGGACCCACTGGCGGATCTGGTCGGGAACGATCTTCATGTAGTCCGTGGCCGCGACGAACGGCCCGGTGCGATCGCCCAGGCACGTCCGCACATACGTCTGTTTCGCGGGCTGCTCGGGGTGGAGGAGGTTCTGGCGTTCGACTTCGAGCGCTTCGCGCCTGAGCTCGGTGAAGCTCGGCACACTGAACACGTCGGACGGGATGCTGTAGTCCGCCTGCAGGATCTCGGCCGCCGCCAGCACCTCGCGCAGGATCGCGCCGCTGCCCAGAAGCTGGATGCG
>JANNNQ010000011.1:0-5804 GCA_031398625.1 Pseudomonadota bacterium
CTTAATCGTGGTAGTGAATGTCTTCACCGAGTCGCGTGGAATGAAATACAAGGACTACTACACCATCCTGGGCGTCGACCGGAACGCGAGCAGTGATGAGATCAAGAAGGCCTACCGCAAGCTCGCGCATAAATACCATCCAGACGTTTCCAAGGATCCCGCCGGGGAGGAGAAGTTCAAGGAAGTCGCCGAAGCGTACGAGACCCTCAAAAGTCCCGAAAAGCGCGCCGCCTACGACCAGCTCGGCACTCATCGGCCAGGGCAGGATTTCCGGCCGCCGCCGGACTGGGGCAAACAGTATGGCGATGAGCAGTTTTCGTTTGAGGGCGTTGACCTGGCGGATCTCCTGGCGGGACTGGCGGCGAGCCGGCATCCCCCGGGACACCAGACTGGAAAGTTCCGGATGCCTGGCCAGGATTACGAGGTCACGGCAAATATCTCATTGGAGGAAGCGTATCGCGGCACCGAAGTAGAGCTGAACTTGACGGTTCCCGAGCGTGACGAAGAAGGGTTGCTTCGCCGCGTGCCACGTACATTCAAGGTACGCATTCCCAAGGGCGCAACGAATGGCCCAAGATTGCGCCTGCCAGGAAGGGGCGGCAAGGGCCACAACGGCGGCCGCGACGGCGATCTGTACCTCAACATCGTGGTCCATCCGCACCCGCTGTTTCGCGTGAACGCACATGACCTGTACGTCGACCTGCCCTTGGCCCCGTGGGAAGCGGTGCTGGGCGCAACCGTGGAGGTCCCGACGTTGGGTGGGTCCGTCCATCTGAAAGTGCCGCCGAACGCCCGAGCCGGGCAGCAGCTACGGCTCGCGAAGCGGGGGCTGCCCAGACCGCACGGCGCAGAAGGCGATCTCTACGCGATCGTGCAAATTGTCGTGCCTGCCGCGCCAAGCGAACGTGAACGCGAGTTGTTCAGGGAGCTCGCGCAAGAGTCAACATTCAATCCACGCGAGCGTTTTCAAGAGGAACTGAAAAGTGGAAGCTGAACATGCAGAAGCTCAATGGTTGAACGAGGAATGCGGGTTTTCGTTGACAGAGCTCGTCGAGCTCGTCGAGCTGTCTGGGTCGTCGGACGAAGTGCTGCGGGAACTCGTTGAGTATGGCGCCATCACTCCGGTCAATCCGGAGTCACCACAATGGGTGTTCCCGGGGAAATGTCTCCTGACCGTCCGTGCGGCATGCCGACTGAGCGTGAGCTTCGATCTCGAGCCGCACGGGATGGCTTTGGTCATCTCGCTTCTGGACCGGATACACAATCTGGAAGCTCAGATGGACAGCCTCCACGCGCAACTGCCTACCACAAGCCGCCAAGAGCGACGGTGATCGCTTCGCCATTCACAGCCCCGGCGGCATCGCTGCAAAGGAAGGCGATCACCTGCGCGACCTCGCGCGGCTCCAGAACACGGTTCTGCGGGTAGATTGCGGCGCGCTCGCGCCACACTTGCTCGACGCTGACGCCTCGCCTTTCAGCTTCAGTTTTTGCCGAGCGCTCGGCCATTGCGGTTCGCACCCAACCAGGCAGCACGGCATTTGATGTGACGCCGAATGGCCCGGCGTCCTGCGCAATCGCGCGTGCGAGCCCGATAACCCCATGCTTTGAGGCCGTGTACGCGCTGCCGGAGCGCTCCGCTTTTTCACCGGCGGTTGAACTCGTGAACACGAGCCGGCCGAAGCCGCGCTTGCACATGCCGCCCACCGTCAGCCGAGCGAGCTCGAACGGACCGTCCAGGTTGATGCGCATCGTCTCGCGCCAGACCTCCGGATCCTGCTCCCACACCAACCGCTCGTGGGCCGAGCCGATGCCGTGGTTCACGACCAGCACATCGATCGGCCCCAGTCGTCGCTCGGTCTCCGCAACGGCAAGGGCGCAACCCTCGGCGGTGCCGAGGTCGGCGACAACGTATTCGAGGCCAACGGCCGCCAGTTCCGTCGCGCTGCGCGACACAATCATCACGCGCGCACCCGCTTTCGACAGCAGCAGCGCCGCCTCGCGCCCGATTCCCCGGCCGCCGCCCGTGACCAGTGCCACTCGTGCGTTCATCGCCCGGTCCGCCGGCGACGATATCGGACCAGCCATGCAGCTGAAAGACTCAGCACAACAATCACTGCAATTGCCGCAGCGATGAGGATGCGTCTTGGGTTGATCAGCGTGAACTGGTCGTGTTGCGTGTAAAAGCCATTGAAACGCTCCAGCGCGGCCGGCAGCGCCAGCAGGTCCGCCTGACTCATCTGAAGTGGACGCTCGTCTGGATGATGAGTGGAGCCAGACGGAAGCAACTCGCCGGTCTGAGCTTGCTCGATATGTCCGCCGAGTACGTGACTCACTGGATGATCCCGAACGAAAGTGGCCACACGCTTGGCACTCGCCAGAGCAACTGCCGCATCACCTACTATCAGGCGGCCGGGCAACATGAAGTCACCCGAGAAGAACAATGCTGTATTGCGATCATATAAGGATACGTGAGTCTCCTCATGTCCCGGAGTCGGGATAACGTCGACGATTCGATCGCCCAGATCGAGTTGCGCCAGGCCATTCGGCCACGCGGCGAAGCCGAAATACTGCTTGACGCTCGCGAGGTCGTATCCCACGACTGTGGCTTGGGGCAGCCCCTCGAATTGTCCGTCGCCGGCACGATGATCCTGGTGCCGGTGGGTATGCACAACGAGTAACGGTCGATCGGCCGCACCCGCAGTTGCGAGCAGGTCCATCACCGTGTGCGCCAGGGGCATTTGCTCCGGGTCCGCTACGTCTCCGGTGTCGATGAGCACGGACTTCGAAGATCCCACCAGCAGGTAAATGAAGTTTCCTTCGAAGGTCGCGCATAAACTTTCGCGCAGCACAAAAGTATGAGGGTCGTATGCATGCACCTGCATGGCGGGCGGCGGATCCTTTTCACAATCCTGTGCACCCTCATTCCATTGCGCGGGTAGCGAGCCGGAAGTGGTGGTCGCCTGGACGTCGCAGGCCATGGCAGCCGCGAAAGCAATGGCCAGGCCAAGCAATAAGTTCTTCATTTCACGATTGTATATGCGGGGGCTGTTTCCTACAGAGACATCAGACGTCTGACGACACAAATCGTCGGGCGGAGCCGCTTATGCTTCGGCACCACAAGCAGGAGTTAGACATGGAAAAGTCACCACGCACTGATGCAAAACCGAGGGGTCGAAAGGCTGCGTCGGTGGACGCGATTGCACTATTGAAGGCCGATCATCGCCAAGTCGAGAAATGGTTCAAGGAGTTTGACAAGACTCGCCTGGCAACCCGCAAAGGAAAGCTGGCGGAGCAAATCTGCGCAGCGCTGACGGTCCACGCAACAATTGAGGAAGAGATTTTCTATCCGGCCTTTTTTGAGTTTACGAATGACAAGGACCTGCACCACGAGGCGGTAGTCGAACATGCGGGCGCCAAGCGGTTGATCGCAGAAATCCAGGCGACGAAACCCGATGACGACTATTTCGATGCCAAGGTCACCGTGCTTTCCGAGATGATCAAGCACCACGTCAAGGAAGAGGAACAGCCCGGCGGTATGTTCGCGCAGGCGCGAAAGTCGGATATGGATCTGGAGGTTATTGGCCAGCAGCTAAAGGCGAGGAAAGAAGAGCTCAGTGCCAATGGCAAAGCCAGCCCTGGCTTGCGAGGTCGTGCTCCCAAGGATCTGGATAGCTGAGACTACTATTGGAGGATCAACATGGATAAGCGAGAAGGCGAGGAGCGCCCAGACCGCCAGCCCCTCAATGACGAAGACCAGCACGCTAAGCCGAGAGACCCAAGCAAATTGAGGAAGCAGGAAGACGATCGCTTGAATCCGGGGCGACCACGAAACCCGAAGTAGCCCCCAAGTAGAAGCAGCCCCAAAGAAAAGGCGCCTTGCGGCGCCTTTTCTAACGACCTTCAGAGTAGGTCAGGGCTTACCTGCCATCACGATCGGAATCGCCGGGAATGGCGCGTTCCATCGTATTGCTGACACGCTGCCACGAGTCGCGGCTCGCATCCTTCGCCTCGTCCCATGACAAGCTCGACTTGCCCTTTGCCTTGTCCCAGCTGCGCTCCAGGTCCGACTCCGACTGTTCGAAAGTGCGGCCGTTGGAACGTCCGTACGAGTCGACTCCGTGCCGATAGGCCGGTCCATAATCATCGAAGCTCCTGCCCTTCTGAACATACGGCCGATTGGCGTAGTTAGCGCGCCAGTAGCTTTCTTCAACCGTCGGGTCGATCGCTTCGGCGACGCCCTTGCCAGCCAGTCCGCCGGCGACTGCACCGACGACTGCCCCGATTGCCGTGCCGACCGGGCCGCCCAATGAGCCGGCCAAAGCCCCAGCGCCGATGCCACCGGCAATGCCACCGGCGGCGGCGCCCAGCCCAGTGCCGACAGGATGCGATCCAGGCGCACCCGTGATCGGGTCACGATTTGCGTCTTTATTGAGGTCAACGTCCGTGTTGCGATTTGTCATCTCTATCTCCGAGTGAGGTTTTCGCCGTAAATGTGTACGGTGAGCAGCGCGGGTAGGGGCCAGCGCGACTGGTCGAGTATCGCTGTGGTTCTCCGAAAGGTATGTACGACAGGGGCTCGACTGTTTGTCAGCGCGGACTCGGCGTAATCAGCGTCTTTCTGAATCGTCGCTAACGCCTCTTGCCCGCGGCAATTGCCACGCGCGACGGATCGCGACCATGCGAAGCGCAAAACACAGCAGGGCGCCGGCAAGCGCGGTCATTGCCGGTTCCAGCCCGAGCTGGCTTCCAATCGCGACAACGGCAGCGCCAGCCAGCGCCGCAACGGCATAAAGATCCGAACGCAAAACCATCGGAACTTGCGCCAGCAACACGTCCCGAGCGATGCCGCCGCCGATGCCGCTCAGCATGCCGAGTAGCGCCGCCATGACCGGGTGTAGTCCGAAGGCGAGGGCCTTGTGCGTGCCTGTCACCGCAAATAGCGCGAGCCCGGCAGCATCGAACAGTCGCACCGGGCTTTGCATGCGCTGGATGACCGAATACCAGCGAAATGCAAGGAGCGCGGCAAGCAGCGACGCGGCCACGTATCGCCAGTCGTTGAGCGCTGCCGGAGGAACTGCACCGATCAGCAGGTCGCGGGCGATTCCGCCGCAACAAGCCGTGGCGAATGAGACTACCGCGACGCCAAAAATGTCGAGCTGACGCCTCGCGCCCGCGGTGGCGCCGGCCAGCGCGAACACGAACGTCCCAATCAGATCCAGGGCCTGCCACATGGAGTTCATTCTAGAACTCCCGTGCAAGCCTGTTGACAGTACGACTTTACTTGTAATATGGTTTACACATGAAATCCACATCGGCCGTCGAGTCGTTCAGCGCTTTGGCACACGAACATCGACTGGCTATTTACCGGCTGCTGGTTCGGCAAGGTCCGGAAGGGTTGCCGGCTGGCTCGATTGGCGGACGGGTGGGGCTGGCACCTTCATCGCTGACTTTTCACCTCCAGGCACTACGGAGAGCGGGCCTCGTCAAGCAGGTCCGCGTAAGCCGGCAACTTTTCTACAGCGCCGATTTTTCCACCATGAACGACCTTGTCAGCTACCTGACCGCCGAATGCTGCATCGCGAGTTCCGAGTGCGCGCCCAACTGCGAGCCCGCTCGCAGCAGCAGGAAGCAGAAGACTTCGAAGGCTGCCTGAGCGACAACATGCATTCGATGCAGCACGACATCCGGACTGGGCCTGATCGCACCGGTGCAATCCGGCTGCTTGAATCGACGGGCCTGCCATCGACCGACCTCACCGATGCAATGCTTGAGCATTTCTTCTTTGTGGGTTTGCCGACTGCACC
>JANNNQ010000047.1:0-15943 GCA_031398625.1 Pseudomonadota bacterium
GCTGACGGTGCTGGCGCTGATCGGCGTGCTCGCGCTGTTTGGGTGGATGGCCCTCGCCGGTATCCAGGCTTCGTGATTGATTGACCCAAAAGTCCGGCCAAAGCCTTTTGCATCACCTTGTTAGCCAGCGAAAAGCGTGGTTTTCACTGGCTCCCGAGATCGACGAGCGGGACCTCGTCAATTTCGCCGAGTCTTCCATGACTCGGTTGGGCTGACCGGCCATGAGGGTATCGTCATGAACGAAACGATGGTTTTCTACACCAACCCGATGTCGCGCGGGCGCATCGCGCACTGGATGCTGGAGGAAGTCGGTGAACCGTACGAGGTGAAGCTGCTGGCCTTCGACAAGGGCGAGCACAAGCGAACCGAGTACCTGGGCATCAACCCCATGGGCAAGGTGCCCGCACTGGTCCACCGCGGCGTGGTCATCACCGAAGCGGCGGCCATCTGCGCGTATCTCGCCGATGCCTTTCCGGCGAAGAAGCTCGCTCCCGCCCTCGACGACCCCCGCCGTGGCACCTACCTCCGCTGGATGTTTTTCGGTGCTGGTTGCATCGAAGCGGCGCTCACCGACAAGGCGTTCCCGCGGGTGGAAGCACCGCGTGCGGGCATGCTCGGCTATGGAAGCTACGACAGCGCGCTGGCTTCACTCGAACAGGCGCTTGCACCCGGCCCCTGGATCCTCGGTGCGCAATTCAGCGCGGCAGATGTCTACGTCGGGTCCCAGGTGGGTTGGGGGCTCCAGTTCAAGACGCTGGAACCCCGGCCGCTATTCCAGGCCTATGCCGCTCGCTGCAACGAGCGACCCGCCATGCAGCGCATGATCGAGCTCAACAATGGCTACGCCGCGAAGCAGAAGGGATAGCGGTATCAGCGACTGCCAGGAGAAGGATTGAAAGTCCCTCTTGCCAAAACCCAGAGCCCGCATCACTTCAAGGTGACGTAACTCTCCAGCCGCGCCACTTCCTTCGCGTCGACGTACTTGCCGATCTCGCGGCGGAACTGTTCGATGCTGGTGTACGGGCGGTATTCCTCGAATTCGTGGGCCATCCGCTTCGTCATGCCCGGGATGGTCAGGATGTCCGCTTCGGAGGCCGTGTTGAGGTTCAGCGGCACGAACACGTATTGCTCCAGGCGCGCCACTTCCTTCGCATCGACATATTTGCCCATCTCCCGCCGGAACTGGGTCAGTGACGTATAGGGGCGATACTCCTCGAACTCATGCGCCATGCGCGCATTCATGCCGGGGATGAGCAGGATCTCGGCACCGGTTGCGGTATTGAGGTTGATCTGCAGGAACAGCCGTCCGTACAGCTCTGTGCGCTGTGCCGGGCTCAGCGTTTTCGCCAGGGCGGCATCGAATGCGGCGGTCGTGAGGTAGGGTTTGTCCTTGAGCAGTGCTCCGGCCGTCGCGGCATTCAGGTGCGGCAGCTTCGCAAGGTCAGCGGCTTCGGCCGTGTTCGGATTGAGCAGCGCAGTGTTGCCGACCTGGGCGGTGGCAATGCCTGCAAGCAGCAGACCTGTCAGCAAAGCAGGGCAGTGAATGAGGCGCATGCGATTCTCCTTTTGACTGTTTCCGCGCGGCCGGCCTTATCGTAAGCCGATGTTGAGCCTCGTCAATGCCGCAACCAATGAATACTTCGTGAACCGACAAAACTTGACATCGCGCTGCCGCGGGACGCCACGATAATCCGTCATGGACTCGCTCTTTAACTCCCGCTGGCTGCTCTGGCTGGTGCTCGCCTTGCCGGGCGCCTTCATGGTGACGGGCCTGTGGCGGGAAACGCTCTTCTACGGCGAGTTCATTCATGCCTCGGGGGAAACGGGGGCACGGCTCCTGATCCTGACCATGGCCGTCACGCCGCTGTGCCTGATGTTTCCGCGAGCGGCGTGGCCACGCTGGTTGCTGCAACGCCGCCGGTATCTCGGGGTCGCTGCCTTCGGGTACGTCCTGCTGCATGCGGTGGTCTATGTGGGGCGGCAGGCTGACCTAGCCACCATTCTTGACGATGCACGCGCTACGGCCATGTGGACCGGCTGGCTCGCCTTCGCCATCATGCTGGTGCTGGCGCTGACCAGCAACGACCGTTCGGTCCGGGCTTTGCGCAAGGCCTGGAAAGTCCTCCATCGCTGGGTGTATGTCGCGGCCCTGCTGACCTTCCTGCACTGGGTGCTGTCGGCATTCGATCCGGTGCCGGGCGCGATCCATTTTGGTGTTCTCGCGCTGCTTGAGGGCTGCCGGCTTTGGAAAACCCGTTTCGGGCGCGGCAAGTTGATCGATACAGGAGGGGGCCCATGAAGCATGCCTGGCTTGCGCCTTTGCTGCTCGTGGCTGGTTGCCAGCCCGGGGAGCCGACCCCGGCGCCTGTCACGGCCCCATCGCCGGCTGATCCCGCCGCAGCCCCGAATCCGCTGGTGAATCGCGTCTGGGTCCGTGCGGACGCGGACCTGCCCGGAGTCATGCGGATCTTTCTCGACGACGGCACGCTCGTGATGGACTCGTGCTGGGAAACCCACCGGCTCGCGCCCTGGACTTCCCCCGCACCCGACCAGCTCGTCTGGCAGGAAGACACGGCACAGATCAAGGCAACCGTACTGACTGTGACGTTGAGGGAACTCGTGCTGCGGCTGGAGCTGTCCGATGGCCCGCGCGAAGAGCACTACACCGCGGCGACGGTGCCGTATCTGTGTCCGGATATGCCCAAATAGAAACCAATGGCGGCTGACTTTGTCAGCAAGTAGGCCTCCGGCAAGTAAGTTGCAGACGCAACAGGCAGGCCTTGCGGCAAGCCCGCTTGCCGCGTAGCGACCTGCTTGTCGAAGACCCCCCTGTCGACAAAGTCGACCTCGTTTTCCGTGTTAGGGGACCTCTGAAATAGTGCTATCTGAAACTGGCGGCGCATTTTCAACCATGGTCTTTCAATCAGTTGCATCGCTGCTCGCTTGACACATGTAGGTAAATCACAGCTTCCTTAGGAGTATTTCGATGTTCGATCCGAAACAGCTGCTTGATCAGGTTCTGGGCGGCGCCCTGTCTGGCGGGCCAGGGGCAGGCGGTTTGGGCAGCGTAGCGAACCAGGCGCGGGACCGGCTGAACCAGGCTAGCAGGCCCCAGGCGTTCGGGGCCGGTGCAGTGGCGGGCGGATTGCTGGGCATGCTCCTCGGTGGCAAAAAGGTCCGCAAGCTCGCGGGGGGTGCGCTGGGGTACGGTGGCGCCGCAGCGCTGGGTGCCATCGCGTACCAGGCCTACCAGACTTATCGCCAGAACCAGGGGGGTGCGGCGCCATTCGCATCCATCCCGCAGGCAACACCCGGGTTGCTGCCGCACGCGCAGCCCGCTGCAGATGGTGGTGCCTTCGAACTGGTGCTGATCCGCGGCATGATTGCGGCCGCCAAGGCGGACGGGCACGTGGATGCAGAAGAACAGCAGCGACTGTTCGCGCAGGTCGAACGCCTTGGCCTCGATGCAGAAGCGAAGGCCATGGTGTTCGACGCGCTGACGCAGCCCATCGACCTGGGGCGGATTGCAGCGCAGGTGGCCACACCCGAACAGGGTGCCGAGCTGTATCTCGCTTCACGTCTCGCGATCGATCCCGATCATCCCGCCGAACGCGCGTGGCTCGACGCACTCGCCGGGCGTCTCAAGCTGCCGACGGAGTTGCGGGCGACGCTTGACCAGCAGGTCACAGAATAGTCGTCAGCCGGAAGCCTGCTCCGCGAGGTCGGAACCCATCTTGACTACGGGGGTGAACCCGCCGAAGACCAACCTTTTGCCGTCGAAAGGCATCGGGTTGTTTTCGGGACTCATTGCCGGGTCGGCCATGATCCGGGACATCGCTGCGTCACGGGTTGCCTTGTCCGGCCATTCGACCCAGGAGAAAACCACGGTTTCGTCGGCTTTCGCCTGGACGGCGCGGCGGAAGTCGGTGACCTTTCCGTCCGGAACGTCATCGCCCCAGCACTCGAGAATGCGCGTCGCTCCGTGCTTCATGAAGACGCTGTCGCCTTTGTTTGCGTGCTCTACGAACTTGTCCCTGGCAGAGGTAGGAACAGGGATGAGGAAGCCATCTACGTAGCCCATGGGCAACTCCTGGTGAGGATTTCCCGACCATGGTGCACGTTGCCCAACCCGCGCTCCGTCAGGTTACCTGCCGGTGAGTTGTACGAATCGTCCGACGTCTCGAGCGTGTGGAACGGCTTGTAGTGCTATTCGAGCAGGATGCGAATCTCTTTCACTGCCGGGCGAACGAGCGTCCCTACTTCTGCTGCACCTGTCGTCTTGGCGAAGCCTACGGGAGTGGACGTCGGCGGCGCGGGGCAGGTGCCGGTAGCGCGATACTGCAACGCCGCTGCGAGTTTGCCTTCCGCCGGATCGCCGAGCGGTCGGCTGAAATCGTCGTTCACCGAGCAACCCGGCAGGCGTTCGCCGATGCGGCCCGCCACGCTGTTGTCGGGCGTGAAGCCATCGGTGTAGTCGCCGAAATTCTTCGCGTTGACCCCCTTGAACTGGATCGTGAAGTACGTGGTGCCGCAGTTGTCCGTGGCATAGAAGCCGTACGGCTTGCCGCACGTCGTCATGCCGATCTGGTTGACCTGCACATCCACGCCTCGCAGGCTGTTGATGATCGACTCGCTGGCGGAGCACGTGCCCGAGCCGGTGATGACGAAGACGCGCGGCAGGTCCAGGGTGGGCAGTGCCGTACCGTTCCCGGCGCTGAATCCCTGCGTCGCGGTGTGAAACGGGATGGGTGCCAGTGCCTGACCCGTCACTGGATTCGTGTTCGGGTGCTTGCTGTTGAACGTCAGCCGCTCGAACGTCCTGCCCGCGGTGGGAACAGGCCCCGCAACCATGTAGGCCAGTTCGCTGGCGATATCGAGGTACCCGCCGCCGTTGTAGCGCACATCGAGGATGAGGTCGGTGACGTTCGCGGTCTTGAGCTGGTTGATCGCGGCGATGAGTTGCGCTTCACTCGTGGCGATATGGTCGTTGAACACCAGGTAGCCGACGGGTCCGGTGCCGGTCGACAGGATGCTCACGTCCTGCACCGGGTCCGAGACGACCGTCGTCGATTGCAGGGTGACCGTGTACTGGACGCCGCCAGTCGAACGCAGCGTAAACGCATGCGACAGGCCATTGGCCGGCGGATAGAGCGCCTCCAGGGTCGCGTCGTAGTTGGACGCGAGCGCCGCTGCAAAGCCGACGCCATCGATCGAGAGGATTTCGTCGCCCCGCATCAAGCCCGCATTGGCAGCGGGTGAGCCCGGCTCCGTGTAGGCCACGATGGCCCCCGGTCCTGGCACCGAAAACCACTGGGCTCCATATCCTGACCCCGAGCCCGATTGCGACAGCGCGATCCACTCGGGGGTCGAGTAGGTGAAATGAAAGCGGTTCTTGGGATTGCCTGACGCGGTAACGCCAGCCGTCTTCAGCAACGGGAAGTAGGATGTGGTGGCGTACGAATTCGGATTGACGTCGGGTACCTCGGAGTACCAGAGATATGTCTCGTTGGTCCAGGACCGCAGCCAGGCGTTTTCCGTCGAGCTTGAGCCCATCCTGTCGGTGTAGGACTGGTTCGTCTGCGGATTGGTGCCCGTACGGGGCGCAGCGCACTGTGACTTGAAGGTCGATGCGGGGAGGAAAATGCCGGCTGAATAACTGGTTGGGGTAACGGTGGAAGTCTGTATGGAGCCACCCTGACTACTCAACGGGGTTGCGGGCGTCGGGCTGCTTCCACCCCCACCCCCGCCACAGGCCGCCAAACTGGCAGCCAGAACAACAATGAGCGCTGTGCGCATGTCGTGACTTTCCAGGTCGTTTTCCTGTCCCGGGTTGTACACCGGTTCGCAGGACGGGTTCCAAGCAGGCATCACGATTCCTTATACTGCGCCCCGCGCCGGGCGCCTTGATGGGTGGCTGGCAGCGTTCTCGGGGCGGGGTGCAACTCCCCACCGGCGGTGACGGCGAGCAATCGCACAAGCCCGCGGGCGCGGCGTATGGGATCAGGTTGGGGGCTGTCCCCCATCGGGGTCAGTCCCCAACCTGATCCCCTATCCCGGACAGCAGATCCGGTTTGAATCCGGAGCCGACGGTACAGTCCGGTTACGAGAGCGGTCGCTGGATCTGGATGTATGGGGACGGTCCCCAATCATCCGGATTCTCGTCTTCGTGCGCCCCGGTTCGCCATCACATTGCGTCTTGGAACCGGGAGCCCGCATGAGTCGTATCCGCACCGCCCGCGCTGCACCACAGCCGGTGCCCGAATACCGCATCGCCTTCGTGCAGTCGTCCTGGCACGCCGACATCGTCGCGCAGGGCCGCAAGTCCTTTGCTGCTGAATGGAAGCAGCTCGGCGGTGATCCGAAGGCGCTGGAGGTCTTCACGGTACCGGGCGCCTTCGAGATTCCGCTGCATGCACAGCGGCTGGCCCGAACCGGACAGTACGCGGCGATCATCGCGGCAGGATTGGTCGTCGACGGCGGGATCTATCGCCACGAGTTCGTCGCTGCTGCCGTCATCAATGGCCTGATGCAGGTGCAACTCGAGACGGAGGTTCCCGTGATTTCCATGGTGCTGACGCCGCAGCACTTCCATGCGCACGACGAACATCAGCAATTCTTCCGCGAGCACTTCCGCGTGAAAGGTCGGGAAGCCGCCGCTGCCTGCGCCGCAACGATCGCTGCGCTCGCAAGGCTGCCTTCCTGACCCTCATTCAGCCGCGCGTGCGCCTTCGATGCGGAAGCGTACGAACTGCAGCTGTTCCTGTGCCAGACCCATGCCAGTCGCTGCCGTCGTCTGTTGTCCGGCGGCGAGCGGACCGCGGATGCCGATCCGGTTCCCCTGCGAAACCACACGCCCGGCGGCATCGAGCAACACCGGCGTGATCTGGATATCCGCGAGCGGCACGGGCGCGCGATTCTGGATATTCACGACGAGCTGCCCGCGAGCATCGAGCTGCGGGCCGGTCGCAATGTAGTTGCCGGGGTTCTGCGGCAGGTCGAGCCGGACGAATTCCGCAGCGGCCTGCTGGCCGATCGCGCTGTTCGAGCCCGCTGCGGCCTTGTAGTACTGCATCGCGCCGGCCAGGTTGCCTTTCTCGCGTTCGATCTGCCCGAGGTAGAACGCTGCCGGCGCAGTGGGCAATAGCTGCACGCTGCGAGTGAGCCAGGTCTCGGCCTGCGCGCGATTGCCGGCCTGCAGTTGCGCCACGCCGGCGCCGAGATACGAGCCGAAGTATTCGGGATTGCGATCAATCGCCTTCTGGTAGTGCGTGATCGCCTGTTGAGGCTGCTTTTCCGACAGCGCCACTTCCCCCAGGAACTCATGGAAGCGACCTTCCTGCGGCACCGCCGCCGCCGCCTCGCCCGCGAGCTTCCTGGCTCCCGCGAAATCCTTCTTGCGGGCTGCCGCAACGGCCTGGTCATACTTGTCGTAGGCCGGTTTCAGTTCATTGAAGGTCTTGAGCCGGGCTGCGAACCGCTCGACACCCAGTTCGCCGCCGGCACCGAGTTCGGCCGCAGTCTGCCGGTTTCTGTCCACGCGTTCCTGTGAGGGAGGGTGCGAAGCGAAGAGTCCATCGAGCCAGCTCTGCTGGCGGCGGCCCTGTGCAGACAGGCGCACGAAGGTTTCCTGCAGCGAGACCGCGCCTTGCGGATCGTAGCCGGCGGCCTTCATGTATCGCATGCCGTACAGGTCGCTTTCGAGTTCGGCCTCCCGACCGTAACGGGTGTGGATCAGTTGCGCGCCGACGCCTGCACCCTGGATCAGCAGGCCTGCCACATTCTGGTCTACGCCACCGATAGCGGCGCCGATCGTTGCAGCGGCCATGCCCGCCTGCAGCAACGTGCCGCGTTCCTGGGCCTGCGCTCCGTGGCGCGCGGCGGCATGCACGATCTCGTGGCCGAGGACGGCGGCCAGCTCGGCTTCGCTCTTGAGCTCGACCAGCAGGCCCCGGTTCACCGCGATCTTGCCGCCAGGCAGCGCCCAGGCATTGGGGACGGAGTTATTGAGGACGACGAACTCGTACGGGAGTTGCCGGTCGGATACGGCCGCGAGCTTCTGGCCGACCTCATTGATATACGTGGTGAGTTCGGGCACCACCTTGAAATCGCCCCCTTCGCTCTGGCGCATTGGCGCGTAGTTTTCGGCCCCGATCTTGAGTTCCTGCCCTTCGGAGACAAACTGCAATTCCTGTTTGCCGGTGACAGGATTCACGCCGCAGCCGGCAAGTAGTACCACTACGAGCGGCAGCAGCGCGCGAAGCATTTTCATGAGGGTTCTCCCGTCCGCCGTTGCGACAGAATCAACACGTTTTGACCAGTCGAATCCCGATTGTCAGTCCGGCGGATCGATTCGGCAATCACCGCCGTGCTAGATTCCTTCCCCGTCAGGCATATATTGCAACCCTCATTGGAAGGTTTACGTCATCAAGGATTCCATGACCCAATGCCCTGGGCCCCCGCGGCGCCTGTTTGCCAACTACAGTCGCGAGCTGACCCTGGATCCGATGAATTTCGCGACGCGCCTGGCCGCGAGGTTCGGCGGCATCGCCGAGGTCCCCCTGCCGGGGCGGGAGTCGCTGTTCCTTCTATCCGACCCGGATCTCATCCGCGAAACGCTGATCGACAAGCGGGCGCTGTTCATCAAGAACACGCGTTACGACGCCCTGCGCCGCCTGCTGGGCAACGGCATGCTGCTGAGCGAACACGAGGCCTGGCGTCGTCAGCGCCGCCTGCTGCAACCGGCCTTCAAGCCCGGCGTCCTGGCGGGGCATCACGACTGGATGCATGCCCTGATCGATGCCTTTCTCAACCGCTGGGAGGCGGCTGCGCAGGCAGGCACGCCCGTCAACATGATGGGGGAGTTCCAGCGTCTCGCCCAGGCAGTTGCCGGCAGGCTCACGTTCGGTGTCTGTTTCGAAGGCCAGGCCGACGCGCTGTTCGATACCCTGACACGGGTCTGGCGTTCCTGGCCCGCGCGGCCGGGTTTTTCCACGTGGCTGCACTGGCAGCGGACGCGCGAACGTGCTGGTCGCCTCGATGCGGCGATGGCGGACCTCGATGCACTCATGTTCGCGATCATCGATCGCTGCCGCGAAGCCGGTCCCGAGAGGGGCGGCCTCATTGGCCTGCTGATCCGCGCGTCGGCAGAGGAGGGACCCGCTTTCACGCCTGTCGAGCTGCGCGACCAGGCCATCACGATGATCGGCGCCGGCTACGAGACCAGTGCGTCGACGATGTGCTGGACCCATATCCTGCTGGCAACGCATACGGAGGTGCGCGAGCGGATCGAAGCGGAAGTGGCGCTACATTGCCCACCCGGTGAGCCGATCACGCTGCCGCAGCTGGAAGCGCTGGTCTACACCGAGCAGGTCGTCAAGGAATCGCTGCGGTTGTACCTGCCGATTCATTCCTTCGCGCGTGTGGCCATGGAGGAAACCACTGTTGGCGGTCATTGCATCGCGAAGGGCAAGACGGCGGTCGTGTCGGTGCATGCGATGCATCACCAGCCGGAGCACTGGCCCGAGCCCGACAGGTTCGAACCCGAGCGCTTCAGCGCCGAACAGTGTGCTGCCCGCTCGCGGTACACGTACCTTCCGTTCGGTCTCGGGCATCGCGCCTGCATCGGAGCGACGTTCGCGATGTCGGAAGCGATCCTGACCGTCGCCCTCATTGCCCGGCGCTATCGCCTCGAGCTCGTGCCTGGCCAGACCTTCGACCCGGCCCCCGGGACGACGGTCTACCCGAGGGCCGGCCTCAGGATGTTCGTCCACCCCCGGGCCTGATCTTCCTGTCCTCGTGAATGGCGCGATAACGGCTGCGCCTACCCTCATGAGCAAACGGTCTGGCCGGCCGGTTCTGGCAGGCGTTGAATAACGCAAAGGCGGCTAAAGAAAGCCCAGTGCCAAGGCAGAAGCGCAAGCCTTCCGGCCGAGGCTCGCCGCCTGCAGCCAATTACGGAGAGTTCCATGAGCCACCCCCCCGTTCCCGCCGAGCTCACCGCGAGCAACTTTGCCCAGGATGTCCTGGCAGCGGAGCAGCCCGTCGCCGTTGATTTCTGGGCGCCGTGGTGCGGTCCGTGTCGCGCTGTAGCGCCGATCCTCGACGAACTGGCGGCGGACTACGCCGATCGCGTCAAGATCGCCAAGTTGAACGTCGATGACCACCCCGAGATTGCGGCCCGCTACGGCGTCCGGTCGATCCCGACGGTGATGGTGTTCGCCAAGGGCCAGGTCGCTGCCACGATCATTGGCGCCCGCAATCGCCAGGACTACCAGAAAGCCTTCGACGCTGCGGCGCACTAGTCATGTGGCTGAAAAAGGGCCGCCCTGCCCATTTTCAACGTCGCATCGCAAAAGACGTCACTTTATGCTCGCCAACAAAATCAGGAACTTGAAAGTTCCTGATTTTGATTGCGCCATCCCTGACGCAACGGTTGGCTCGTAGACAGACGGTTTGAGCGGCGAAATCCGCGCATTGGAACCGCGGAGGGGTTGACCTATGATCTGAAAGGGGACATCAAGGAAACGAACGGGGGTTCCATGCGCGGATTGGCGGTGCTCGCTACGGGCGTACTGGCTGCAGTTTCCTTTGCTGCCCTCGCGCAGAACGCGCCTCCGGGAGCCCCTCCGGCTGTTGCCGTCAATGGGACTGTTGAAAGCTGGGACGGCAGGACGCTGACCCTCAAGACCGCCACTGGCAACGTGTCGTTCGCAGTGCCTGCGGACGCGCCGGTCATGACCCGCAAGGCGGGCAAGCTCGGCGACATCGGCCCGAACACTTTCCTCGGCACGACCACCGTGCCTCGTAACGGCCGCCTCGAAGCCATCGAAGTCCACGTCTTTCCAGAGTCCATGCGCGGCGCCGGGGAAGGTCACTATCCGTGGCAGGGCGAACCCGGTTCCATGATGACCAACGGCAACGTGACGGCCGTGACCAACGGCAATGTTGCTTCCATCGCCGAGGGCGGCGTGATGAAGGTCGAATACAAGGACGGTGACAAGGGCAGGGGCACGCAGGACGTCTACGTGCCGAAGGACGTCGAGGTCACCTTCATTGAACGAGTCGGGGTCGCCGCACTCAAACCCGGTATCCGTGTCGGCGGACAGGTCCGGCAGAACGCAGACGGTTCCGCTTCGGCCACCCGCCTCAATATCCAGTAAAGCCCAACGACTTGCAGGGGAACTCATGCGTACCAGCCTCATCTCCGCGGCGGTTCTGTTGCTGGCAGCCTTGCCGGCCGCCGCCCAGAATTCCGCTTCCGCGCCCGCCCAGATGCCGAATGCTCCCGCGACTCCCACTGCGCGCATCGCCGGCACGGTCGAGAAATCGGATGGCAAGACGGTGACGATCAAGGGCGAACAGGGTCCGGTCACGTTCAGCATTGCGGCAGATACGGCCATCATGACGCGCGTGCCCGCGAAGCTGTCGGACATCGGCCCGAACACCTTCCTCGGGACGACAGCCGTGGAGAAGAACGGCAAGATGGAAGCAACCGAGATCCACATCTTTCCGGAATCGATGCGCGGCGCCGGTGAAGGCCACCGGCCCATGCAGGCGCCGAACACCACGATGACCAACGGCAACGTCACCGCAACCATGACCAACGGCAGTGTCTCGTCCATCGCCAATGGCGGCGTGATGAAGGTCGCGTACAAGGGAGGCGAGAAGGAAGTCATCGTGCCGGCGAACGTCGAGATCACCGTGATCCAGCCGCTGCCGGCATCCGCCTTGAAGCCAGGCACGAAGCTCACGGGCACCGTGCGCCAGAATCCCGATGGCACGGCGTCGGGCACGATCATCACGATCGTGAACTGAGCGCGATGAAGCACGCACGGCTGGCAGCAGGTGTGCTTCTCGGGTTGGGTGCCGCATCGAGCGGCGCCCATCACTCCATCACTGCGATGTATGCAAGGGAAGCGCCGGTGACCGTGACCGGCGTGGTCACCTCGTTCGAGTTCCGCAACCCGCATCCGCTCATCCACATCGAAGTCGAATCCGGGAATGGCGCCCGGGAGAAGTGGACGGTCGAATGGAGCAGCCGCACCCGGCTCGAAGGGCGTGGCTATACCGGCGACACCCTCAAGCCCGGTGACCGGGTCGTGATCACCGGCGGGCCTGCGCGCGACGGGTCGAAGGGGCTGTTTGTCTCCAGGCTGCAACGGCCTGCAGACGGTTTCGAGTACATCTCCAACCAGGCTCCACCCCGGTAAGAACCGGCGCCCGTTTCCGGTGCGGCGCCCTGTACAATGGCGCGCCCCGTCCTCAGACCTCCTTTTCATGAGCGCCCAGCTGTCCTTCGAGATCCCGCCGCCTGCTCCCATCGAGCTCGACGCCCCCGCCCGATTGCGGGAGATCCCCTACAACTACACCTCGTTTGCCGACCGGGAAATCGTCATCCGGTTGCTCGGGCAGGGTGGCTGGACGATCCTGAATGAGCTGCGCGGCGAACGCCGGACCGGCCGGTCTGCGCGGATGCTCTATGAAGTGCTCGGGGACATCTGGGTCGTCCGCCGCAATCCGTACCTGCAGGACGACCTGCTCGACAATCCCGACCGCCGCAAGCTGCTGGTCGAGGCGCTGGAGCACCGGCTGACCGAGATCGACCGGCGCCGCGACGGGTCCGACCCGGATCGCGACGGCAAGGTGGCCGAGTTACTGGTGCTGGCGCGCGAGGCCATCCGCCGGTTCGCCAGTGAGTTCGAGGCCGTAGGCGAGTTGCGCAATCGCGCTCGCCAGCTCCTGTCGCGGCACACCCGTGCCGACAACATCCGCTTCGATGCCTTCGCGCGCGTCTCGCATGTCACCGATGCGACCGACTGGCGCGTCGAGTACCCGTTCCTCGTGCTCATGCCGGACAGCGAGGACGAGATTCCCGGTCTCGTCCGCAGCTGCATCGAGCTCGAGCTGACGATCATTCCGCGGGGCGGTGGCACGGGCTATACCGGTGGTGCCATTCCGCTGACCGCACGTGCCGCAGTGATCAATGTCGAAAAGCTCGAGGCGCTGGGCGAGGTGGAGCAAGGCCCGTTGCCCGGCGTGGCTGCGCAGGTGCCGACGATTCAATCCGAAGCGGGCGTCGTCACGCGTCGCGTCTCGCAGGCTGCAGAGCATGCCGGCTTCGTGTTCGCCGTCGATCCGACCTCTGCCGATGCGTCCTGCATCGGCGGCAACGTCGCGATGAATGCAGGCGGCAAGAAAGCCGTGCTGTGGGGCACCGCTGTCGACAACCTCGCGTGGTGGCGCATGGTCGATCCGCAGGGCAACTGGCTCGAGATCACGCGTATCGGCCACAACCGCGGCAAGATCCATGAAGTCGAGGTGGCGCGCTTCGAACTGATCTGGAAAGACGGCTCGCAGCCGGCGTCCAGGGCAAAGGTGCTGAAGACCGAGCAGCTCGAGATTCCCGGCGCGCGGTTTCGCAAGGCGGGCCTCGGCAAGGACGTCACCGACAAGTTCCTGGGGGGCTTGCCGGGCGTGCAGAAGGAAGGCTGCGACGGTCTCATTACGGCGGCGCGGTGGATTTTACATCGCATGCCGAAGCACACGCGGACCGTGTGCCTCGAATTCTTCGGCCAGGCGCGGGACGCGATTCCCTCCATCGTCGAGATCAAGAATTACCTGGATGGCGCAGGCCGGAACAAGGGCGTGCTGCTCGCAGGCCTTGAGCACCTCGACGAACGGTATCTGCGCGCCGTCGGTTACACGACGAAGTCGAATCGGGGGCGCTTGCCGAAGATGGTGCTCATCGGCGATATCGTCGGCGATGACGATGCGGCCGTGGCGCTCGCGACTTCTGAAGTCGTGCGCATGGCCAATGCACGCACCGGTGAGGGCTTCGTTGCGGTGTCTCCCGATGCCCGCAAGAAGTTCTGGCTGGACCGTTCACGCACCGCCGCCATCGCGAAACACACCAACGCGTTCAAGATCAACGAGGACGTCGTGATTCCGCTCGACCGCATGGGCGAATACACCGACGCCATCGAGCACATCAACATCGAGCTGTCGATCGCGAACAAGCTCGAACTCCTTGACCAGCTGGAACACTATCTTTCCGGTCGCCTCGAGTTGGCGAAAACAGACGATCCGGAAATGGAGCGGCTCCCGCCCGACGAAATCCTCGGCGAACGGCCGCTGCAGGCGCGCGAACTCATCTCCGAAGTGCGGAAGCGCTGGTCGTTCCTGCAGGGTTTCATCGATGCGCCGCTCGTCAGCGTGCTGCCGGAGCTGCAGGGGCTGGGATTGGGCGAGCTGGTTGCTGATCTCGCCCGGCGTGCAGCGGACAACGCCGGCATGCGCCTGTTCGACGTGCTCCAGGATCGCACCATCCGCGTGTCCTGGAAACTCGAAGTCAGAAATCCTTTTCGCCGGCTGTTCCTGGGCGGTGCGTTTGCGCCCGTGCTGGCAGAGTGCGAATCGATCCAGAAGCGGGTCCTCAAGGGGCGGGTATTCGTTGCCCTCCACATGCATGCCGGTGACGGCAACGTGCATACCAATATCCCGGTCAACTCGGACAACTACGCGATGCTCCAGACGGCGAACGCGGCTGTCGTGCGCATCATGCAAGTCGCCCGCAGCCTCGATGGCGTGATCTCCGGCGAGCACGGCATCGGCCTGACCAAGCTCGAGTTCCTGACCGACGAAGAGATTGCGGATTTCCGTTCGTACAAGGTGCGGGTGGATCCGGAAGGCCGCTTCAACAAGGGCAAGCTGCTGCCCGGGGGCGACCTGCGCGATGCCTACACGCCGAGCTTCAACCTGCTCGGCCATGAATCGCTGATCATGCAACAGTCGGACATCAACTCGATTTCCGATGCCATCAAGGATTGCCTGCGTTGCGGCAAGTGCAAGCCGGTGTGTGCGACGCACGTGCCGCGGGCGAACCTGCTCTACAGCCCGCGCAACAAGATCCTGGCAACCTCACTGTTGGTCGAGGCTTTCCTCTACGAAGAGCAGACGCGCCGCGGCGTGTCGATCCAGCACTGGGATGAGTTCTCGGACGTGGCGGACCATTGCACCGTCTGCCACAAGTGCGAAACGCCGTGCCCGGTGGACATCGACTTCGGCAACGTCTCGATGGACATGCGCGACCTTCTGCGGCGCATGGGGAAGAAGCGGTTCAACGCCGGTACGGCTGCGTCCATGTTCTTCCTGAACGCGACCAATCCCGAGACGATCAAGTTCACGCGCAAGATCATGATCGACTGGGGCTACAAGGCACAGCGCGTCGCCAATACCGTGCTCAAGACGGTGACGAAGCCCCAGACGCAGCATCCGCCGGCCACGACCGGTGGGCGCCCGCCGATACGCGAGCAGGTGATCCACTTCGTCAACAAGAAGATGCCGGGTGGGCTGCCGAAGAAGACCGCGCGGGCGTTGCTCGACATCGAAGACAAGCGCTACGTACCGATCATCCGCGACCCGAAACGCACGTCGGGCGAGACGGAGGCGGTGTTCTATTTCCCCGGGTGCGGCTCGGAGCGCCTGTTCTCGCAGGTCGGACTCGCCACACAGGCCATGCTCTGGCATGCAGGCGTGCAGACCGTATTGCCGCCGGGCTATCTGTGCTGCGGCTATCCGCAGCGCGGTGCGGGCGAGTACGACAAGGCCGACAAGATCATCACGGACAATCGCGTTCTGTTCCATCGCGTCGCGAACACGCTCAACTATCTCGACATCAAGACCGTCGTCGTCAGCTGCGGCACCTGCTATGACCAGCTGCAGGGCTATGAATTCGACAAGATCTTCCCGGGCTGCCGGATCATCGACATCCATGAGTACCTCATGGAGAAGGGCATCCGCCTCGAAGGCGTCACCGGCACGCGCTACATGTACCACGACCCCTGCCACTCGCCGATGAAGAGCTACGATCCGCTGAAAGTCGTTAATACGCTCATGAACAGCGACGCGAACGGCAAGATCGAGAAGAACGACCGCTGCTGCGGCG
>JANNNQ010000072.1:0-14231 GCA_031398625.1 Pseudomonadota bacterium
TCATCAGATCCTGGGTGTAAATGCGCTGGGTCACTGGATCGATCGCGAGGCCCTGGGGCGCCAGTCCGGTATCGCCGCGGGCAATCTCGACCCCGAGCTGGTTCAACGCGATCAGGCGGTTCGTCCCTTGCAGGGTGATGAAGGCCAAGGCTCCTGATTCACTCAGCGCCACCGCAGAGGGCTGGCTCGCATTGTCGAGGTCGATGCGGCGGTTCAGCTGTTCCTGGCCCAGGTTAAGATCCAGGCGGCTGACCAGGGCGCGCACCGTTGTTTCGAACGTCAGTGGCTGTCCGTCCCGCAATTGCCCACGGAGGACGTTGTCCTTCTTGCCGACGACCCAGGCAACGCCATTCGCCGGGTCGATTGCGAGACCAGCAAGATAGTTTGGCAGGCCACGGGCTGCCAACGATCCATCGATGGACGTTGAATCGATGGGGAGCGCGACAGGGGCTCCGGCTGCGAAGCTGGCGATATCCACTGGACGCACAGCTCCTGTCGTCCCGGTGGAAATCAACTGCGATACGAGCAGCCGCCTGGCGTCAGCCGAAACCGCGAGGGCATGAGGAACGGGCCCGACGCTGATCGATGTCCCCAACACCTGGCCTGCGGGGGTTGCCTGCTGGATCGTTCCGGTGCCCTGGAAAGCGATGAATCCCTTGCTTCCATCGGGTGTAAACACCACGCTCACTGGCGCCGATCCCCATCTGCCGGCAATGATATTCCTCACGGCGCCGGTAGCAGAATCAAGCACCCAGACGGTGTCGTCGTCACGGCACGTGATCCAGACCTGCCCGAGGTTGTCGAGCGCAACGGACGTTGGATGCCTCCCGACTGGAATCTCCATCTGCACGACCAATGTATCGGCGTTCAGCGCCGTAACGGTATCGGTATCGGGATTGACCACCCACACTTTCCTGGCCTGCGATGCCACGGAGATGGAACTGGATCGGGTGGGCTGGGATGCGGGGGGCGGGATGACAGGCAGGTTCACGTTCGACAGTATTTCCCCTGCCGACAGCGCCCGGTTGTAGATGCGGACCTCGTCGATCCGCCCACCGAAGTATTCACCCCACACCGAGTTGCCTCCGATCCGCAGCGGCAACGCCGAGACGGCAATCGACCCTGTCATCGCCTGGCTGCCCACCTGCACCCCATTCACGTACAACCGCAATGTGCTGCCGTCATACGTCGGCGCCAGATGCGTCCATGCATTCAACGGCAGTGCGCCGCCTCCCGCCACGCGCCGGCTGCTGGTGCCGATCCGCACGTAGCTCGCCGCTGTCTGGACATCCTCGTTCGCGTACAACGTATAAGCCAGTTCCCCGCTGACTTCCTTCATCATCACCGTGCGCCAGCCGGTCAGCGCCGTCGGATACACCCAGGCTTCCAGCGTCATCCCCGTCGTCAGATCCAGGGCCACGGTATCGGCGATCGTCACCAGGTCATTCACGCCATCGAAAGACAGCGCCTTGCCGTACTTCCCCGCCGTCGTCCAGGTGGCTCCCGAGATCGTCCCGGCATGGCCTCGTCCAGACGCGTCACCCAGCGTTGTGCCCGTGCCTTCCTCGAAGCCATAGGCCGCCACCAGCCCCGCGGGAACCTGTGCCGTGTTCGACACAATCACGTTCACCGCCAGCGATTCCATCGTGTTGTTGGACGCGTCCCGGGCTACTGCCGTCAGGACATGTGCGCCATTCGTCGCAGTGGCCGAGTTCCACACGTACGAGTACGGCGCAACCGTGTCCTCACTCCCCAGCAACGCCCCGTTCAGCCTGAACTGCACGCCCGCCACACTCACGTTGTCCGTCGCCGTCGCGGTTACCGTCACGTTGCCGGAAAGGGTCGATCCCGCGATGGGCGCGCTTACTGACACTACGGGCGGTGCGGAATCTGCAGCTACGATCACCGCCACCTGCGTAGATGCACTGCTCAGCGTTCCCGCCGGATCGACGGCGACCACCACGTAATAGTAGGTCCCCGCCGGCACACCGAGATCGGTGAAGCTGGTCGTCGTTGACTGCCCTATCAAGGTCGCCGGCGAAGGTGCGAATCCAGGCACCAGGGAACGATGGATTTCATATCGCACCACACCGACATTGTCGGTAGACGCGGTCCAGGAAATCGTCGCAGTCGCTACCGATCCAGTTCCGGTAGCGCCACCCGGAGCGGTGGGTGGTTCCGAGTCTTCATATCCAGCAGGCAAGCGGACAAAGCGCGCGACGGAGGGCACGCCGGCATCGTTGACGAGAAACAGCATGTAGTAGCCAGGAGGCAGCAGATTCGTATTTGATGGAACACTGATCTGCAATCCTCCGGCGGCCTGGGTAAACGAAACAGGCACAAAGCGCTGGTCCTGGTCGAAACTATGGGTAGCGGCACCTGGGCGGATCAGATTGACCGCCCGAATACGGGACGCATCCGGCGTTTCAACGACGAAGCTGCTGCCGTATTTCACCAGTGATGGAGCGGTGCTGATGACGGGTCTCGCGCCCTTGAACAGATATGGGGGCGAGAAGATTTCGAGATTGAGCTGGTCAGTTCCGCCCGCAATGTTGCCCGAACCGGACACTGCTACCCGCCCGTCCGGAAGCAGGACTGCCGTCGAGTGATAGATACGGGCATTCTGCATCGGCGCAAGCGTGGTCCACGTCTCGTTTTCGGGCGACCAGAGTTCAGCCTGCAGCACGCCTTCTCCCAGGTTCGTCTCGCTCTTGCGCCGCGACCCAGAAGTGACCAGGACAGTACCGTCAGCGAGGCTCGTGAGGTTGTGGAAGGTCCGCGGATACTGCATCGAAGTCGTCTGTCGCCATGACGGACTGGCAACGTTCATGTCGAGAACATAGGTCGTCGCCGCAGAGAGAGCAGTGGGTGTCTGACCATCGTTGGACGAACTGCCCGACTTCATGATCTTGCCGGGGGCATACATCACCGAGCTGCCGCCATCCAGGATCCTGGAATCAATCACGCTCCACTGTTGCGCGGGAATACTGAGCGCTCGGGTAGCCGTTGGCTGCTCGGTGGATCCCGTTTGCAGAAGGCGTCCGTCCGCCAGAAGGAAGTTCATTGGATACTGCGGAACTGAGAGCCGGGCATTGCCGAGTTGCGTCCAGGTGCTTGTGACCGGATCGTAGATTTCCGGAGTCTCGACAAACTGGGATTCGCTGTTCTCAGATCCGGACACGACGATAGCGCGGCCATCTCCAAGTAGTGTCAACGTCGGATACCAGCGCCTGAATGCCATGTCGGGCTTGGGTAGCCACGATTCCGTAACAGGGTTGAATGTATTCGAATCGGCGATTCCCAGAATGCCGTTCTGCGCGTCGTGCCCGCCTGCCACCAGCAAAGAGCCATCGGCCAGATGCACGTGGGCAGAGCAGAAGATGTTCGAGTACGGATTCGGCGCCGGTGTTATCAGGTTGGTTGCCGGGTCCCACAGTTCTCCGTAGTTCGGAGCAGACGAGAAGTCGCCAGCCCAGAAGATCGCCTTGCCCGTGTGCAGGAGGGAGAGATTGACGGCGACAGTGGGCAGGCTGAGCTGGCTGGACCACTGACCGACCAGCACGGGATCGTTTGCGGCGGGAATGGTGACATTGAAACTGATGCTGGTCGCATCGGAGCCCGTTATCTTCGAGTGATCAGCCCTGACGAGGTAACCGTCCAGCGTGTGGGTCCCTGCCGTAACTCCTGCAATCTCGAAAGTCCCTGCCAGGGCCATGACCATGATGTCCGGTCCGCCATCGAGACGGAAATGGGCATGGTTTGCATCGGCCTGCGCCCCGTTGGTTCCAAACGTCACAGCCACATTCGGACCAATGGCCTGTCCGCCGCTGGTTGGCGAACTGATCGTCAGCTTCGGCGGTGGCGCAACAAGGGTGGTCGTGAATGCAACAGCAACTGCGTCGGAACCCTCGATCTTCGTGTGGTCCTGCCTCGCCACGTACCCGGTCAAGGTATGGGACCCCGGAGCGATATCGGTCAGCTGCAGCGTGCCACTCAGCGACATCACCATCATTTCGGGTCCGCCATCCAGTGCGAGATGGACGTGGCTCGCCTGGGAAAGATCACCCGTCGTGGTGAAGGCAACGTCAACGACGGTTCCCACGAGGGTTGAGCCGGCCGTGGGGCCCGATATCACCAGCCTGGGCGAAACGGGAGGTGCCACGACGGTGAAGGAGATCGAAATGGCATCCGATCCCGCGATCTTGGTCTGGTCCGCACGCGCGAGATGGCCGGTGAGCACGTGGACTCCCGGTGACACTCCCGAGATCTCGAGAACGCCAGTGGCAACAGGGACGGTCAGCGCGGAGCCCCCATCGAGACGCAACTGCGCATAAGTCGCCTGAGCCGCATCGCCCGTAATGCGGAATGCCACGCTTACGGAAGTGCCGATGACCGTCGAACCGTTCAATGGGGCGTCTAACGCAAGCACCGGAGCCGGGGGTGGTGGCGCCATCTGCACGATTGAGAGTGCATCGAGATCCTGGCCATCTGCCTGATCGAGTCCCGGTGCGCTGAAGTAGAGGCTCCACGTCGGGCCGGATGAATCGAATCGGACTACGGCTTCATCGGTGATGGTGCCCAGACCGCCGGGGACGACGGCAGCATCCAGAAAGGAGAGGTAGAAGCTGCTGTCAATGACCTCGAGGGCATCCACATCCGCAGACGCCGGCAAACCGCGTGCGGTGGCATCCATGACCCGACCACAACTGGTCGCGTTTTCCACCCATGAGTAGACATCGGCATCGTCTGCGGCGCCCAGGCCACTGACGTTCGTATTGCCGACGGTGGAGAAATAGAGGACGTTGCCAACCACGGCGATCGCATCGACATCGCCATTGTTGTCAATGGACAGCCCGCAACGCGACCCCTGAAAATACGTCGACCAGACGCCGCCCTGGTATCTCACCACGTTCTCGTCGGGAACGGCCCCGAGCCCGGGAATCGTCACGGTGGTATTGGAGAAGGAAAGGTAGAGGGTATTGCCAACGACGCTGAGGGCATCGACGCTCGCCCCGCTCGGTAAGCCGAGATTGGACACGGCATCGAACGCCTTGCCGTAGACCACCCCATTGTGGGTATAGATGTCCGAATCATCGTACGGCGACGCGACGCCGGGAACGGCGTTGTTTCCCAGGGTCGAAAAGTAGAGGGTGGTTTGCTGCTGGGCCTGGGCGGCAGCCGCGAAGCAGAAGATCAGTGGCAGCAGGAGCCGGGCAAGCGGGCGAAGAGTACCCAGACGGCCCATCGACGCGGCAAACTTGGCATATGCAGTCACGCAGGTCCTCCCTGGATACCCCTGCCCATGAGCGGTACCAACGCTTCACGGAGGAAATAGCCGCGTCGACGCCGAGTTTCAGATTTGTCGGAGGCGATCGAACAGCGGCTTATCCCGGAACCCCATTGCAACGTCGATGCCAGTGTTTTCTAAATCAATGTTTTTATTGATATTTCAGAACACACCCTACGCGCCACCCCGAGCCTCGTTCTGATCCTGTAAACATCGCCGACAGCTACCGTCCCCGCTCTAGCGCACAACGGACGGCGAATAGGACTTGGTGAGATACAACCGCGGCTGGCCTTTGCCATCGGCCGGGACCACCCAGACGTCCGTTCCGCCTCCGGAACTGCCATCGCCTTCCGGCACTGAATACAGAACATTCCGGTTGTCCAGCCATTCCAGCTGGTCGTCGATGCTGCGCTGTTCCGACAGAGACGTTTCCTTGCCCGTCATCACGTCGAGCACGTGCAATTGCCAGACGATGCGATTGTCGATGATGAAGCGCTTCTTGTAGGCGACCCGCGTGCCGTCAGGAGACAATGAAGGACATTCGACGTTGTCGTGGATCACCTGCATCGTCCTGGTTGCGATATCGCCGCTGACCAGGAAATGCTTGCCGCCGGTGGACAGGGTGGCAAAAAAGCCCTTCGCATCCGGCGTGAAGGTCACACCCCAGAAATTGAAGTCTTCCTCCTTGATCACCTGGCCGTCGCGCCGTACGGTGAAGTCGGTTTCCAGGTCCGCAACCACCCTGGCACTCGGAACGTCGAGAATCACCGTCTGCGTTGAGAAGTCGACTGAGCTGTATCCATGGCCAGTCAGGAATACGGTGTATGCAGCGAGCTTGCCGTCAACGGAAACGCGATTTCGGCTCGGCACCCCCTGCAGCGGAAAGTCCGCGATCGTGGCGAATGTGCCGGCATCGAACAGCTTTCCCGAATAGGTGGTGAAGACACCCCGCTTCGCAACCAAACAGATCCCGTGAGCCCCACCCACGTAGGCGACTTCGCAAGAAAGAGGTTCGGCAAACTGAAGTACGCCCCGCGGGCCATCCCGAAACGCGAGCTTGCCGTAGTGCACATCAAGACCCGTGTAGCGGAAGAAGACGCGGGCAGGCGCCACTGAGGTTGAGGGCTGTGCGCTCTCCGGCCGGGGCGGCAATACCGCTACAGATGACTCTGCAGAGGCTTCCTCGGTACCAGACACCACTGCCTGCACGGGTGGCTCCGGCGCCGAAGAAACAGGAATTTCAGTTGGCAATGTGAAAGCTACCGGCTCTCGCGATGCCCGCATTTTTGCCCAGTAGACGGCACCTGCAAGGACAGCCAGGCCTGCGATGCAAAGCATCAGGAACAGCTTTACCTTGCTCGGCAGCGGCTCGCTCATGGGGACGGACTCATTCGAAATGACTGCGGCGCAGCCAGCCAACCGTGATGGCGCCGGACAGGACCAGCCCCACTGTAAAGATGAGGATGGAGTTTGTCTCCCCGCTGGACTGCCACAACCAGCCAAATAATACGGAAGAAATCATCTTGCCCAGGCCAATGCCCGTTGCGAGAAACGCGATACCCACGGTCCGGCGTTCCGGAGGAAGAATCGAGCTGGCGAGAGCAACCAATACGCCCTCCGTACCGGCGTAATACAGGCCGAAGAGTGCCAGGCAACCAATCAGCGCAGACATGTTGCTGGCAGGAGCGTAGAGCAGAATGGCATACACGGCCGCGAGCATGAGATAGCCGGCGACCAGGACAGGCACCCGACCGATCCGATCCGCCACTCGCCCGACCGGGATCGAGAACAGCATATAGGCGCCTGCGGTCATCACGTAGAACAGCGGGACGAAACCCGCATTGGTCCCTCCCTTCGCCTGCAGCAGCAGATAGATGAACCCGTCGCTGATGGTGACGGCGGCCAGCAGCGTCGCGCAAGTGCACAGCGACATGAACCTGGGCGTCGCAAACACCGGCGCGACAGTGCTCCGGGTGACCGGAACTTCAGGGGCGCCGACAGAATCCGCTTCCGGGCGACTTCGGGGCACGAACAGCCACAACGCCGCCAGCCCAAGACCGGCAAAGACGAAACTGATGATCCAGAGCACATCAAACGCGCCCGGCAACTGCGCGAGGAGAAAGAAAGCAAGCAGGGGACCGATCAACGCTCCGGCCGCGTCCATCGCCCGGTGAACGCCAAAGGCACTTGCCAGATATGCACGCTGCGTATTCAGGGAGATGAGTGCGTCACGCGGGGCACTGCGCAATCCCTTGCCCAGGCGATCAAGGCCAGTCACCAGCATGATCCAGCCCCAGGCTCCGCCTGCTGCCAGCAACAACAGCTTGCAGACTGCCGAGAGCCCGTAGCCTGCCGCCGCTACTTCTTTCTGGCGATGAGTGCGATCCGCGAGCCAGCCCGCAAACAAGCTCATCAGGACAATGGCGAAACCGTTGTAGATGCCATCGATGGCGCCGTACTGCATCGGGCTCAGGCGCAGATGCAGCACGAGATAGACCGGCAGGATGCTGTTGACCATCTCGGACGAGATGTCTGTCAGGAAGCTGGTGAGCCCCAGGCTCCAGACCACAGGGCTGATGTGTGCGAAGCGGCCTGGTTCGGCTGGCTCGCCTCGACGGGCCATCAATCGGTCAATCAGGTCAAACCGGTACATCGCCAGGAGTCTACTTGGGGCGCCCGGCAAAATGCTTGCGCCACAGCACATTAAGTTGCCGTCCGTCGGTGCGAAGGGTGTCCGGCTGTCGCGATTTGCGCTAGCTTTGAGCATGCACTTCAGAATCACCCTGCTGGCCGGACTAGCACTTTTCGGGAATGGCTGCGACGGGTCGCGAATCGGCAGCAATCCCGAAAGCAGTGGCCGCGAGATCCAAGTACGAGTCGACGGAAGCCAGAAGTTCCAGCGAATTGATGGCTTTGGGGTCAATGCGAATTCCGCGAGCTGGAACAGCGGCGAACTGCAGCCGGCGATCGATCTGCTGATCGACGAAGGCGGCGCGACTCTCTGGCGCGTAGTGGTGGAAATGGCTGACTGGGAACTCGTCAACGACGATGACGATCCGGAGTCTTTCAACCTGGACTACTACGGGCGGGTTTTCGGTAGTCCCAAGTTCGAATCCCTATGGAGCCTCCTCGGTCATCTGAACAACCGCGGAATCGACAACAACCTCGTCCTCAACATCATGGGCCGGGGGCCTGCCTGGATGGGGGGCGCCGACCTTCCCGAGCACATGGAGGCCGAATGGGTAGAGACAGTTGCGGCACTCGCGCAGTACGCGCGGCAGAACCGGGGCCTGAGGTTCGGGATTTTCGCGCCCAACAACGAACCCGACTGGGATGGAATCGAAGGCATCCGGATGTCACCCAGCCAGTATGCGAGAACCCTGGGGATGCTCAGTCTGAAACTGGACCGGATAGGCCTTGGCAATCTGCGCCTGATGGGTCCGGATACGGCCAGAATTGACGCAGGAGTCGACGAGTACATGCCGGCACTCATGGCCAACAGGGAGTTGATGGCCAAGATCGATCATTTTGGTTTGCACAATTACCAGGGTAATGCCGGCGGCGCGGAAGCGGCCTTGCAGTCCTCGAGCTACCCCGACAGGAATTTCTGGGTAACGGAATTGAGCAACATCCAGGATGCTTTGCCACTTCTGTCACAAGGTGTGGCGGCAATCATGGTCTGGGACGCATTCGACTCCGTCTACGACCATGCCATCGTTGCCGGGCGAGGCACCAATCCTCCCAACGACGTGGGCAACGGCCCTCCTCTCCTGGCGTACGAAGCGGCAACGGGCACATACTCCCCCAGGAAGCCCTTCTTCCAATTCGCACAACTCTTCCGGCTGGTACCTCCGGGCAGCATCCGGATTGGCACGGAAGAGAATGGACAAACTTCCGTGTGGGCTTTCCTCCACGCTGATTCAGGTCGGGTGACGTTGGTGGGCCACAATTCCAGTCAGCTCGCCACCTCCTACTTCTTTACTCTGAACGATCTTCCAGACGTCGAAACGCTGGAGCTGCACCAGACGAACGAGGAGATGAACTTCCGGCTTGCAAGCCGAATCGAGGCAAAGCAGGGGACATTTCAGGTGAATGTCCCCGCCAGCACGGTGTTTACACTGTCTGCCGCTCCGCCCCCAGAACTGGTACTCGGCACGCCACAAAGCAACGGGGCCGGAGCACTGCCTGGCGCTCCGACCCCGTAACCGATCCTGACGGATCTATGGCTACCCGGTAGCCTGCCTGAGCGACCGGGTTATCCCTCATCGAACCACGTTGTCCAGACATGGCCCGGTGATCGAAGGCTTCGCAACCGAAGCCTGTCCGCCCAGGATCAGTTCCTGTTGACGGTAATGACATCCTGGCTTTCGCGCCCTGCCCCGTCACGCGCGATCACGGTAATCACGTTCGAGCCGGTGCTGAGCGTAATGCTTCCCGTGTTCCAGCTCGTCGTGCCGCTTGCAGTCCCGTTACGCCCGCCGCGGCTGCTTGTCCACCTCACCTGCGCGATACCAGTGTGGGCATCTGACGCTGTTCCACCGATGGTGATGCTGCTCGCCGATGTACTGATCGATGAGTTGCTGGTAGGGGAAGTAATCGTGATCGCAGGAACTGCCGTATCCCGTGTCACCGTGATCGTGTCCGTACCCTGGTTGCCGGCCGCGTCCACGGCCCTGACGGTGATCGTGTTAACGCCCGCAGTGAGCGCAAGGGACGAGATGGTCCAGTTGTTGCCGCTACGAGATGCCGTGCCGCTGCCTCCAGCAGAGTTCGTCCACGTCACTCCCGTAACCCCCACGTTGTCAGTGGCCGTTCCACCCAGCGTGACTGTGGTTCCGGTCGTAATGTAGCTGGTGGCTGTCGTGGGTGAGGAAATCGTCACTACCGGCAAAGTCGTGTCGCCCGCCGTCCGGGTTACCGTAATGGTGTCTGTCCCGGTCAATCCGGCCGCATCGCGAGCGGTAATCGTGATGGCATTGCTGCCAACCACCAGCGCGATGTTGGCGGTCGTCCAGCTGGTGGTGCCGGACGCAGTTCCAGTCGTGCCATTGGCGGCATTGGACCAGGTGACCTGGGTCACGCCCACGTTGTCCGCTGCGCTGCCGCCCAGCGCGACGGTCGTTCCACTTGTCGAGAAAGTGGTATTCGACGTTGGTGAACTGATGGTCGCCGTCGGGGCGGTCGTGTCCGTCCGCGTGATCGTGATGACGTCGGTATGCGGATTGTTGGCTGCATCCCGCCCCGTTACGGTGATCACGTTGGGACCGACCTGGAGCGCAATGTTGCTGATCGACCAGTTCGCGGTGCCGCTGGCCGTGCCACTGCCGCCGCGGTCGTTTGCCCATGTCACCTGGGTCACGCCGATGTTGTCCGTGGCCGTTCCACCGACATTGATCGTGCTCGCCGTGGTTGTATGACTCGCCGAGGTAGTTGGCGTCGTGATGGTCACGATGGGAGCCGTCGTATCACCAGCATAGGTGACCGTCAGTACATCCGTCCCTTCGTTGCCAGCCGCGTCCCGCGCTCGAACGGTAACGATGTTGGTCCCCGCCTGAAGCGTGACGCTGGCGACCGACCAGGTGGTCGTCCCTGATGCCGTACCGCTGCCGCCACGGTCGTTCGTCCAGGTTACCTGGGTCACACCCACCGAGTCCGAAGCCGAGCCCGCGAGGCTCAACGTGGCCGCCGAAGCGACATACGATGCCTGGTTGGTCGGCGCCGTGATTGTCACCGCTGGTGCAGTCGTATCCGGTGTATAGGTGACCGTCAACGTATCGGTGCTGGTGAGACCTGCCGCGTCGCGCGCAGTGACCGTGATCAGGTTGGAGCCTGCCACCAGCGGAATACCGGTAGCGGACCAGGCAGTCGTCCCCGTCGCGGTCCCCGCACCGCCCTGGCTGTTTGCCCAGGTGACCTGCGTCACTCCGACGTTATCCGAGGCCGTACCGCCGATGCTCAACGATGCGGTTGAAGATGCATGGGTCGTGGAACTCGTCGGCGAGGTGATGGTGACTGCCGGAGCCACCGTATCCGGACCGGTGCTGCTTGTGAAGACCACATCGACCCAGTAGTTCTCGCTGTTGTATGTCTGCGTGGGGAAGACCGGTGTCGAGGAGTAGATATAGAGACCGTTGGCACCACCGTCGCCATTCTGCGCGGCGTACAGCGGACCGTTTGTCACGCCGCTCGAAGCAAAGTAACCGTCTTCACCGATATAGGAGCCGGAACTGGTGTGGTACGACACCACGTACCACGTGTTGGCGGTAACCGCCACAGGGGAAGACAGGTTGGCCTGTTGCCAGCCAGACGCCGTTTCTCCCTGGAACGTCACCTGCGCCAGCTGCGAACCACTTGCCGTCCAGAGCGTGCCGGTATGGGTACCGGTGTTGCCCGCGTTCTTGTAGAACCGGATGGCATTGATGAAGCCGTTGCTGCTGGCACGGAACCGTGTTCCGAGCTCCAGACTCGCACCAGCCTCGATGTCCGGGCCGGAGGCAGGAGCATCGCCGGAGCTCCAGATCGAGCAGGGGCACGTTGCGCTGCCCCCGACCGTGACCGAGACGCTGGTGGCGCTGCCAAGATTGCCGCTGTCATCCACGGCGCGAACCTGGATCGTAGCGTCACCTGCAGTGGTTGGAGTCCAGCTGAAGGTCCAGGCCTCGCGACCCGTTGCCATGCGCCAGGTAGTGCCACCGTCCACCGAGACCTCAACGCCACCCACTACGCCGCCAGTGTCAACCGCTGTTCCGGAGATCGTCGCTGCCGTGTTGAGCGGCAGGTTCGCGCTCGCGGCTGGAACCACGATGGATACAGAGGGTGCAACCGTGTCTGTCGACGCGGAAGCGGCTACCAGTCCGTTCTGCAATGTAGCGGGCTGCACGTTCATGTCTGCGAACAGATTGACCGTAGCCTGCTGCATGCGCACGTCTGCGGGCGTTCCGGGACGATCATGAGTCGCATCAAGGCCCCAGGCCCACTGGATCGTGCCCGCACCGAACACCCGGGCTCCGCTGCTGTGCTTGTAGAAAGTCAGCGCATGGTTGGCAGTGCCCGTCGCGTACGTGGAGCCATAATCCTGGATCAGGTCCACGCCCGATACAGTCGTATTCGACATCCGCACGAGACCCGCCGGCCGGAAGCCGTTGTCGAGGTCCGAATCCCACTCGTAGCCAAGCGTGCCCTGCGGCAACGTGGCCGTCTGGCCCGCCGTCAAGTTGGCAATCGAAGTATTCCGCCAGAAGCGCATCTTGCCTTCTGCAGCCGGCACCACGATCGCAGACGTGCCTGAGTTGACCGTGAACATGGTTCCCGTCAAGGCATTCTCAGGGCGGCCACCGTCAGCGGGCGGGCTGAAGCGCGGATCCCGCCACGTGCCAGTCCACTCGGCGGAAGGATCGATCTTCGCGCTGGCGTGGGTTTCCTTGTAGTTGACAAGCGTGCGATACGCGGTGTTCGAACCATCGATGCTGGCTTCCCAGCGTGTCTTCCAGAACACCTCGTTGCCGCTGAAGAAAGCCAGGCTGACGCCGGCTGCCCGGGCGGCCTCGACATTGGCGCGCTGCTGCGCAGACCAGTACTCGTCATGGCCAACGGACAGGAAGGCGCGGTGGTTGAGCAGGAGCGCGCCCGCCCGATCCGTATCGACTCCCGAGATGTAGGACACGTTGTATCCGTTCGCCTCGAGCCAGCGAACCATCGGGTATTCGGAGTTGAAGACCCAGTCCTGGCCATTGTCGACTGCGCGCGTCGCAAACGGACGGTTGTAGCTCACCTTGTAGGCGCGACCGGGGTTGGTACCCGGACCACCGACGTACAGGCTGTTGCCACCGTAGTTGTTGTATGCCTGCCAAGTGGTGTCAGAAGTCTGGAAGACCATGTCCGACGTGCTGGAATCGTCGCGCACGATGAACACGATATGGCTCGCGCCACCTGTATCAGTGCGCACGACCTTGGCGAAGTAGATGCCCGAAGTAGCATTGGCAGGAACCGTCCACGAGCCGGATACCGACCAGTTGCCGCAGTCGATCAGGCCGGTGGAGGCTTGGGTGAGACAGTTCGGCTGGTTCTGGGGCAGGGAAGCTGACGGATTGACCGTCGTGATCCTGCGTGCACCCAATCCACCGTAGTAGCCCATCCGGTAGATGTCGAACCGGTAAGCCGACGCGTTCGTGTCGACCTTGAACGACACAGTCTGGCCCCGGTTCACGCTGATCTGGGTCGCGAAGCCCTGGATCGAAGGATCGCCTGCACCATTCACGTCCCATTCGCTTGAGGGATTGCCAGTCAGGCAGTTCTCGGCAGTGATGGCGTTGGCAGCGCAAGGTCCACCAGCAGCGGCAGTCGTGAAGCTCCACGAGCTGGTCGCCGCGAGGGCATTGCCGGCGACATCCTTCACACGCGGATCAGCCGCTCCGCCCAGCACCGTTACCGTGTAGACACTGGCGCTGGCCAGCGTCGCGTTCGGCACGAGCGTCGCGGTAGTGCCGCTGTAGGTGACCGTCGACGCGATCAGGACGTTCGAGGAATTGCGCAACTCTACGGTCGTGCCGTTGATGGTCGCCGCATCCATTGGCTCACTGAAGGTGACCGTAACGGCCGCATTGGTCGCGATGTTTGTACCACCGGCAGCAGGCACCCTGCCCGTGATGGTGGGAGCCGTCGTGTCGGGGCCGGTTCCGCCCGCCGAGAACACCACGTCCACCCAGTAGTTGGCATCCTGCCACGTATTGTTGGGGAACACGTTGCCCGAGCCGTAGGCGTAGACACCATTGCCACCGGCAACCGGGCTGCTCAGCGCATGGAGGACGCCATTGTCCGTACCCGTGCTGGTGAAATAGTTGTTATTGATGGCATAGCCGCCGTTCGGCGCGAAGTACGACGCGACATACGTGGTATTCGCGGTGATTGCGACCGGCGAAGCAAACAATACCTGTTGCCAGCCCGT
>JANNNQ010000080.1:0-19225 GCA_031398625.1 Pseudomonadota bacterium
CCCTTCCAGCCCAGCTCGTAGTCATCAACCTGCTCTGGCTCGAACAGGTTCAGGTTATTGTCCACGCCGCCGGCCTTGTAGCCCCTCGCCCAGAACAGGTAGATGAAGTTGTTGTCGCCCGGCGTCCAGTTGACGCCCAGCTTCCAGGTCATGTTTTCGTCCTGGTACTCACCCCGCCCTCCCTGGAAGACACACCGCGACAGATTCCAGTCAACCTGGGTGTAGCGGACGATGCCCTGGATGTCTCCTGGGCACACCACGCCGGCCGGATTCGGATTCGTGGTCGCGTTGTAGATGTTGAGCAGCGTCGTGCCCCCCGCACGGACTGCCCCATGGGTGAAGTTCCTGTCGACGTTGTAGCGCGCTCCCACCGTCAACTCGAGGCCCTCCGTGAACTCCCAGTTCATCTGGCCGAAGAGGCCACCGGAGCGAGCCGTGGTCTCGTTGTTGCCAATGCTGACCTGATTGGGAAGGGCGACGTTGAACTGGGACGGACAGGCTGTGAAGGCTCCGGTTGCAGGGCTGATGCCGCATGTGTACGTTTCGTTGATGTTGTTCGTGGGCGTCATGCGATAGAACCAGGAGGCTCCCCCGATCCAGTTGAACGGTCCGTCGGCCGAAATAAGGTTGAATTCCTGGCTGTAGTAGTCGTTGTCCGGACCAACGGTATTGCGCATTACCGAGGCGTTGGCGAAGGAACCGTCGGTATCCTCGCTGTACCGGACATCGTTATGCACATACCCGGTCAGCGACCGGAACGTCATGTCATTGGCGAACGTCCAGGTCCACTCGAGGCTGTGGCGATCGACGGTGCTGGCAAACTGGCTGTCCATCAGATTGATGCTGAGCACCTCAGGATCGTGATTGGGGTCCGCAGGTGCATCGTAATTCCAGTATCTCGAGCGCGTTGGCTGGCCTAAAGCGTTCAGGAATGTCCGCGGGTTCGGCTGGCCGGGAGAGCCTTCATTGTCGGTCCGGTTAGTCTCGCTGCGCCAGATGGCCTCGAAGTTGTCATTGGGTTTCCAGAGCAGGGAGATCCGGCCGTTCATGTCCTCAACCTTGCCCTGCTCCTGCATGGGTTGCGAGGGCGGAGCGCCGATCACCGTACCCTTGGAATAGTAGTAGCTGCTGCGCTTTTGCTGATTGAATGCCAGGCGCGCCGCGAACGTCTCCGAAATCGGCAGGTTCACAGCACCCGTCACCTTGACATCGCTTCGATCCCCCAACGCTGCCTCTACGAAACCGCTGGTTGCGCCGTCCAGACTCGGCCGCACGGAATTGAGCCGGATGGCGCCACCGGTCGAAGACGAACCGATGAACGTGCCCTGCGGACCACGCAGGACTTCGGCAGTGCCGAGGTCAAGGAACTGGTTGCCGAGCGTGATGGTCTCGGCGTTGAGCAAACCGTCCTGGAAGACAGCGACACCGGTCGTGATCGACGGCTGGATCGCCGAATTGCCGACCCCGCGGATGTTGATGGTATTGAAGCCACCCGGGTTGTTGATGGTAACGTTGGGCGTCGTTTGCTGCAGGTCGGCGATGTTCTGCGTACGGCTCGCCGCAAGATCATCTGCCGTGAGCACGTTCATGGAAATGGCGGTCGTCTGCTCGGTAGTCGCACGACGTTCCGCGGTGACGATAATTTCTTCCAGGACCGCCTGGGCCCTGGATTGACTGGCAGGCAGCAACACGGACGCAATGGCTGCAGCCAGCAGCAGATTCGATTCCTTCTTCATCTCGATTCCCCCCGTTCTTATTGAATAGTGAAGTGAATTCGCCAGAACTGAGATTCAGGAAACTTGGGAACAGAACGCTTGATTGCCGATAGGGGCTCCTGTAACTGTGGGACTCAAACTACAACGAACGAAACGGCAATATCCGCCACGGAATTCCTGTAAGCAACGATGTGCAAAGCAAGTTGCTGCAATGCATCCGGGCCCTGTATGCAGCAGGCAACAAACGCCGCACCCGAAAGCAGACAGGGAGCGCAAAGGAATGAAAGGGCCCATGTTCCGCAATGTCACTTGCCGACATCGCGGACCATGGGCCCGAATCAACCCGGGTCTGTTCCGGGATCAGTTGCCGAAGCCGAATGTCACCTGTGCTCCGTAGCGCGCACCGCGTTCGGCGGTCACACCCCCGGCGTCGTAGGATCCACGGTCAGCGCTCTTGTTGGGGAAATCGCCTTGACCGAAGAGCTTCAAGCGCTGATCTGTTACGTCACGGCCGTAAATGGATACTTCCCAGTCTCCTTCCATGGGCGCGAACCCGAAGCGCACGTCGAGCCGCTCGTACGAGGAGATCTCGTCGATCGGATCGCGCGTCACCTGAGCCCCCGTCGTATAGCCATCGCTGAACTTGAGATTCGCGCCTGCCGTGAGACTGAAGTTGCCGAGCGACCAGGCGTATTCCGGGCTGATGCCAAACTGCCATTCCGGACTGTAATTGAGATCCACCCCGGAAAGATCCTGGGTACATGGACTCGACTGTTTGCCCTGCAGCGAATTGCACTGTGCGCCCGGGAAGCTGTCGTACTTCGCTTCCGCTGCCAGGGCGCCGTTGAAGCCAACCGTGAAGGCGTCCGTCACTGCCCAGCGCGTATCAAACTCCAGCCCCTGGGTATGAGCCTTGCCGGCATTCGACGTCACGAACGCGCTCGTGCTGCTGTTGAAAAGCGTGACCTGAAGGTTGGTGTACTCGGTGTAGTACACCGCCGAGTTGAATTCTAGCCGATTGTCGAAGAACCGCCCCTTGAGACCAACTTCGTAACCCTCCGCATACTCGGGCTCGAAAGTGAAGGGGTTCGGCAGATCGCCGCCGATCGGCGGTGACATCACAAAGCCGCCTGCCTTGAACGCCTTCGCGTATCTCGCATACGTCATCACGTTGTCGGTCGCGTCGAATTCAAAGCCGACCTCTGGCAGGAAATCGCTGTCGTCGATCCGGCCTCGCGCAGGGTTGCGTCCCGGAATCGCCTGGCGGGCGCCGAATTCCGTCGCGGTGGCCCCCAGAAAGGACACGGTCGGGGGGAGCACGCCCTCCTTGCTGACATCCTGGTACCGCCCTCCGAGATTCATCCGGAAAGTGTCCGCGATGTTCCACGTTGCCGCGAAGAAGCCGCTCAGCCACTCCGAGTCTTCGGTCAGCGTGCCGCCAAACGATGCCGCCCGGCTGCCAGCAGGCGCATAGGAGCCGGTGTTCAGCAGCGTCGGCAGGTAGACGTTGATGGTCGAGTGCAGCTCGTGCTTCTGCCAGTAGCCTCCGATCATCCATGAGACAGTCTGATCCGAAGCCGAACTGAGCCTGAACTCCTGACCCTTCTGCTCGAAGTCCTCGATCCGTTCGTCGGTGTATACGGCGAACGAACTGTAGTCCGGGTCGAGCCAGTCGCTCTTGTCGTACTGCACGAAGGACGTGTTGGAACTCAAGGTCAGGTTGCCGATTCCCCAATTGAATGCGCCGAGGAAGCTGTCCGCCTGGAACTCGCGCACTTCGGGTTCGTTGAACTCCCTGACGGTATTGAGCCCGTAGGCAACGGATTCCAGACCGCGGGTTCGCCCGGGGGCGCCCGTTGGATCCGGACCGTAATGTCCCCAGTAATTCGCACTGCCCGGCGCGGCACCGCTGGCGGCATTCAGCGCGTCGATGGTGGCGCGGATATCGAGCGTACCCCCGGTGCCGCGTTTGCCGTCCAGCGAATTCAGATTTGATCCGTTGACCACGGCATCGAGCGCGCACGGAGCTGCTATTCCCGGTGTAATCGAGGCATGGCCGCGGCTGAACTGCGGACGGGTATCGCAACGCGTGTATTCCCCGCCGGTGCCGCGCTGCCAGACATCCTGATACTCGTACTTGAAAGTGAAGTCGAAGTTGTCAGTGGGGGTCCAGAGCGCGGTCAGGCGGCCCCCAGTGTTCCGCTTCACTCCCTGCGGAATGTTTCCGATGATGGAGGTGTAGCCGGTATCGCCCAGCTCGTAATAGCGCCCGGCTACCCGGATGCCGAAAGTGTCGCTGAGCGGGCCGCCGGCAGCGCCTTCGACGCTCATTTCGTCATCGTTGCCGTAGGCTGCGGTGACATCCCCATTCCACGTCCTCTCAGGCCCGCGGGTGAGCACGTTGATTGCACCAGCGGTGGCACTCTGCCCGGCAAACGTCGGTTGGGGACCGCGTACGACTTCGATTCGCGCGATGTCGAAGAACGCACCCTGACCCAGGTTGTCGCGGCCGTAATAGATGCCGTCGTGGAACTGCGCCACGGCCTGCTCGAACGCCTCATTGCCGGTCGATGTGCCAATACCGCGGACGATGAGGGTCTGGCCCGTGAGGCCGTCCGTCATCGTCAGGTTGGGCACGAACGCCGAAATGTCCTCCATGTCGGAGAACCCGCCTTCGGTAATCGCCTCGCCCGTCATCGCCGTAACGGAAATCGGTACGTCCTGGAGACTTTGCTCGCGACGTTGCGCAGTCACAACGATTTCCTCCAGGCCCTGGGCCAAAGAGCGGGCTTGCGGCACCAGCACCGCCGCAATGGCAGTAGCCAACAACAGACTGGATCCGGTTTTCATCTCGACACCCCCTGTTTTTTCTGGAACAACAAGCTCCAGATTGCATGAGACCTGAAGTCTTCTGAGGACAAGCAAGACCAAGTGTGCAGGATCGATCTCGCCCGAGCGGTTCGGTCCTTCGCCGTTGTTTTCTTGTCGGGATGCGAATCTATTATGACCCGGCTGCCTTTAGCCACAGTTTCACTCATTAACTTTTTTGCGGAAAACCTTGATATTCGTTGTGCAGCGCGGCTTGCTGCTTTGCGAATACACTCATTGTGCATCCGCATCCAGCGCAGTTTCTGCGCGTGCACGTGAAGAGGATATCGAGACGAAGTGTCCACGGTTTCCCTCACCCGTAGGTGAGAGCCGTCGCCTTGCCCCAGAAGACGCGGTAGACGAACACCGTGTAGAGCAGGATCGCGGGGAGCACCACGAGGGTGCCGACGAGAATGAACTGCAACGACTCCGGCGCTGCCGCCGCATCCCAGATCGTGAGGCGGTCGATCACGAGAAAGGGAAAGAGGCTGTACGCCAGCCCGACGAACGCGAGCAGGAAGACCGACACGGTGCATGCCAGCGGCGCCCAGCACCATCGCTCGAGGCCGCGCTGGTTGTTGTTTGCCGCATCGTGTGCGAGGCGATGCAGGAATATCCCGGTCAGGACGAACAGGGCCGCGGTGAACAGCGGAATCGGCAGCAGGAGCAGGAAATTGGGCAACGCGAACCATTTCTCGAAGATCCGTGCACTCACGAACGGCGTCGCAACGGACACTGCAAGAATGCCCGCTCCCGTCAGCCACAGGCTGCGTTCAGCCCAGCGAATCGCCCGGCGCTGCAGTTCACCTTCGGCCTTGATGACCAGCCACGATGCACCGAGCAGGGCGTATCCCGAAGCCAGACACACACCCGTGAAGAGCGAGAACACCGTGTTTTGCCACCCGCTGCCGAATCCGGTGATCAGGCCACCGAGCATCACTCCTTGCGACAGCGACGCCAGCAGCGAGCCTGCGTAGAACGCCCGATCCCACCAGCGCTTGTGATCGGCATGGGCCTTCACGCGGAAGTCGAACGCCACTCCCCGCAGGATGAGCCCCGCCAGCATGGCGGCCACCGGCAGGTACAGCGCTCCGAGGATCACGCCATTCGCTGCCGGAAAAGCCACGAGCAGCAGGCCGACACCAAGCACCAGCCACGTTTCATTCGCATCCCAGAAGGGACTGATGGATGCGACCATCATGTCCTTCTGCCCGGCGTCTGCCCGCCGCAGCAGGATCCCGACGCCCAGGTCGTAGCCATCGAGGACGACATAGATGAGCACCGCGAGTCCCATGAGCATCAGGAACACGACCGGCAGCCACAGGGCAGCGCCTTCAAGCCCCGCCGGGAACAAGTCATTCAATGTGCTACTCCCACGATCGCGCCCGGCGGCAGGTCGGCCGTCTGTTCAATGACCTTCGCCTTGCGGGCCATGTAGAACAGGACGGAGATGAATGCGGCAATCAGCCCGGCATACAGGATGAGGTACATCGCCAATGTCAGGCCGATCTGCGGCGCCGGTACCGTGGAGGTTGCCTCGACCGTGGTGAGCAGCCCGTACACGAGCCACGGCTGCCGCCCGATCTCGGTGACATACCAGCCGGCCACCAGCGCCACCCAGCCGGAAAAGGTCATCGCCACCAGCGTCTTTGCGAGCCACGGCGCGATGCCGTCTTTGCGCTTCAGCAGTTGCCACATGGACAGCCACGCCACCCCCAGCATCAGCAATCCCGTCCCGACCATGATGCGGAAAGCGAAGAAGACCGGCTTCACCGGGGGATGCTCGCCCACAAAATCGTTCAGCCCCTGCACCTCGCCTTCCACGTCATGGACGAGGTACAGCGAGGCCAGCCCCGGCACGGCAATCTCGAACCGGTTGGAGCGACTCGTTTCGTCGGGAATCCCGAACAGGACGGCCGGAGCGCGCGCCTGCGTTTCCCAGATTCCCTCCATCGCTGCCACCTTTGCAGGCTGGTACTGCAGCGTGTTCAGTCCGTGCAGATCACCCGCCACGATCTGCAGGGGGATCAACACCGCGGCGGTGAGAACCCCGGTCCGCAGCGCAAGCCGCACGTCAGCTCCCCGATCGCCCCGCAGCCAGCGATAGGCCGAGACGCCGGCGACGAGGAAGGCGACGGTGAGGCCCGATGCCAGCAGCATGTGCGTTACGCGATAGGGCATCGACGGATTGAAGATGATAGCCATCCAGTCGGTCGCATGGGCGACGCCATCCCGCATCTCGTAGCCGGCGGGCGTATGCATCCAGGAGTTCAGCGCCAGGATCCAGAAAGCCGACAGCGTGGTGCCGAACGCAACAAGCACGGTTGCCAGGGTGTGGACACGATTGCTGACCCGCTGCATGCCGAACAGCATGACGGACAGGAATGTCGCTTCGAGAAAGAACGCCGTCAGAACTTCGTACGCGAGCAACGGGCCTGCGATGTTGCCGACCGTGTTCATGTAGCCCGGCCAGTTCGTGCCGAACTGGAAACTCATTGTGACGCCGCTGACCACGCCCAGCGCGAAGGCCAGCGCGAACACCTTGACCCAGAAGCGGTACGCACTGAGCCATGGCGTCACGGTTCCCGGGGCCGCCCGGACTTTGCGCACCTCCCCGTCGTGGCGCAGCTTGAAGTAGAGCAGCACCCACGCGAGCGAGATCGAGATCGTGGGAAACAGTATATGGAAAGTGATGTTGGCGGCAAACTGCACGCGCGCCAGCATCAGCGCGGTGATGTCCATCATGGCCTCCGGGTCCTGCCGCGAACCGGCTTGGGCGAAGCTTCGCCCCCGCCGAAGACACGCAGTTTTCCGGCGGCTTCGAGCACGCCCACCACGCTGGTGCCAAGCTTCATGAGCCGCTCCAGCGTTTTCTGGTCCAGCTTCTGCATGTCGCCGAACCAGCGGGTCACCAGCTCGATGAGGTCATGCATCTGGCGCATGCGTTCCTGGGCGTGCCGGTCTGCCGGGCTGCTGGTCTTTTCCACCATGACATCACGGAGCATCGTCAGCGTGGGATCGACTTCGCGCCTCTGCCGCTCCTCCGCCAGCACCCGGAAGATCGCCCAGATGTCCTCGGGCGTCGAAAAGTACTCGCGCCGGTCACCGGTCTGGTGCGAGAGTTTCACGAGGCGCCAGGACTGGAGTTCCTTGAGGCCCATGCTCACGTTGGAGCGGGAAAAGCCGAGTTCTTCCGCAATGTCGTCCGCGTTGAGCGGCTGGGGCGCAATGAACAGCAGCGCATAGATCTGGCTGACCGTGCGATTGATGCTCCACCGGCTGCCCATCTCCCCGAAATGCATCACGAAGCGCTCGGCCAGTGGCGACATGGAAGGGAACCTCTGATCCTGAATTTTCAGTAATTACTGAAAGTATACGCCTGCCATTTGCAATGCAGCAATACTTTAGGCAGCCGGTTCCGCGACGCCGCTCCCAAGGGTTACCATGCCCGCCCCCACCGGCGTTCCAGGATCGATCCATGTCCTTGTCATTGCGAGAACAGCTGCTGCAGGCTGGCCTGGTCACGAAAAAGCAGGCCGAGAAGGTCAAGCACCAGCAGCAACAGCGCCCTCCCCAGCGGAAGGGCCAGCCGCCTGCTCCCCTGTCGGAAGAGCAGATTGCCGTCCGCAAGGCCTACGCGGACAAAGCGGCGCGCGACCAGGACCTCAACCGGCAGAAGCGCGAGAAAGCCGAGGGCAAGGCGCGACGGGCGGAAATCCGCCAGATCGTCGAGCAGAACCGCATCCCGCGGATCGAGAGCGAGGACTTCTTCAACTTCGTCGATGGCGCCAAAATCCATCGCTTCGCGGTGAACAGGGAAGTCCGTGAGCAGCTGTTGCGGGGTGACCTCGCCATCGCCCGGCACAATGGCTTCTATGCCCTGGTCCCGAAGGAGATTGCCGAGCGTATCCGCGAACGCGACGCCAGCATGCTGGTCCCGCTGGAAGCTGCCCCGGAAGCACCCGCCCCCGATGATCCCTACAAGGACTTTGCCGTTCCCGACGACCTCACCTGGTAGCCGTCCGGGGACTGCTTTTGGGGGCAGACCCCAGAATCCGCAGTGCCCTGAATCCGGCACTCCCGGAAGACGGGATGCCCCAGTCGTTACCCGACTCCATGCCGGAGTTGTCGCCTTGGGGTGCCTTGGAGATCAGGTTGATGGCGCCACCCAGTGCATTCTTGCCGAACAGCGTGCCCTGTGGACCCTGCAGCACTTCCACCCCCTCCAGATCGAACAGTGTGATGTTCATGCCGGCCTGGCGCGCCCAGTAGACGCCGTCGGTATAGACCGCCACGGTGGGTTTCAGGAACAACAGGGTCTCGCTGTTGATCTTGCCACGCAGCCGATGACCGGTGTCCCGCCATTGGGACGAAAGTAGGCGTTCGGGATCATGGCGCCGACGTCTTCGACGTCAGTGACGCCGCGCTCGGTCAGCGTATCGGCGCTCATGGCCGTAATGGCAAGCGGTGACTGCTACAGGTTTTCCTCGCGGAAACGGGCCGTGACAACCACCTCCTCGCGCAGCGGAGCCTGCGCTGCCGCTCCCTGTGCCTGCGCATTCGCCGTATGGGCTGACAGGATGGCGGCAATCGCCATCCCGAGCGGCAACAACGCCACTTGTTGGGTCCTCTTCATGATGCATTCCCCTGTAGGTCTATTCGATCGACATTTCCAGCAGGGCCACTGCCTCTCGTGGCAAGTACGCCCAACGGGACCTTGAAGGGAAATGCACGCAACGGGCAACAGGCTGCCCACGCCGGAACTGCCGCCTGCGAGAACGACACGAAACTCGGACAACACGTTATCCGCTGACTGGCGGTCCGTTCATTGCCGGATTCTTGCCAGGATCACAGGCTGGAGATGCTCACCATCCCTAGCGATGTTCCCCGTCCCCATGCGCTTCCCCTCAAGGGGATAATACGAATGCAGGAACTGAATCCGCAACGCCGGAAAGAATAATTATTGTTTCTAATACAAAGCATTACCAAATCTGTGGGGTAGCGATGAGATTTCGGAATGGCCCCGGGTGGCTCGTGCGTATTGCCGGATTTCGCGAGGGCATGTCGAAAACCCGGTGACTTCGCAGTCACCGGGCCCATCGCTGGTTGTGATCGCCTGTCAGGTCCTGTCAGCGACGGTCCACGTTGTCGCGCTCGCTGTCGCGATCCTGCCGGTCCTTCTGGCCGCCTTCGTTCTGCTGGCCCCGGCCTTCGTCGCCCTCGCCTGGCTGCGAACGCCGTCCCGGATTTTCCTGGCTCTGCTGCCGCGAACGATCGTCGTTCTGGCCGTCCTGGTCCTGCCGCTGCGGGCTGCCGGGCTGCTTCTGGCCCTGCTGTCCCTGCGCCTGCTGATCCCGCTTCGGATCGTTCTGGCCGGCCTGGTTCTGCCGGCCTTCGTTCTGCCCGCCTTGCTTGTTGGGGGTGTTACCCATGTTGAACTCCTTCGGTTGACGTGATTTCCCTGGTAAAGACGAGCCCGGCGGCCTTGGGAGCCGGCCCGGGCTCATCGCTGCGGTTGTCCCTGGGGAGGACGGTTGCAGCTTGGGATCGAGTGTGGAGATCAGCGCGCGGCGCAGAAATACGCAGAAAACCCTGCGGTACTGTCAGCAATGACTGACGCGTAAATTCGCCATGCAGCAGATTTACTTGCCCCGACCCGCTGCAAAGGCAGGCCGGTTGCCTGCGCGCCGTTCATCGTCGATGCGAAAGAGTTCGCTTGCAGCATCTGCATTCCCGCCAGCGGCGCAGGGGCACACTGAAACACATCTGTCGCGTGCAATCCGGACCCGCGGGAGTAGTATCGAACCCGAAACCACCATCGGATCAACTTGAGGAATACTGCGATGCAAACAGAATTCCCACGAGCCGTGATCTCCGCGCAGCAGGCGGACAGTGCAATCGCGAGCGGCTTCAGTGATGGTGCGCTTGCAGCATTCGACGCTGCGGCCGAGTTGTCTGAGGAGGAGATGGAGCTGATCGACCTTCGCTACGACCAGTTCGTTGCGCAGGCGGAACTTGATCACCTGATGGACGACCTCTGATCCACCAATTGTTACGGCCCGCCCGCACCCGCAAGGTTGGCAGGGGATCTCAGGTGTCGATGTGCTCTGCGCCGCAGGCAGTCCATTGCTGCTGGATGGCAGTGGATGCTGAATCCGAGCGGGTTGTAACGCCCATCAGAATGCCGCCTTCACGCACCCCTGCTTCGTATTTTTCAGTCCTGTCGGCAGGAATGCCCCAGTGCGTCAACGCACCGATGATGCCGCCCGCCAGACCGACCGAGCCGGCCGCGGTCAACGCCACTGCCAACGGCCCGGCCGCGATGATGCCGAAGCCCGGCAGCAACAGGAATACGCCTGCGGCAGCAAGCACCGGTGCGAGCGTACCCATGGTTCCCCCTAGTGGCCCACCGAGACTGCTGCCACCGGACTGGTTGCCGGCCCCTTGCGCCGCCTTCAACTCGAGGTCCGTATCCGGCACCGAGTCAGCCGTTGAAAAGTCGCGAGTGCGAGTCTCGTCAGACATCAACAGGGTGATGTCCGCCTGGTCGCATCCCATTGCGATGGTGGCGTCGTAGGCTCGCTCTGCGCTCGCCCGATCCGGGAACAAGGCCGTTACTGTGCTCATGGGCCCACCCTGCGCCTGGCGGGCGGTGCTTTGCAGCAGACAAGCAGGGGTAGTGCCGTAGGAAAGGACTTACAGTCGCAGTCGCCCGTGCAGCATCCCGCCGGGATGACAGGAGCGGGTTACCCCAGGTGTTTCGCAAAGAACTCGCGCGCAACGCCAAAGACTGCACCGTGATCTTCGCGTCGCTGCTCGCGGCCCGCGCGCGACTCCCGCACATCCATCCGGAAGGGGGCGGCAACATCATCCAGATCGTTGCGATTGAAGAAGGTGTGCTGCAGCCCGTCAACGAGACGCAGCGTGACCTCGTTGCCCTTCTCCGCGAGTGCGTCGTACAGCATCACGCTCTGGCTGTGCGGGACGGTGTTGTCCGCGAGGCCGTGCATGATCAGGAAAGGCGGCGCATTCGGTCTCGCATAAGTGACGGGATTCGCGGCTTTGACTTTCTCGGGAACGGTGAGCACCGGCGCACCCAGCAATCGCGACTCCGGCGACAGCGGATCGCTGTGATTCAGGGCTGCGGACCGCACGCCGGGCGGTGGGGCGCCCGGCGACTGAATGCCGGCTGACGGGGCAATCCGTGCCAGGGCTGGATGCAGTTCCTGCAACAGCGGTTTTTCGGCAACCGCCTGCGCGTCCATGGCGAGGAAGTCGGTAGGTCCGTACGCATCGAGCACGCAGTGCACCGCGCTCGAATGGTCGGGATGACCCTCGCCTTCAAAGGTGCCCGCGGGCGCCAGCGCCGCGATCGAAGCGAGGTGCCCGCCGGAGGACGTGCCCCACATGCCGATGCGATTGCCGTCGAGTCCCTGTGCACCCGCGTTGGCCCGAATCCAGCGGACGACCGTCTTCACATCCTCGACGGGGACCGGAAACGTCACGCCGGGGACGAGGCGATACTCGAACGAGATCATTGCAAAGCCGTGCTCGGTGAAGAAGCGGCGGAAGTCAGGCCCCGTCACGCGGGTTCCCGCAAACCAGCCCCCGCCGTGCACGAACACGATGACAGGCAGCGGCCCCGGCACTCCCTGTGGCAGGTACAGATCGAGCAGCAGGTCCTTCCCGCCAGGCGACGCATAAACCAGCGTTTCCTTGTCGGTCGCGTAAGGCGGAGCAGCGCCCCAAGCTGAAGGCGCAACTGTCAGCGCAGCCGCGCCAATCAGGAAGCGCCGGCGCTCGACCCCCTGACTCGCCAACCCATCGCGGACCTGGAACGAATCGATCGCCGAATGCTTGATATTCATGGGTTAAGGAAGCTCTGATTTACCTACATGTGCCAAGCGAACAGCGATGCAACTGAGTGAAAGACCATGGTTGAAAATGCGTCGACAGTTTCAGATGGCAGTATTTCAGAGGTTCCTTAACCGCTTGGACAGACAGACGCAGGGGACGGCTACCCAATCTACATTGAACAGCAACAACAACGTGAGTCAATTATCAGGCAGCCGCTGTCTCCACTTTCCCGGGCACGCTTGCACAGTATGAGCGTGCGCAGGTCGACCTTGCGGCTCGCATTGTCGACGTTGATGCCGGCGAGATTGCCCGCCGCGTCGTCGTCGAGGATGACGCCTTCGAAAATCTTGCGACTCTCGGCACTCGGCAGCCCCGACAGATCAATGTCGTGTCCTTGGAGAGCTGTGTGCCGGCTTCCTATCTCGTTTCATTGACTTCCGCTTGCAACCTTTGCCTCCATCGCTCCTTTGGCCCCACCGTATAATCCTTACAGGCGTTCGGGTCGACCAGTCCATTGGCATCACCCGCCTCCTTCATCCTCAAACGCTCCCACAACCCTGATGCCTCTGGATGGGCAGATACGAGAATGTCGCAGGTCAGTTGCTCGAAAACCGCGAAGCTCCTTTCGAAGAAACGTCGTGACACGGGATCGCTGAAGCGGTAGGCATCGCTGCCGACCGCATTCAGGCTGTCTCCGTATACCAGACTCAGGCAGCGGCTGCCCTCGCAGGACTGCCATGTCCACGTGGTGCCGCCGGGCGTATGACCCGGCGTGTAGTGGGCGGTAATGGCAATGGGGCCCAGCTTCAGGACGCCTTGATCCGCGATGACTTCCACTTTGGAAACCGGCTCAAACTGCCGGACCGGGCTGTATTGCGGATCGTCCTTGTCACCCCCTCCGTTCCTGAAGGCAGCGGCGCTCCACGGGCTGGCCACGACCGTGGCACCTGTCAACTTCTGCAGGCCGGGAATTCCGCCCGCATGGTCGAAGTGCGTATGCGAGTTGACGATGTACCTGATGTCTTCAAGCCGGAATCCCAGCGTGCGAATGCTTGCAGCGATCAATTCGACCGATTCCGGCAAGTCGCCGTCGACAAGAATGTGCCCCTGATGAGACGTGATCAGCACGGCGCTCAACCCCTTGGATCCGACGTAGTAGCTGTTGCCGAAGAGCCGGAATGGTTCCTGCTTTGCGGTCCAGTTATCGGCAGCAGCGGCGTCTCCTTCAGGCAGAGCCGCAACGGCAATCCAGACCAGCGCTACGATCTTTCGGGATGACATGGCCATGTCACTCGTGGCGGAGAGCCTCGATCGGGTCGAGCTGTGCTGCACGGCGTGCCGGGAAATAACCGAACACGACGCCGATGGCTGCGGAGAAAACAAAGGCCAGCAGAGTGATGGCGGGATCGAACAGGTAAGGAACCCGCATGACTGACGCGAGGCCGATCGACGCGCCGATGGCAAGCACGATCCCCACGATGCCTCCCATCGCCGCGAGGACAATCGCTTCGATCAGGAACTGCAGCAGCACTTCCCGCTCCATGGCGCCGATGGCAAGCCGCAACCCGATCTCTCGGGTCCGTTCAGTCACGCTGACCAGCATGATATTCATGATGCCGATACCGCCTACGAGCAGGCTCACGGCTGCAACGGAACCCAGCAGCATTGTGAGAATACGGGTCGTTCCCGACAGCGTCTCCGCGAGCTGCCGGGTGTCCAGGATGTTGAAATTGTCGTCCTCGTTGTCGGCGAGCTTGCGCCGTTCGCGCAACAGCTCGTTCAGATTGCTCTGGACGAAAGCGCTGTCGCTGCCCTCCGCGAGCGATACCAGAAGCGTTGCCAGCCGCCGGCTGCCCGTCACCCGTCGCTGCAGGGTACGGAGGGGAATGGATACGACATCATCCTGGTCGTTTCCCATCGCAGCCTGTCCCTTCGGAGCCAGCACTCCGATGATCTCGCAGGAGAACTGCTTTACCCTGAGCTGCTCGCCGAGCGGGACGCGATCGTCGAACAGCTCGCGCCGCAGCGTCTCGCCTATGACACACACGGCAGCGCCGGCCTGCTGTTCATTTGCAGTAAAGATGCGGCCGGCGGCAAGGGTCCAGTTCCGTGCTGCGAACCATTCGCTCGTCGTTCCGGTCACAGTCGTCAGCCAGTTACGGCCGTTGGCGACGACCGTCGCATTCGATTGCGCCTCCGGCGCCACCGCGGCAATGCCCCCGATCTCCGCCGCAATCGCTGCAAGATCCGCCTCGGTAAACTGCGGAGCACCGGCACCGCTGCCCGGCCCCATGCGCTGGCCAGGCAGAATCATGAGCAGATTGGTCCCGAGACTCGAGATCTGCGTCTGGACCGCGAGCGTAGCCCCGTTGCCCAGCGTCACCATCGTAATGACGGCGCTGACACCGATCACGATGCCGAGGATGGTCAGGAACGACCGCAACAGGTTCCGCCGTATCGAACGCAGCGCCAGCAGAATGGTGCTGAAGAACATCAGGTAGCTCCCGCCGTCCGGGGCGCGAGCAAGGAAGGGTACGGGTTGACGGTGTCCTTCTGCACCAGTCCATCGATGAAGTATACGAGCCGCCGGGCGTAATCGGCCATCTCCTGCTCGTGCGTCACCATCAGCACCGTGATGCGATAGTCCACGTTGAGCCGCCAGAGCAGCTCCATGATTTCCCGGCTGCGCTGCGTGTCGAGATTGCCCGTGGGCTCGTCGGCGAGCAGCACAGCCGGCCTGGTCACGAGAGCTCGTGCAATCGCCACCCGCTGCTGCTGCCCACCGGAAAGTTCGGCGGGCGTGTGATGCTCCCAGCCGGACAGGCCGACCGCTGCCAGGGATTCACGGGCTGCTGCACGGCGTCTCACTGCGTTCTCGCCCCGGTACAGCAGCGGCAACTCGACATTCTCCTGTGCCGAAGTGCGTGCCAGCAGATTGAATCCCTGGAAAACGAAGCCGATATAGTGGCGGCGCAGCCGCGCCCGCTGGTCGCGCGTCAGCCCCTCGACATGCGTGCCCTGAAACAGGTACTCCCCGTCGGTGGGGCTGTCGAGACAGCCGATGATGTTCATCGCGGTCGACTTTCCCGAACCGCTCGGGCCCATGACGGCGACAAAATCCCCGTGGGCAACGTCGAGATTCACTCCTTTTAGAGCGCGTAACTCGGTGCTGCCTTTGCCATAAATCCTGGTGATGCCGCGCAGCCGGATAAGGGGCTCGCCAGCCGCGGGAGCCGCAGTGGCGTCGGCGGCAGGAATCACGGCGCTGCACCTGCCGCCTGGGAAACAATGACCTCCACGCCCTCCTCAAGGCCGCCACCCGTAACTTCGATCATGCGGCCGTCAGAAATGCCGGTGCTCACCGTGATCGGCTCGGGCCGACCGTCGCGAAGCACCCAGAGCTGCTGGCCGTCAGGAATGGCGCCCGGTTCAGTCCCCGCAGAACGCTGCCTTGCCTGTCCCATCGGCGGACGCGGTATCAGCGTCGACACGATGCCGCCGCCATTCGCCCCGGGAGGTGCCATCGGCCTTGTCTGCTGCTGCGGAACCGCCGGGGTGTAACGCAGGGCAGCGTTGGGCACGCGCAGGACATTCGTCCGTTCTTCGGCAACGATGGTGGCGGTGGCGGTCATGCCCGACCGCAGACTAAGATCGTCGTTCGCCACATCGAGACTCGTCAGATACGTCACGACATTGTCAGTCACCGTCGAACCGAACTCGATGCGGGTGATGGTCGCGGGGAACTGGCGGTTCGGATAGGCGCTGACAGTGAACGTCGCTCTCTGGCCCACGGCTACCGAGCCCACGTCGGCTTCGTCGACATTGACCTGCAATTGCAGGCGCTGCAGATCCTCCGCGAGCGTCAGGAGCGTGACGGCCTGCAGGGACGCGGCGACGGCATTTCCCGGCTCGACCGAGCGGGTCAGCACCACTCCGTCGATGGACGAGCGGATCGCAGCTTTCTTGAGATTCGTCGCGTCCGTTGACAGCGCGGCCTGCGCATCTGCAACGTTTGCCCGGGCGCTCGCCTCGTCGGCGAGTGCGCGATCAAGCGTCGCACGGGCGGTGTCGAGCTCAGCTGCCGAGGGAACCTTGCCGCCCGACAGCTTCGATACTTCCTCGAGGCGGGCGAGATTGCTGCGTGCTTCCTTTCCTGTAGCGGCGGCCTGGGCGACCTGCGCGTTCGCAGCTGCGAGCGTTGCACGCGATCTCAGGATCTGATCGGATAGCTTGGAAGTATCGAGTTCAACGAGGACCTGTCCGCGCGTAACCCGGTCGTTTACGTCGACCAGCACTCTGGACACGGTGCCGGACAGCTCGCTGCCGATTGCGACGGATCGCGTCGGTTCCAGCGTACCATCGGCAGTGACAGTGAGAGTGATGTTGCCCCGCTCGACTGCTGCCGTCTCATACCGTGGGACCTGACTGGCGTTCCGGTCGCCTGACCATATCAAAAGGCCAAGGCCTGCCAGCACGAGCACGCCGCCCACCACGAGAAGCTTGGGACGACGCCACCAGCTCACGACACCCGTCTCCAGCAGCCGGGATACGTCGTTTGCAGACACAGGATTCTCTCGGGAAGGGGTCAAGCTCACCTCCGATCCGCGGGACTGTCCACGAGGTTTTCAGGCCGCCAGCCACCGCCGAGCGCCTTGTACAGCCGGACGTGGTCGGCGCTGAGATCGGCGGCCGTGCTGGCAACGCTGTCCTGGGTGCTGAGCAGCGTTCGCTGTGTTTCGAGCACCACCTGGAAGTCGATCAGGCCGCTGCTGTAGCGTTGCTGGGCGAGAAGCCACGCGTTGTTGGCGGCTTCCGCAGCCGCGCGCAGACGTGCCAGACGCTCCCTGTCCCCCTGCAGCGCTGCAAGCGCATCCTCGGCCTCCTGCAGCGCCGAGAGCACGGCGGCCTCATAGCTGGAGCGTGCCTGATCGAGCACAGCCTGCTGCGAGCGTTGCTGCGCACGCAGCGCTCCGGCGTCAAAAAGCGGCAACAACACTCCGGCAATGAAGCTGCTTACGCCAGCGCCGCTGTCCCCCAGAGCGTCAACCGTGGCACTGCGGACACCGAAAGAGCCGCTCAGACTGAAGCCCGGCATCCGGTTGGCCGTGGCCTGATCCAGGCGTGCAAGCGCGGCGCCGAATTGCTCCTCCGCGGACCGGACATCGGGCCGCTGCCGCAGCGTATCGGCGGGAATATCGAGCACCAGATCATCCGGCGGCACGGGCACTGCACGCGATTCCCGCAGCGGCTGTTCGAGAGCGTCCGGGGTCTGGCCGGTCAGCACCGCGAGCGCATGTCTCGCCTGGGAGACGGTTGTTTCAAGGGCGGGGATCTGGGCACGGGTCTGTTCGCTGGAGGTGCGAGCCTGTTCGGTTTCGAGCGACGTAGCGAGACCCGCCTGCACGCGCCATTCCGCCAGCTGCAGCGTTTCGAGCTGACTCGCGAGATTGTCGCGGGCGATGGCCAGCCGGGCCTGGCCTCCGCGCAGTTCGATGTATGTCACGGCGACCTCCGCTGCGACGGAAATCTGTACGTCCGCGAGATCCGCGATGCGACTGCGCAGATCCGCTGCGGCACCGCGCACCGCGCTTCGGGTAGCGCTGAAGATATCCGGCTCCCAGGCGGCATCGAAGCCAGCATCGAACAGCTCGGTGACACTGCCGCTCCCGGCGTCGCTTCTCTGGGCCGACAGCGAAGCGTCAACACGGGGCCAGAACTGCGCTGCCTGCGCTTCGCGCTGGGCGCGCGCCTCGCGTACCGCTGCGGAGGCCGCTGTCACGCTGGTGTTCGACTGCACCGCAAGGTCGATGAGCCGGGTCAGCTGCTCGTCACCAAACCGCTGCCACCAGGAGACCAACGAAGTCGGCCGCGATTCCCCCGGCTGGCGGCCTTCCAACGCAGTCCGCGTCCACGTATCCGGAACATCGATGGCAGACAGCTGGCGGACATGCGTATCCGGACCCAGCGAGGCGCAACCACCCCCGCTGAGCAACGCGGACAGCAGCAGGGCCTTCAAGGCCCCGGGGGGCAGGCGCATCGAACGTCCCCTGCAGGCTTCCGCTTGCACGTGTTGCGGCAATCACAAGTCATGATGGCAGTCTTGCGAGATGTCAGGCGAGTTACAAGAAACAAAACGACAAGAATCGCGAAGAAAGAACAACCCGAAGGACAAAACAGGACGAAGACCTGATGTGGCCAATTACTGTCATTCGGAAAGGTCGATCGTCAGGGTCTCTTCGGCGTCGAGCTGCACGTTGGTGGTGCCGGAGAACTGGAGAGCGTTGTTCTCCGTGGGGTCTTCCTCGTTGCCGCGGCAGGTGGCGGCAAGGGTGTAATCTCCCTCCGGCAGATCGAGCAAGGCGTAGGTGAATTCGCCGCTGCTGAGAGTGGCGTCCGCGGTAGCGTAAGGTTCCGTACCGATGCCATCGCGATCGTCCGGGATCACATCCTCGCCTTGGAACAGATAGACCGCACCGCCCTCCAGCAGCGAATCGCCAGACGAACAGTCGATGCTCACCGTGCCTTCGATGATTCCCGCATCGTCTGCGGATACGGAGCGGAGAACGGGCTCCAGGTAGTACTCCTGGTTGTCGCTGTCGAAGCTGAGTGATTGCCGCAGATCGAGAGTCAGGGTAAGCCCTTCGCTGCTGGTTTCGTCCTCTTCGACGGTATAGTCCATTGCCGCATACTCGCCCTCCACCTGGATGAGGGGGAGTTCGTCGCCGCTCTCGTCAATGACATAGTGAGTGTCGTCATCGCTGTCGAAGAGGAGACGGACGCCGGTG
>JANNNQ010000100.1:0-10762 GCA_031398625.1 Pseudomonadota bacterium
CCCGTGAAGAGGTCTCGCCGGATCGGCGCTGACACGTTGATCGCCGCTGATCCGCGCTCCCCCCTTCCGTACTCATGCCTGTTTCCATGAATAACTGCTTCATCCTTGCCGTTTTCCAACGTTTTGCATCACCCTGCTAACGCGTGTCGCTGATAGGCGTCAGTTCGAGCACTCCCGTTTCCGAATCCATCAAGGCGATGGTTTGCACCCTGCCGGCGCCGGCCTGCAGGGAAACGGGTCCAAGGACCGTAGAGGTGGTATCTGCCCGCATGAAGTACACCTCGTACGTTCCGCTCTTGAGCGTGGTGTAGCCCGTGCTGCCGCGATAGGCGAGCCCCGCATACGTCTTGACAGAATCGTCGATGTCGTCCTCGTCGTCGAAGTTCAGGACGGTACCGGGCGGCACGACATAGATGTCGATATCCTCGTCGTCCAGGGCCGGGGACGCATGCAAGAAGCGAAATCGCGTCTGCGTCGGAACGCTCCGGGCATCGTCCGACAGGACAACCGCGTCCACGTTTACAAGCGGCCCGATTGCGTAGGCGGTGTAGTGCGCGTCCGGCGTTGCGACGAATTCCTCGAGAAAGACGAAGGCGCCATAGTTGTCGCTGGGGACGGCGATGAGACTCACTTCATCGCTGTTCACGGCGCCGTCGGGCGAGGCGCCGCGAAACGCAACCTGCTGCGCGATCGGATTCTGGAAACTGGAGTTGAGTACGTCCAGCGCAGGACTGTCGGGGGACAAGTGGAAAAAGCGCACGACCGCGTTGTCACCGGGGGCAAGGAATTCGCCGCTGGTGCCGCCGGACAGCAACTCGATCAGCCGGACCGGAGCAGGTCCCGGCCCCCGGTTCGGGGCGAGCAGGAACATTCCGCGGGTCTGCTCCGTGAGCCCGATACTGTCGGACCTGAAGATTTCGTTGCCGGTGCCTGTGTCATGCACGGTGAACGTCAGGTCGGCGTACAGGGACCCGTCGGTGTCGATCAGATCGGCTTCGCGCACCAGATCGAGATCCACGTAGGCGGTGCCCTCGCCGAAATTCAGCGTCCCGACCAGCTGCGGAGCGGTGATGCCTGCCTGGGGCGCAGTGAAATAGACAGTGAGGCTGCCGAGTTCAGGACTTGAATGGACGACCCTGAAGGCCCCTTTGTCGTCGCTGACGCTGCTGCGGTCATCGCCACCGCTGACGGTCAGCACCTGCGGTTGCGCGAGGGTGCCGTACGCAATCAGCGTGTAGTCGGTCCCGGCGCTGAAATCCTGCTGCAATGCCAGGTTCACCGGCAGCGGCTCATCGTTGTCGTCGTCATCGTCGTCAACCAGCTCGCTCGGAGTGAGGGTGGCGAGGGCGATTGTCTTCTGTCCCGCGTGGGACGCGCCAAAGGCGCTGGCGCCTGAGTAATCGACGTTGGCGATGGCGGTGTCGTCAAGCGAGAATTCGAGCGTGGGCGAATCGTCCACGAGATTGACGGCCCGCACATAGACGGCCGGATCGTCATCGTCCAAACCGGACCCGCAGGCCGTCAGCAGGCATGCGCCGCACACGCAAGCGAACAACCGGCCGGCCCTAGAAGGCAGAGCCGATTGAGAACTGGAAACCTTCGGTTTCATCGCCATAGTTGAGTACCGTTGCGCTGCTGCGCGTCAGGGGAATTGCATAGCTGAAGCGGAAAAGGCCGAGCGGTGCCAGCCACTGCACGGCGACTCCGGTCGAAGTCCTGAAGCCGTCCTTCTTGAAGCCGTACTCGACCGGGAACCCGCCCTTGTCGGTGAACCGGGTATCCCCGAGATAGGCGAGCTGGCCGAAATCGTAGAAGACCGATGCCCTGGCGCTGGCGGCAAACCTGGCCGGCATGGGCAGAATCGCTTCGAGCTGTCCCGACACCGAGAAGTCGCCTCCGTAAGGATTGCCGAGCGAATCCCGGGGGCCGATCTGGCTTTCGGAAAAGCCGCGTACCGAGTCGGGTCCGCCGAGAAACAGATTCCGGTACGGCGGCACGGCCGTCGTGTCGCCCAGGGCGGCCAGATACCCTACGTTCACATGGAAGCTGAACGGTACGAAATCGAGGACGGGCAGCCGGAAGTACTGTCGATAGTCGTAACCTGTCGAGTAATACTCCACGTCCCCGACCGGCAGGCTGTAGGTCAGATTCAGGCGATGGATCGCGCCGCGGTTCGGGAAGAGCAGGCGGTCGCGGCTGTCGAAACTCCAGCTCACGGTGAGATCAAGCGCATCGAACTGCGAGCCGACAATCTCGGTTCCGTCGATATCCTGCTCAAAGCTCTCACCGTTCCGGGTGACCCAGTCCAGCAGCTGGTCGGAACTGGAGGCAGTGGTGGCAAGCTGCGCCCGCTGCCAGCGTGTGCCGAATGCGATCCGCTGGTTTTCCGTGATCGGATACCCGAGTTCGTAGCCCGCGGTGAGCGTCTCCGTGGAAAAATCGGAAGAGGACGACACCAGCTGCGTCACATCCCGGTAGGAGAGGCTCAACGTGCGGCTGACGCCGTCGGCAGTGAGATAGGGATCGGTGTGGGAAATTTCGTAGACCTTGCTGTACTGACCGCCGTTCAGCTCGACTGCGACCCGCTGCCCCGTCCCCAGGAAATTCGAGTGCACCATGCTCCCGTTCAGCATCAGGGACTGCGATTCAGAGTAGCCAATGCCCGCCGTAAACTGACCCGGCAGGCCATCCTTGATGGTGAATTCGACATCGACCAGATCCGGTGTGCCCGGCACGGGGGTTGTCTGCACTTCAGCCGATTCGACGTAGGGCAGACGCTGCAGCCGTTCCTTGGAGCGCTCCACGGCGGTATTCGACAGATACCCGCCTTCCAGCTGCCGCATTTCGCGCCGCAGGACTTCATCGTTGACCGCGGAGGTGCCGGCAAAACTGATGCGCCTCACGTATACCCGGTTGCCCGGTTCGACCAGAAAAGTCAGCGAGATGTCGCGAGTGTCAGTGTCCCGCTGCGGTACCGGATCGACCTTGGCGAATGCATATCCGTCCCGTCCCAGGCGCTCCACGATGAGTTCGGTGACACGCGTGATCAGTGCGCGCGAATAGACGTCGCCCTTCCGGATCAACAGGAGGCCTGCCAGTTCGGCTTCGGGAACGATGAGCTCGCCTGCGAGCTTTACGTCTCCAACGCTGTAGCGCTCTCCCTCCGTCAGGTTCACGGTCAGGAAGATGTCGTCTTTCTCCGGAGTCAGGGCGACCTGAGTCGAATCGATGCTGAAATCCGCATAACCGCGGTCCATGTAGTAGGAGCGGAGATTCTCGAGGTCGCCGGTGAGCGTCTCGCGTGCGTAGCGATCGTCCTGGCGGTACCAGGAAAGCAGGTTCGAGGTGCGGAGTTCCAGCTGGTCGAGCAGCCGTTCGTCGTCGAAGGCCTTGTTGCCCACGATCGAGATCTGCTGGATGCGGTCTCGCGCACCCTCGACGATGGCGATATCGATTCTGACCTTGTTGCCGGGCACTTCCTCGACCGTGGTGTCGACGTCGACAGCATACTTCCCGCGGGAAAAGTACTGGTCGGTCATGAATCGCGTGACTTCGTCGAGCACCGAACGGTCGAAGGGCTTGCCGGCTTCCAGCCCGACATTGCGCAGCGAGGACAACAGGTCTTCCGTCTTGATGTCCTTGTTGCCCCTGATTGTGAATTCCTCTATCGAGGGCCGCTCGCTCAGCTCGACAACCAGCGCGTTGCCATCCCGCCGCAGCTGCACATCGCTGAAGAACTCCGTGGCATAGAGGGCCCTGACCGCCTCGGCTATCCTGCGGCGGTCGAGCCGGTCACCGATGTTCACAGGAAGATAGTTGTAGACCGTGCCTTCGCTGATCCGCTGCAGGCCGGCAAGCCGGATCTCGGCCACCGTGAATCCGTCATCGGCTGCAGCCAGCGCGTCCTGGGCGGAAGCGGTGCGGAATGTAGCCAGCAGCAGGAGAGCTGCACTCGATCTGAAGAAGCGGCGTGATTGCATGCACGCCTATTGATACTGATGCCAACGAAAGAGTTGCAACCTTTGCACTCTGTTTCAATTGGTTGCAACCTCACGCATTTACTTACATTCCTGCTGGCGTGGTAAAAGCTCCACAGACTTCCGGATCCCGGGGGCCACCCAGCTCCTCCGGAACAGCCATCGGTTCACGATTGATGCCCCACGCGAATACGCCACTGATCGCCACGATTGTCATCGGTCTCAGCCTCGCCTTCATACTGGGCACGATCGCCGCCCGCCTGCGCCTCTCGCCGCTCGTCGGCTACCTGCTCGCAGGCGTTGCGGTCGGGCCCTTCACTCCCGGCTTTGTCGCGGACGGTGCGCTGGCTACCGAGCTCGCCGAAATGGGCGTGATCCTGCTGATGTTCGGCGTCGGGCTGCATTTCTCGTTCAAGGACCTGCTCGCGGTCCGGTCAATCGCCCTGCCGGGAGCCCTCGGGCAGATCGCCGTGGCAACCCTCATGGGCGTGGGCCTCGGCTGGATGCTTGGGTGGCCGGTGCACAGTGGTCTTGTGCTGGGCCTCGCGCTGTCCGTCGCCAGCACCGTGGTGCTGCTGCGTGCCCTGGAAGAGCGGCGGCTGGTCGATACGCAACGCGGCCGGATCGCGGTGGGCTGGCTCATCGTCGAGGACCTCGCGATGGTCCTCGTCCTGGTGTTGTTGCCCCCGTTGGGTGAGCTGCTGGTTCCCGGCGCCAACGGTCAGCCGCAGATCGCAGCCAGCGAGGTGCTCACGACCCTCGTCTGGACCCTGGGCAAGGTCATCGCATTCATTGCCCTCATGCTGGTCGTCGGGCGGCGCGTCATCCCCTGGGTGCTCAAGTACACGGTGCGGTACGGCTCGCGTGAACTGTTTCGCCTGGCGGTACTCGTGATTGCACTCGGTGTGGCATTCGGTGCGGCAGAGCTGTTCGGCGTGTCTTTCGCACTCGGAGCGTTCTTCGCCGGCCTGGTGCTCAATGAATCCGAGCTGGCGCATGAAGCTGCCGAGGAATCGCTGCCGCTCAGGGACGCGTTTGCCGTGCTGTTCTTCGTATCGGTCGGCATGCTGTTTGATCCCCGGATCGTCGTCGAACAGCCGCTGGCTGTCGCAGCCGCGCTGTTCATCATCCTGATCGGCAAATCGGTGGCGGCGTTCCTGATCGTGCTGGCGTTCAGGCATCCACTGGCAACCGCATTCACCATCTCGGCTAGCCTCGCCCAGATCGGCGAGTTCTCCTTCATCCTGGCCGGGCTCGGAGTCGGGCTCGGACTGCTGCCGGAAGCGGGTCGTGATCTCGTCCTCGCTGGTGCCATCCTGTCGATCGTCGTCAATCCCTTCATCTTCAATGCGAACGACTGGCTCGTGGCCCGCTTCGGGAAACATCCCGAGCCTGCAACGCCGGAGCCGGGAACACCGGTGGAAGGGCTCCAGCGCACGGATCTGACGGACCATGCGGTCGTGATCGGTTATGGCCGCGTCGGCAGCCTGGTGGTGGAGGCACTCAGGCGCCTGGACCAGCCCTTCGTGGTCATCGAGTATGCGGACCGGCGTGTGGAGCATCTGCGCCGCGAAGGCGTCGATGCGATCATCGGCAATGCCGCGACCCCGGAGCTGCTCGAAGCCGGCAACATTGCCCACGCGAGCCGCCTTTTCGTGGCGATTCCGGACGCGTTCGAAGCCGGGCAGATCGTGGGCCATGCACGGCGCATGAATCCCACGATCGAGATCATTGCGCGCGCCCATTCCGATGCCGAGGTGACCCACCTGAATGCACAGGGTGCGAACACCGTCATCATGGGCGAACGCGAGATCGCGAAGACGATGATCAACTTCGCATACGTCAGCGACTGAGGAAACAATGAAGACCTACGTGATCCGGAAGGGCAGCCAGGGCATCGACGGCCTGGAGTGCGTCGAGCGTGCCGATCCGGTGCCGGCCGCCGGCGAGATCGTTGTGCGCGTGCATGCCACCTCGCTGAACTATCGGGACCAGGCCATCGTCGCCGGGATGTACATGGGTCGCGGGCCCGTGACGCGCGATACGGTCCCCCTGTCGGATGGAGCAGGCGAAGTCGTGGCCGTTGGAACCGGTGTCACCCGATTCCAGGCGGGGGATCGTGTCGCAGGGACATTCTTCCCGGCGTGGCTCGACGGGCCGCCCTCCGCGGCCGCGTTTCGCAGACAACTCGGTGGAGCGGAAGACGGCATGCTGTCCGAGTACGTCTTGCGCGAGGCTGACGCATTCGTGCCGATTCCCGGGCATCTGTCCTTTGCCGAAGCCGCGACGCTGCCCTGCGCAGGCGTCACCGTGTGGAACGCGCTCTTCGCGACGGGCCGGATTGTTCCGGGCGACAGCGTGCTGCTCCTCGGCACGGGAGGCGTGTCGCTGCTGGCAGTCCAGCTGGCGCGACTGGCGGGTGCTCGCGTATTCATCACCTCATCCAGCGATGCCAAGCTCGAACTGGCCCGCTCGCTCGGTGCGACGGATACGATCAACTACCGGCAGGTGCCGGACTGGGAGCAGGTGGTCCTTGATCGCACCGGCGGCATCGGGGTCGATCACGTGCTGGAAGTGGGCGGTCCGGCGACGCTCAATCGATCGCTGGCAGCGGTCCGTGTCGGTGGCACCGTGACCCTGCTCGGCGTCATCGCCGGCCGCGACGGCCAGGCCAATCCGCTGCCGATGATCGGCAAGACCATTCGCCTGCAGGGTCTGCTGGTCGGTAGTCGCGCGATGTTCGAGGCCCTGACCAGGGCAGCTGCCCACGCCGGTCTCAGGCCTCATATCGACAGGGTCTTTCCTTTTCCGGCGGCGGCAGAGGCCTACCGGTACCAGCTCAGCGGGCAGCACAGCGGCAAGATCGTCGTCAGCCTTGTCGGGTAGCCCGATCAGGAAACGCGTTCGGGCAGAGCGTTGCAGGAACAGGGCGCAAGCCGTTACCGGGCCGGGCGGATCATTCCATCGAGGGTTTTCTCGATGAAGGCCGCCTGTTCGACAGGATCGACGTTCTTCCCGGCGGCCAGCGCCTCGGCCCGCTCGAAGAACGGGATATAGAGATCCGCCTGATCCACTGCAGCCGTCAGCGTGAGGGTGCCTGACCGGGCGAAGCGCCGATCCCAGGCGGCACGCACGTCGGACCAGAAGGCCCGCGTCCGTTCAAAGTACGCATCCCCCGCCGTGAAGTCGTAGCCGCGCAAGCGCTCGTAACGGGCAACCCCGTACTCGCGTGCGAGGAATGGCTGCTGTGCATCCAGTAAGCCATCCTGGGTGAGCACCCCCTTGAGATTGTTCTCTTCCTGCACCCACCCGCCCACCAGAACCGTATGCCGGTTTGTGCCGACGAGGACGTTGTAATCCTTGCGGATGCTCCACTCGCGCCGGGGCAAGGGCCGCCATGTTTCGCCGCTGATCCACGTGGAGACCCCGGGGGCATGCTTCCAGGTCCCCAGGCTTTCGTAACGCGGCGAGTCGTCGACCTGGTACACGGCCTGGCTCCAGGTGCCGCGTACTGCATCCGGCGTGAGCGCGCGCTGCTGCCAGCGGTTGATGCCGTTGTACTCGACGAGCTCAGGATCCTCGAACGTCCAGTCCTGGCGCCAGTGCTTGGTGACGAAGGGCTCCGTGACCTTGCCGTCCCGGCCCACGATCCGCATCACGAGCAGGTGCTGCAGGCTGATGAACGTACCGCGGTCCGCCGCGACGTATATGTACTCGGTGCCCCATGACTGGTAAGGCCGGTCACGTTTCGGATTCGACCTGAAGTCCGCGATTTCGAGGAAGTCGAAATTCACGCGGTAGCCCCCTGCCATCGCGAGGATTGCCCGGCGATCGCGTTCGAACGGGGTCAGCCCGGGTTCCTGCAGGGCAGTCCAGGCGGTGGTGGGTTCGGGGTCGAGGGTGGTTTCGGGTCCGCGGGTCGTGCCGCCCCGCGGATTGAGCCCCGGATCGGCCGACAGAGGCCAGGAAAAGGTGTAACGGGAAGGAGGAGTCTCCGGAACTCCCGCAATACCTTGTGCGGCCAGCGCGCTTCCGGCGATCGCGAGCAAGAGGATCAGGGCGCACGGAATCGGAGATCGCATGATGGGGTCGTCGTGGGTAACTGTTTCCCAGTATTGGTGCAGCTTTGCGCGATGGTCAAGCAGGACGCCTGAGACGGTGCTGCTGCTGGCCAACACGGCGTACTATCCCGCGAAATCCGCTGAGAGGCAGGGGCATTCATGGCAACGAAACAGGCATCCACTCCGAAGTTCGCTACCCAGCTGCTGATCGGGGGGAAGTTCGTCACGGGCAAGGGGCCCAGGGAAGACGTTCTCGATCCGGCGAGCGGCAAGACGCTCGTGCTGATTCCGGAGGCGAGCGGTGAGCAGATCACGGCTGCAGTGGCAGCAGCGGCGAAGGCGTTCCCGGCCTGGGCACAGACGCCGCCGAAGGACCGGGCGGCATTGCTGCTCAGGCTCGCGGACCGGATCGAAGCGGAAGCAGAGACCTTTGCCCGGCTCGAATCGCAGAACTGCGGCAAGCCGTATGCAGCGGTCCTCGGTGACGAGATTCCCGCCGTTGCCGACGTGTTCCGTTTCTTCGCGGGGGCGGTGCGAGCGCAGCACGGCGCTCTGGCCGGGGAATACCTGGCAGGGTTCACGAGCATGGTCCGCCGCGATCCACTCGGCGTGATCGCCTCCATCGCGCCGTGGAACTATCCGCTCATGATGGCAGCGTGGAAGCTCGGGCCCGCGCTGGCGGCGGGCAATACCGCCGTCCTCAAGCCGTCCGAGCAGACCCCGCTGACCGCATTCAAGCTCGCCGAGCTGCTCGCGGACATTTTCCCGCCCGGTGTAGTGAACATCGTCTACGGGCGGGGTTCGACCGTCGGTGCCAACCTGATCGCCCAGCCCAGGGTGGCGATGATCTCGCTGACCGGCGATGTCGGGACGGGCGAGAAAGTCCTGCAGGCGGCGGCGAAAGGAACCAAGCGCACGCACCTCGAACTCGGCGGCAAGGCGCCGGTGATCGTGTTCGATGACGCGGATGTCGAGTCGGTGGTCAGCGGCGTCAGGACCTTCGGTTTCTACAATGCGGGCCAGGACTGCACGGCGGCATGCCGCATCTATGCGGGAGCGAAAATCCATGACCGGCTGGTCGCCGATCTGAGCGCAGCAGTGGCCACCCTCAAGGTGGGCCGGCAGAACGAGGAGGGTGTCGAGATGGGTCCGCTCATCAGTGCGAAGCAGCAGGCCAGGGTAGCCGGATTCGTCGAGCGCGCTGCTGCAAGCAAGCACATCGAAGTCACGACCGGCGGCAAGGTCCGTTCCGGCGGCGGCTTCTTCTTCGAGCCAACGATTGTGGCCGGCGCGAAGCAGGGCGACGAGATCGTTCGCAAGGAAGTCTTTGGACCTGTGGTCTCGGTTACCCGCTTCAAGGATCCGGCCGATGCCGTCGAATGGGCGAATGATTCAGCGTACGGACTGGCCTCTTCGGTCTGGACGCAGGATGTGGGCAAGGCCATGAGCGTCGCCGCTCGCCTCCAGTACGGCTGCACCTGGATCAATACGCATTTCATGCTCGTCAGCGAGATGCCGCACGGGGGGATGAAACGGTCTGGTTACGGGAAGGATCTGTCGGCCTACGCGCTGGAGGATTACAGTGTGGTGAGGCATGTGATGGTGAAGCTTTAAGATCGCTTCGCGTTCGGTTCAAGGCCTGTTTTCGAGAACGCCGCAAGTACATCCCTGTAGCCTCCGGGTTCGGCTTCGCGGAGCACCTCACACGGTTTCGAAAGTCCCGCCCGGCCTGAGCAAACCGCTTGCCTACCTAGCAGAGGCTCCACACTGGGTGGGGGGGGAGCGGGAAGTGAGGAAGGTGCGGCGGGATTGGACGGCGATGTCGGGATGGTCGGAGAAGAGGCCGTCGACGCCGGCCTCGAGGTAGAGCGTGATCTCGGCGGCGAGATTCCCGTGTTGCTGGGGTGCATCGCCGGTTCGCAGGTTGGGGGGGAGAAAGGCATTCTCGGCGCGGAACGTCCAGGCATGGACGCACAACCCTGCCGCGTGCGCATCGCGAACGAGTGCTGTCGGTTGAGTCAGGTTTCCGGATTCCCCCCGCGGAATGATCAGCTCCTTGGCAGCGCCGATACCGGCAGCATAGGTGGCGATGTCCTTCAGTCCTTCCGGCGTCACGAGATCGGCGTAGGTTCGCTTGTCCCCGGAGGCGATGAAGTCGTAGGGCGCGCCGCTGTCGGCGATCAGTTGGGCGAGCCGCGCCCGGGTCAGGGATCTGAGACGGCGCAGGTTCGCTGTCTCGAAGGACTGGATGAAGACTGGCGCTTCGGCGCTGTCGTAGCCCTCGCGCCTGAGGATCGCGACCAGCGGTTCTTCGAGGGGCAGGCCGATGCTGCGGAAGTACGTGGAGTGCTTGAGCTCGGGATAGATGCCGATGGGCGCAGGTACCGGGGTGCCGTTCCTCCTCGCTGTTTCCTGCCGCATCTCATTCGCAGACCGCACGAGTGCGATGACTTCAGCAAGCGTTGGCACCTCGAACTGCCCGTCGAACTGCGTATTTCCCCCGCGGACCCGGGGAATGCGTTCCCGGGCGCGGAGGGTCTTGAGCTCGGCCAGCGTGAAGTCTTCGGTGAACCAGCCGGCAAGGGACTGTCCGTCGATCGTCTTCGTTGTCTGCCGGCCCGCGAATTCGGGACGGGTGGCCACGTCGGTGGTGCCGCCAATCTCGTTCTCGTGCCTCGCGACCAGCACGCCATCGCGCGTGCTGACGAGATCCGGTTCGATGAA
>JANNNQ010000107.1:0-30198 GCA_031398625.1 Pseudomonadota bacterium
CCTGTAGCCTGTAGCCTGTAGCCTGTAGCCTGTAGCCTGTAGCCTGTAGCCTGTAGCCTGTAGCCTGTAGCCTGTAGCCTGTAGCCTGTAGCCTTCTACCCCGTCTTCTGCTTCGCCATGAGCGCCTTGATGTCGGTGATGACCATCGTGGAGTGGCCTTCGGGCTTCACGTCCAGGTAGTGCCTGGCTACCCGGCCTTGCGGATCGATGAGGAAGGTCTCGCGCCGCGCCACTTCCATGACGCCGAACAGTTTCGTGAGCACGCCGTACTGCTTCGCAGTCTGCTTGCTGCTGTCTGCGAGCAGCGTGAAGGGCAGGCCATGTTTCTCGGCGAAGGCCTTGTGCGACGCCACATCATCCACGCTGACACCCAGGATCACCGCACCGATCGCGCGGAAAGCAAAAATATTGTCACGGAAATCGCAGGCCTGCGTGGTGCAGCCGGGGGTCTGGTCCTTCGGATAGAAGTACAGCGCCACCCACTTGCCCCGGTAGTCTTCCAGCGTGTGCCACTTGCCATGCTGGTCCTGCAGCCGGAAGTTCGGAGCGGCCGTGCCAAGTGTCGGTCCTGCAGCCAGCGCGATTCCACACCCCATGACCAGGACGAGGAGGGAGAGGGCCATTCGTGCTGGAAAGCGATGTCCGGACATGAGGTTCCCCTTCATGAATGTGATGGCCGCAGGTCACGCTTGTGGCGGCCTGGGCGCAAACTGCCGTGTGCCATACTAATCCTCGGAGCCGAACCAATTCCAATGCAGCCCGCCGCTACCCATTCCGAGGGAACTCCCCATCCGGCCGGCCTGAACGGGCTCGTGCTGCCCGGCGGCGGCGCCCGCGCCGCCTACCAGGTGGGAGTGCTCAAGGCGATTGCGGAAATGCTCCCGCCAGCAGTACCCACGCCGTTTCCCATCGTTTCCGGGACTTCTGCCGGTGCGATCAATGCCACCGAGCTTGCGGTCCACGCAGCCGATTTCCGCGCGGCGGTCGGGAATCTCGAGCGTGTCTGGCGCAATTTCTGCGTCGACCAGGTTTTCAAGGCGGATTCGCTGAGCATGCTGCGCGCCGGCATGCACTGGCTGTTCGCGATGGTGTCGGGTGGCTGGCTGCTGCCCCCGCCGAAGTCGCTGCTCGACAATTCCCCGCTCAGGAGCCTCCTGGAAAAGAGCTTCGATTTCAGCGGCATCCGTCGTTCGATCGATGCCGGCTACCTGAAGTCCATCGCCATATCGGCCTCCGGCTATTCGAGCGCCCGTTCGGTTTCCTTCTTCGAAGCGCGGCCGGAAGTGGGTTCGTGGGCGCGGGTGCAACGTGCGGGGCAGCCCTGCGCACTGACGCTCGATCACCTGATGGCCAGCGTCGCCATCCCGTTCCTGTTTCCGCCGGTCCTGATGGCAAACGAGTACTTTGGCGATGGTTCAATGCGGCAGGCCACACCCTTCAGCGCCGCCATCCATCTGGGAGCGGAAAGGCTGCTGGTCATCGGCACCCGCAACAGTGGAGCCAGACCGGCCCCGACGCTGCCCTCAGCGCCGAGTTTTGGCCAGATATTCGGGTACATGCTCGATGCCCTGTTCACCGACGGCCTGTACACGGATATGGAGAGGCTGACCCAGATCAACCACATTATTGAGCAGCTGCACGAGCAGGGCAGGGAGGCGCGCAGCCCCCGCGGGGCGGAACTGCGGCGGGTCGGCATGCTGGTGATCCTGCCAAGCCGTGATCCGTCGGAGATCGCCCGCGCCCATATCGGCTCCCTGCCACGGACGCTGCGCGCGCTGCTGCGGACGATGGGCGCGCTCAATGCGTCCGGTGGCCAGTTGATGAGCTACCTGATGTTCGAAGCGAGTTACACGCGGGAGCTGCTGGATCTCGGCTACCAGGACGGCAAGGCAAAAGCCGACCATATCCGTGCCTTCCTCAAGGGGGAGGACTCGCTGCCGACAGGATCCACCACCGTGCTGAGGCGACTCTCGCTCGGCGACTTGGCGTCAGGTGAGGAAGAGCGTACCCAGGCCAAGCAGTGAGGCAAAGCCCACGGTATCGGTGACCGTGGTCAGGATCACGCCCCCCGCCAATGCGGGATCGATGCCGAAGCGCTTGAGGGTCAGCGGCACGCAGACACCCGCCAGCGCCGCTGCGAACAGGTTGATGATGAGCGCCGCGAAGATGATGGCTCCGATCGTCCACTGGCCGAACCACAGTCCGGCTGCCAGTCCGACAACGGTCGCGAGCAACGCACCATTCAGCAGGCCAACGCCCATCTCCCTGACCAGCAACCAGCGTGCATTCGCTTCTTCCACCTGCCCGAGCGCAAGGCCGCGGATGATGAGGACCAGTGTCTGGCTGCCCGCGATGCCACCCATGCTCGCGACAATGGGCATGAGGACGGCCAGCGCCACGACTTTCTCGATCGTGGCTTCGAACAGCCCGACGACATTCGCCGCAAACAGCGCTGTCGCGAGATTGACACTAAGCCAGAGGGCGCGCCGGCGCACGCTGGTCAGCACGCTCGCGAACATGTCTTCGTCTTCGCCGAGGCCTGCCATGCTCATCACGGAGTGATCGGCTTCCTCGCGGATGACGTCGACGACGTCATCGATGGTGATGCGACCGAGCAGCCGGCCTTCGGCATTCACCACGGCAGCAGACACCAGGTCGCGATCCTCGAACAGCTTGGCAACTTCGTTTGCGGGCATTTCGGGCGGGATACCCGCCACCGTGGCATCCAGGGACTCGCCAACGGCTTGCTCGGGGTCGTCCGTAAGCAGCCTGGTGATATCCAGCGCACCGAGATACTGGTCGTAGCGGTTGACGACGAACAGCCGGTCGGTGCGGTCCGGCAATTCGCCGCGCATGCGCAGATAGCGCAACACCACTTCGAGCGTGACGTCGGGACGCACGCTGACCGTGTCAAGGTTCATGAGGCCGCCGGCACTGTCTTCCTCGTAGGCCAGCACCGCCGTCACCCGCTCCCGGTCCTGGGCGTCCATCGAGCGCAATACCTGCTGGTTCACGGTCTCGGGCAGGTCGCCGATGAGGTCGGCGAGATCATCGACCTCGAGCCCTTCGGTTGCGGCGATCAGTTCCTCGGCATCCATGCCGCCCATCAGGTCGGCGCGGACTTCCTCGTTGAGCTCGATGAGGACGTCACCTTCCAGCTCAGGGGCAACGAATTCCCAGACGATCTCCCGGCGTGCGGGGGGCAAGGCTTCGATCAGCGAGGCGATCTCGGCCGGATGCAGCGAATTGACCAGTCGGTGCGCATGACGCATCGCACCCTGTTCGAGCGCTTCACGCAGGGCGGCGAGCCGGCTGGTTTTCGGGGCTTCGGTCATCGGGTGAAGGCGGCGGAAGGAGGAGCCGGCAGGAACGGCCGGCGGCCGGTCGGCGCGCAGTGTAGCGACCGGAGGTGGGCGAAGAAAGGCGAGGAGCGGTGAGAGCGGTGCGAGGGGTGAGGGGGCGCTGGTCAGAGATCCAAGGCGCAAAATCTCTTGAAAGCCCCGTTCCGCGTTAGTTCCTCGGGCTGCTGCCTACGACCTGGTGCTTGGCGAGGACGGCCGGATACCTCCGGGAGAAATGCGCCGCGAGCCGCTCGACGAGATACACGGACCGGTGCTGGCCGCCGGTACAGCCGATGGCCACCGTGAGATAGCTGCGATTCGAGCTTTCGAAATCGGGCAGCCAGTGCTCCAGGAACCGGACGATGTCGTCGAACATGCGCGTTACCGGCGCATGCTTCTCGAGGAATTCGATGACCGCGGGATCGCGGCCGGTCAGGCGCTCGAGCCCGGGTTCCCAATGCGGATTGGGGAGGTTGCGGACATCGAAGACGAAATCCGCGTCGCCCGGCAGACCATGGCGGTAGGCAAATGATTCGAACAGGATCGACAGTCGGCCTGCCGCCCGTTCTCCCACCCGCTGGCGGACGAGTTCGCGCAGGCCGTGAACGCTCGTGCGGGTGGTGTCGATGACCAGATCCGCGGCGTTGGCAATGGGTTCGAGCAACTGCCGTTCATGCGCAATCGCCTCCGCCAGCCCCAGGCCCTCGCCGCTCAACGGATGCCGGCGCCGGGTTTCGCTGTATCGCTTCAGCAGGGCCTCTTCTTCGGCCCTGAGGAACAGCACTTCGCAATCGAGGCCGCTGCGTTTCAGTTCCGACAGCAGTTGCGGGACCGACGCGATCTCCGTGGGCCGGTTGCGTGCATCGACGCCGATGGCGGTCAGCTGGTAGGACGGTTCGTTCGAACGCACCGTATGAGCGATGAACATCGGCAGCAGTCCTGCCGGGATGTTGTCCACGCAGTAGTAACCCAGATCCTCCAGCATGCGCAGGGCCACGCTCTTTCCGGAGCCGGACAGGCCGCTGACGACGACGAGGCGCATGACGGAGGACTTCCGGACCGCGCGCCGGCCTCAGAGCGGCCTGGCGGCCTTCTGGGCTTCCTCGGCGTGGTGATCGTTCAGCTTTTCCTTGTGCTTCTTCGCAGCGCGGTCGAGCTTGTCGGCGAGGGCATCGATGGCCGCGTACATGTTCTCGTGGGTGGCGTCCGCGAAGACGGTACCGCCGCTCAACAGGACCTTGGCTTCGGCCTTGTGCCGCAGCTTCTCCACGGTAAGGATGCAATGCACGTCGATGACATGGTCGGAATGCCGGGCCATCCGCTCCAGCTTCTTGGCCACGTAATCCTTCAATGCGGTCGTGACATCCACATGGTGACCTGTGACGTTCAGTTGCATGTGCGTCTCCTTCAGCTTGTAAAAAACAACCTCAACCCTGCCGGCCGGCATTCCGCTTGCGCTCGCTCGACGGCGGAATACCGAGCGCTTCCCGGTACTTGGCGACGGTACGGCGTGCGACCTGGATGCCCTCCCCGGACAGAATCTCGGCGATGCGGCTGTCGGAAAGGGGTTTGTCGCCGCTTTCCTGGGCGATGAGCTTGCGGATCTTGGCGCGGATGGCGGTCGAGGAGAGTTCGGTACCGCCCGCGCCGGCGACATGGCTCGAGAAGAAATAGCGGAACTCGAACACGCCGCGCGGGGTGTGCATGTACTTGTTGGTCGTCACGCGCGAGATCGTGGATTCGTGCATCTCGATCGCTTCGGCGACGTCCTTCAGGATCATGGGCTGCATGTGTTCCTCGCCGTGGTCGAGGAATGCAGCCTGTCGCTGCACGATGGAGCGTGCGACCTTCAGCAGTGTCTCGTTGCGGATCTCGAGGCTGCGGATCAGCCATCTCGCTTCCTGCAGCTGCGTGCGCAGCATGGCATGGTCCGAGGAGCGGCCAATCAGCCCGGCATAACTCTGGTTGACGCGGATGCGGGGCAGGCTGGCGGGGTTGATCTCGACGATCCAGCCGTGCTCGGTCCTGCGGATGAACACATCGGGCACGATGTATTCGGCCGGGATGGAATGGATGCTCGAACCCGGCCGAGGCTGGCAGGCGCGCACCAGCGCGAGTGCATCGCCCAGTTCTTCCTCGGTCACCCGCAGCTGGCGGCGCAACAGCGCGTACTGCTGCTCGGCGACCTGGTCGAGGAACTGTTCGGCGATGGCAATCGCCGTGTCCCGGCCGGGGACGTCCGGGTCCATCTGCTGCAGCTGCAACCTCAGGCATTCGCCGACCGACCGCGCCCCGACGCCGGCTGGATCCATCGCCTGGACGTGATAGAGCACCCGCTCGATATCCGCGATATCGGCGTGAGTCTCGGGCAGCAGGTTGCCGGCAATTTCGCCGAGATGTTCCGTGAGGTACCCGTCATCGTTGATGGCATCGATGATGGCGGCGCCGATGCGCAGGTCGCGTGCATCGAGCTTCGCGAGACCGAGCTGCCACAACAGGTGGTCGTGGAGCGTCTCGCCGCGGGAGTCGGTGAACTCCTGCGTCCGGTCGTCATCCCCGGACCAGGGCGTTTCCGAGGGACCGGTGACCGGTGCATCCGTCCAGTCCGAATCATCCGCGACATCGACCTGCTGTTCGGCCGGGGTCTCGGTGGTTGCAGGCGATTCGCCGCCTGAATCGTATTGTTCGAAGGTGGGCTCGCGGGTTTCCGGCGCTTCGATGACGGCCGTTTCGTCCTCGGCCTCCAGCATGACGTTGGATTCGAGGGCTTCCCGGATTTGCGCCTGCAGTTCCAGGACAGGCAGCTGCAGCAGGCGGATCGCCTGCTGCAGCTGGGGCGTCATCGTAAGCTGTTGACCGAGTTTTAGCTGAAGGGCCGGCTTGAGCATCGTCTAATGAGGGGCAGTCCGCCGGAAAATGAGGTCATCGGACCCGTCCCGAGGGCGCGCCATTGCACCGGCCGGACGTCGTGTGCGACGTGGATTCCTGAACACCCTAGAGCCTGAAATCCTGACCCAAGTACACCTCACGGACCTCCCGATTGGCAAGGATTTCCTCCGCGGATCCTGACGCGATCAGGGAGCCGCTGCTGACGATGTAGGCGCGGCTGCAGATGCCGAGCGTTTCGCGCACATTGTGGTCGGTGATTAATACCCCGATATTCCGAGCACTTAGGTGCCGGATGATGCGCTGGATGTCGAGCACCGAAATCGGGTCGACGCCGGCGAATGGCTCATCGAGAAGGATGAAGCGCGGATTGGCGGCCAGGGCGCGTGCAATTTCCACCCGGCGACGCTCGCCACCCGACAGGCTCTGCCCCAGGCTCTCGCGGATATGGGCAATGTGCAACTCCTCCAGCAGCGCCTCCAGGGCGGCCTCCCGGGTCTGGCCAGGCTGGGGCGGGCACACCTCAAGAATGGCTCGGATGTTGTCCTCGACGGACAACTGGCGGAAGACGGAGGGTTCCTGGGGCAGGTAGCCCAGGCCCTTTTGCGCCCGTCTGTGCATCGGCAGCCGGGACACATCCTCGTCGTCGAGCAGGATCGTGCCGGAATCGCAAGCTACCAGCCCCACGATCATGTAGAACGCCGTGGTCTTGCCGGCGCCGTTGGGACCGAGCAGGCCAACCACTTCGCCACTGGCGACGGCGAGCGAGAGGTCCTTGACCACCTGGCGGGACTTGTAACGTTTGGCGAGCCCCGCAACCTTGAGCTGGCTCATGTACCGGGGCCCGGCGCCGGAGCGGGACTTGCACCGGCTCCGGGAGTGCGCGGGTTGATCGTGATGCTGACGCCGCCGGGGTCCTGTTCCCCGGGGTTCGCGAACACGCGTTCCTTCACGATGTCGTAAACCAGGGTCCGTCCCGTGATCTCGTTCTGCCCGTCGGTGAGCCAGGCCTCGTCCTTGAGTTCGATCGTGCCGCGGATCACGTCATACTCGATGGTGCCTGCACGACCCCGTGCGACCTCCTGCTCGACCCGTCGCTGCTCGAAGGCCGCGGGCTTGCCGGCAATCCGTGCATGCGTGATCTGGTTGTTGCGGAACGTGATCGTGGCGGCGTCGGAATCGAGCAGGCCGTTGGGCATGCGGATGTGGACCGCTCCCGTGAATTGCCACTCGCTGTTCTCGAAATCGAGGCCGGTCGCGGTGGCCTCATCCGCTTCGACGCTGAGTTCGCCCTGCGCGATCCTGACCTTGCGGAAGGTAAGCAGGTTGTTCCGGTAATCGAAGTCAGAGGATGCGGCGTCGAGGGCGATCGGCTGGGTGGCGTCCGTGAAGGCCGCGGCCGATACGGGTCCCGGAGCGGGCAGCATCGCGGTCGACAACAGGATGCCAACGAGGACGGCGGGGATTCCGCCGGTCGTGCGCCAAGAACGCCTAGTTTTTCCGGAACTGTCCATTCACACTGGATTCTAGCTGCAGCCGCCCGCCTCTCAAATCGGCATTCATGCCCGTCGCGTTCACGCGCTGGCCGCCGAACTCGATGGCTACCGGCTGCCGCGTGCGTGCGGTGTCGTTGGTCGTGTCGAGAGTCAGCGCTTCCGTAAGAATGACTCCGTCGCGACCGTTTTGTTCGCTGCGCACCTGCACATTGCCGGTGAAGTCGACCGTCTTGAGCGTCGAGGGTACCTGCGCGCGATCCGAGCGGAGTGTCCAGGGTTGACCGGGCAGGGCGAGGTAGTTCACCCGCACGTCCTCGGCCGAGTAGCTCTGGTCGGCGACATTCTCCTGGATCCGCCCCGCGACGAGCCTGAGTCGAGTGGAGCCATCCGGCTGCGTAATGGTCAGGATGGCATCCTTCAGGTAGTAGCCGGGCAGCACGGGCTGCTCTCCGGCGACGATCCCGGAATCCGCATCATGATTCAGCACGCCATAGGTCGCGATGGCGGCTGCGATCAGTGCCGTCATCCAGACCCATCGCCAGCGGCTTGCCGTGCTCACAATACGGGTTCCCGGCGCACGTCCAGCAGCAGGTCGCACACTTCCCTGACGGCTCCGTGTCCGCCGGGCAGTCGCGTCACGTAGTGCGCCCGTTCACGCGCGGCGGGATGGGCATCCGCGACGGCAATCGCGAGGCGCGCGGTTTCCAGCAATGGAACATCAGGTGTGTCGTCGCCGACACAGGCAACGGCTTGCGGGCCCAGGCTCAGGATATCGAGCAGTTCGCGCAAAGCAGAGAGCTTGTCATGCACCCCCTGGCGCACCCAGGCAATGCCCAGCTCCGTCATGCGTCGCTCAACGGCCCGCGAGTCTCGTCCCGAGATCACGGCCACCTGCAGGCCGGCGCGCAGCAGCTGGACGATGCCGGCTCCGTCGCGCACATGAAAGGTCTTCAGTTCCTCGCCCTGGGCGGAGAAGTACAGGCGGCCATCCGTCAGGACCCCATCGACATCCAGTACCAGAAGGCGAATGTCGGCTGCGCGCTCGGTTACGGAAGCCACGCGCCCCTCACATTACGCCGGCGCGGAAGAGGTCATGGACGTTGAGTGCGCCGATGACGACGTTCCCTGCATCGACGACCGGCAGCGCGGTGATGCGATGGGTTTCCATCAGGTGCACCGCTTCCGCAGCCAGCATGCGCGGCTGCACTGCCTTCGGATTCGGTGTCATGACGTCGCGCATCCGCACACCATTCAGGTCCGGTGACTTGTCGAGGATGCGGCGCAGGTCGCCGTCCGTGAATACGCCGAGCAGATGCCGCGAAGAATCGGTGATCGTGGTCATCCCGAGGCCCTTGCGGCTCATCTCGAGCAGGCCTTCCTTGAGCGAGGCGTCCGGTGCCACCATCGGCAGGCTCGCGTCCGTGCGCATCACGTCTGCTACATGCAGCAGCAGGCGCCGGCCAAGCGTCCCGCCCGGATGCGAAAGCGCGAAATCCTGTTCGGTAAATCCGCGGGCTTCGAGGACTGCCACGGCGAGCGCATCACCCATTGCGAGGGCAGCAGTGGTGCTGGCTGTAGGCGCCAGATTCAACGGGCAGGCTTCTTCACTGACGCTGACGTCGAGCACGACTGCCGCAGCCCGTCCCAGCGTCGAACCGGGCCGCCCGGTCAGGGCGATGAGGGGCGCGTCGATGCGTTTGATGACCGGCAGGATGTTGAGCAGCTCGGCGGTTTCGCCCGAATTCGACAGTGCCACTACCACGTCCCGTCGGGTGATCATGCCGATGTCGCCGTGGCTGGCCTCTGCAGGGTGAACGAAGAAGGCGGGCGTCCCCGTGCTCGCGAAGGTGGCCGCAATCTTGTTGGCGACGTGGCCCGACTTGCCCATGCCGGTGACCACGACCCGGGCTTCGCAGCCAAGCACGAGCCGGCAGGCTTCAATGAATTCCGGCCCCAGTCGCGGACCCATGGCCGAGACCGCAGCCGCTTCCGTGGCCAGCACCTTGCGGCCGAGATCGAGCAGGCGGGGCGGGTCCGGAATCAGGTTCATCGCGGCGCGGGTTCCTTCGGGCATGAGGGGGAGCGGCGGCGAGGCATGATAGCGCGTCCGGCGAAGCCTCGTGCCAGGGTGACCTATGGCAGGGGTTCAAGCTGCTAAGCTACATGGCCCGTTACAAAGAGCGATCCTCCATGAATCCTCCAGCCGTGCAGCAATTGATCGAGGCCGGACTTCCCGGCGCCCGCGTCCGTGTCGAGTCGGACGACAATACGCATTTCGCGGCGGTCATCGTCGCGCCGCAGTTTACGGGCAAGCGCATGATCCAGAGACACCAGCTGGTGTATGGCACCCTGGGTGCCCTGATGGGCCGGGAAATTCATGCGTTGAGTATCCAGGCGCTGGCCCCCGAAGAATCGGAGGCTGCCGGCCCCCCTGCCTGAATACCCACCATGGACAAATTACAGATCCGGGGCGGTATCGCCCTGAACGGCGAAGTCCGGATTTCCGGCGCGAAGAACGCCACGCTTCCCATCCTTGCCGGCACCTTGCTTGCGGGCGAACCGGTCAGCATCGGCAACGTCCCTCATCTCCAGGACGTGACGACGATGATCGAGCTGCTCGGCCGCATGGGCGTGAGCGTCACGATCGACGAGAAGATGCAGATCGGCGTGGATGCCACGACCCTGAAGGAAACCGTGGCTCCCTACGAACTCGTGAGGACGATGCGCGCCTCGATTCTGGTGCTGGGTCCCCTCGTGGCCCGCTTCGGGCATGCCGATGTCTCGTTGCCGGGCGGCTGCGCGATCGGGGCACGTCCCGTCAATATCCATGTGGCCGGCCTGCAGGCCATGGGCGCTGACATCCAGATCGAGAACGGCTACATCCGGGCGCGCGCCAGCAGGCTGCGCGGAGCCCGCCTGGTGCTTGATACGGTGACAGTGACCGGGACCGAGAACCTGATGATGGCGGCTACCCTCGCAGACGGACGCACGGTTCTGGAGAACGCAGCCCGCGAACCGGAAGTCGTTGATCTCGCCAACTTCCTGAATGCGATGGGCGCCCAGATCCGCGACGCGGGTACGGACACGATCACGATCGACGGAGTGGCAGCGCTGGGTGGCACCCATTACGAAGTCCTCCCTGACCGCATTGAAGCCGGGACATACCTGGTTGCGGCTGCCATCACCGGCGGGCACATCAAGCTCAGGAACACGCGCCCTGACCATCTCGATGCCGTCCTCGCCAAGCTTCGCGAGGCCGGAGCGACGATCACGACGGGTCCTGACTGGATCGACCTTGACATGGGGGGGCGTCGTCCCCGTGCCGTCGACGTACGCACTGCACCCTACCCGGCTTTCCCGACCGACATGCAGGCCCAGTTCGCTGCACTCAATGCAGTCGCTGAAGGGGTGAGCACCGTCATCGAGACGATCTTCGAGAACCGCTTCATGCACATGCTGGAGATGCGGCGCATGGGTGCGGAGATTCGCATCGAAGGCAATACGGCCATCATCAAGGGCGTGCCCGGATTGAACGCCGCTCCGGTGATGGCAACCGATCTCAGGGCATCCGCCAGTCTGGTGCTGGCCGCGCTGGTAGCGGAAGGCACGACGGAAATCGACCGGATCTACCACATTGATCGCGGGTATGAACGCATCGAGGAAAAGCTGGAGCTGCTCGGCGCCGAGATCAAGCGGGTGGTTGCGACTGGCCGGCGCCGCGCGACCGACGGCTGAGGGCTCAGCCAACCGGCCGTTCTTCGACAACGGTCTCGAACTCGAAAGGCTGCCCCTGTCGCCAGCCACGGACCTTCATGGCCGTACCGGGTGAGGTGGCGGCAACGCGGTTCAATGCTTCGCGCATGCTGCGGACTTCCCGGTCGTTGAGATGCGTGATGATGTCTCCGGCGCGAAGTCCCGCCCGCGCAGCCGCACTGCCCGGATAGACCTCAAGCAGTTCAACCCCTGATCCCCCGGGTAACTGCAGCGCCTGGGCGCGATCAGGCGAGACATCCTGCGGGCGCACCCCCAGCCAGCCGCGCCGCACCCGGCCGAATTCGATGATCTGCTGCATAACGCCGCGGACCAGGTTAACGGGAATCGCGAAGCCGATGCCCTCCGTCTGCAATGCGCGCGCCAGCACCGCGGTATTGATGCCAACGAGCTCGCCATTGGCATTGACCAGCGCGCCTCCGGAATTGCCAAGGTTGATGGCTGCATCCGTCTGGATGAAATTCTCGAACGTACTGACTCCGAGCTGGCCACGACCCGTGGCGCTGACGATGCCCTGCGTCACCGTTTGCGACAGACCCAACGGATTACCGATCGCGAGGACGACATCGCCGACCCTCAGTTCATCGGACCGGCCGAGGGGCATGACCGGCAGATCGGTCAATGCGACCTTCAGGACGGCCAGATCACTTTCCGGGTCCGCGCCGACGACTGTTGCGGCCGCCACCCTCCCGTCCGCGAGCTGCAGGCGGATCTCGCTCGCTTCCGCGATGACGTGATTGTTGGTCACCACATGGCCGCTGCTGTCGACGATGACGCCGGAGCCCAGGCTGGCCGCGACGCGTTGACGCACTGCTGGCCATTCCTCGCCGAAGAAGCGATCCAGCTCAGGCGGCCGGATCCGTTCGGTGATCAGGCGAGCTGTATAGATGTTGACGACTGCCGGGCTCGAGCGCGCCACGGCGTCCGCGAAAGACGCGGAGGCTGGTGGACCAGGCGCAGGCGGGGTGGCAACTTCCGCAGCGGCTTCGACCGGCGGCGGGTCCGAGAAAAAGCTGCGTGCCTGCGTAATGACGAAGGCCGCGGCCAGGCCGATGACCGCCCAGCGAGAAACAAATCCCAGGGTCTGGCGAAAGGCGGGCATCTGTGGCACTCCGGTCCGCCCAAGACGAGGGTTTCCCCCTGCACATCCCGATCATCGAAGCGGCATCGATGCCCAATGATGGATCGGGGTACAAGGGTCGTTCGGGAGGCCTCAAGGACGGCGTCATGCTTCAAAGGGCGCCGTTCGATGTGTGTATAATGCGCAATTCCGTGAATCATTGGAATCTTGCGGGTCCAGCACCTTGAGCTTCGCAGTTCCAGGCGAGGTCGCCCGCTTGGATCATCAGGAGGATGCCGGGCCGGACTCAACCCGCGAGGACAGTGCCCGGCCTCAGGTCGTCAGGGACGGATGGGGGTCGGAATGGGGTTTTCCGGAGTAATGATCTGATGAGTCAAGCTGATCGCGTGGACGAGAGCGTCGACGGTGGCAGGCGCCACTTTCTTCTCGTCGCAACCACCGTTACCGGCCTTGCCGGTGCCGCCTTCACCGCCGTGCCTTTCCTTGCGTCCTGGAAACCCAGCGCACGCGCGCAGGCCCTGGGTGCACCGGTCGAAGTCGACATAAGCAAGCTCGAGTCCGGTGCCATCGTTAAGGTCGAATGGCGCGGCCAGGCGATTTTTGTCGTCCGCCGCACGCCCGAAATGCTCGCGACCCTGAGCGGTGTGGCAGAGCTGCTGCGGGATCCTGGATCCGAGGCGTCCGAGCAGCCCGAATACGCCAGGAACGAAGCCCGGGCAATCAACCCGGAGTACCTGGTGGTCGTCGGCGTCTGCACGCACCTTGGCTGCGCTCCCATCAATCGTTTCGAACCCGCGGATGCCGAGTTGGGCGCAGACTGGCCCGGTGGTTTCTACTGCCCCTGCCACGGCTCGAAGTTCGATCTTTCCGGCCGCGTCTTCAAGGACGTGCCGGCTCCCTTGAATCTCCGGATTCCGCCATACCGCTTCCTCGCAGATACGCGCCTCCTGATCGGCGCCGACACCGGAGCTGCGTGACATGAGCGCGAAGTACGATTTCTTCGATCGCGTTGGCATGCGCGTGACCGCGCTCGGCGGCTGGATCGACGAACGGTTCCCGATGACCAAGCTCTGGAAGGAGCATGTATCGGAGTATTACGCGCCCAAGAACTTCAACTTCTGGTACTACTTCGGCGTCCTGTCGCTGGTGGTGCTGGTCCTGCAGATCGTCACGGGCATTTTCCTGACGATGAACTACAAGCCGTCGGCCGCGGAGGCATTCGCCTCCGTCGAGTACATCATGCGCGACGTCGAGTGGGGCTGGCTTATCCGGTACATGCATTCGACCGGTGCGTCGGCGTTCTTCGTCGTTGTCTACCTGCACATGTTCCGCGCCATGCTGTACGGCTCCTACAAGGCGCCGCGCGAACTGATCTGGATCTTCGGCATGCTGATCTACCTGTGCCTGATGGCCGAAGCCTTTTTCGGCTACCTCCTGCCCTGGGGCAACATGTCCTACTGGGGTGCGCAGGTGATCGTGTCCCTGTTCGGTGCGATCCCCTACGTAGGGAATGCACTCGTCGAATGGATCCGCGGCGACTACTACATCTCCGATATCACGCTGAACCGGTTTTTCGCCCTCCACGTGATTGCGCTGCCGCTGGCGCTGGTATTCCTCGTCATCGCGCACATCCTGGCGCTGCATGAGGTGGGTTCGAACAACCCGGACGGCGTCGAAATCAAGAAGCACAAGGGCCCGGACGGCCATCCGCTTGACGGAATACCGTTCCACCCTTACTACACGTCGAAGGACCTCGTGGGCTTCATAGTCTTTGCCGCGATCTTCTCAAGCGTGTTGTTCTTCGCGCCCGAGATGGGCGGGTACTTCCTCGAGCACGCCAACTTCGATCCGGCAAACTCGTTGCAGACCCCCGAGCACATCGCGCCGGTGTGGTACTTCACGCCGTTCTACGCGATCCTCCGCGCCGTGCCGAACAAGCTCTTCGGCGTCATCCTCATGGGGCTCGCGGTCGTGGCATTCTTTTTCCTGCCGTGGCTGGACCGCGCCAAGGTGAAATCGATCCGCTATCGCGGCTGGCTGTTCAAGGGGTTCCTCGCCTCATTTGCAATCAGCTTTGTCGCGCTCGGCTACCTGGGCCTCATGCCGGCAACGACCGCATACACCAATGCCGCGCGCGTGTTTGCGGTGATTTACTTTGCGTTCTTCGCACTCATGCCGTGGTACACCCGGATCGATGTGACGAAGCCGGTTCCGGAACGGGTGACGTACGATGCACATTAGCAAGGCAGTTCTCTGGCTGGCCCATTTCTCGCTGGCCCTTGGCATCCCCGCCGCCGCTGTGGGCGCAGAGGCGGGTGGCTTGCTGCAGCATGCCAACACCGACGTGGGTAACGTTGCATCGCTACAGCGGGGAGCCCGCAACTTCGTCAACTACTGCCTTGGCTGTCACTCGGCCCAGTACGTCCGCTACAACCGCCTCGCGGAGGATCTCGGGCTCTCCGAGCAGCAGGTGATCGACAACCTGATGTTCACCGGCGAGCGGCCTTTCGACACCATGCAGAATGCAATGCCCATTGCAGATGCCCGCGCGTGGTTCGGCAATCCGCCGCCGGATCTCTCGCTGATCGCGCGCAGCCGCGGGACGGACTATCTGTACACATTCCTCAAGTCGTTCTACCTGGATGCCTCGCGCCCGAACGGCGTGAACAACCTCGTGTTGCCAGGGGCCTCGATGCCCCATGTCCTCTGGGAGCTGCAGGGTTTCCAGAAGGCAGTGTACGAAGGCGAAACCGATGCCCAGGGTAACGTCCACAAGACGTTCAAGGGCTTCGAGGTGGCGACTGAAGGCACGCTCGACGCAGAGGAGTACGACCAGTTCGTCCGTGACACGGTGAACTTCCTCGCCTATATCGGGGAGCCAGTGCAGCTTGAGCGGCGCAATCTCGGGATCCGTGTGCTCGGCTTCCTGCTCGTTTTTTTCCTGTTTGCCTATTTCCTCAAGAAGGAAATCTGGAAGGGCGTCAAGTAATGCAACCGGGTCGCTTGCCAGAGCGACCCGCCTGCTTGGCGATGGCAGGAGACTCCTCCCCGTGATGACGCTCTTTTCCAGGGCCGCTGATCCGTGGAGCCACCGGACCCGGCTCGTGCTTGCGGAGAAGGGCATCCACGTCGAGACCATCGATGTGGAAGAAGGCAAGCTGCCCGAGGATCTCCTCGACCTCAATCCCTATCACAGCATTCCCACGCTCGTGGACCGGGATCTCGTGCTCTACGATTCGCGCGTGATCATCGAGTACCTGGATGAACGTTTTCCCTATCCGCCACTGATGCCCGTGGATCCGGTGGCCCGGGCGCAGTTCAGGCTTGCGTTGTTCCGGATCGAGCGCGACTGGTACAGCCTGGCCCAACAGATTGACGACCCTGCGGACCGGAAGCTCGGGCAGAAGGCCCGCAAGATTCTCCGCGACAGCATCCTGGCGACCGCAGATGTCTTCAAGGCCAAGCCTTATTTTCTCTCGGACGAGTTTTCACTGGTTGATGCCACCATCGCGCCAATCCTGTGGCGTCTCAAGTCCTGGGGCATCGACCTGCCGCTGCAGGCGCAACCGGTAGTGAAGTACGGCAGCCTGGTGTTTTCCCGGCCCGCCTTCCGCCACAGCCTGTCCGAAGTCGAACAGGAAATGCGCATCTGACCGGGCGCGCCAGACCGCCCAGTGGCACCGATGAGTGACTCACCCGTTACTTCACGCCGGCCCTACCTGCTGCGCGCCATGCACGAGTGGATGCTCGACAACCAGCAGACGCCGCACCTGGTGGTTGACGCCGGTTTCGAGGGCGTGAAGGTGCCGCCGCAGCACGTCAAGGACGGCAAGATCATCCTGAATGTCAGCCTGAGTGCGGCGAGTGGCCTCAACCTGGGCAACGACTTCGTGACGTTCCGGGCGCGTTTCGGCGGTGTCAGCCAGAACATCGTGGTTCCGGTCGCTGCCATCATCGGCATCTATTCCCGCGAGACCGGACAGGGAATGATCTTCGGCGACAACGACGCGCCTTCCGGTTCACCGGAGCCTCCCACTACTCCTCCGTCTCCTGCACCGTCCCCCTCGGTCAAGACCGCTGGCGGGAGCGAACCGAGAAAATCGCACCTCAAAGTCGTCAAGTAGGGGCTGGCGCCCGATCATCGGGTCAATCGGATCCCGCTGCTGCAACTTTCGCTGCTGCCCCGTGTTCTGCGCAGAGAGATTTCTCTGCTTGCAGAAGGAAGGGCCGTCATGCTCGGCGATAACCTGATCGACACCGGGCAGCGCGGCCAGTCGCTGATCCAGTCATGGCTGCATTGAGCGCGGACACTGAACGGCAGCGCTCGGGCAATGACCCGCCGCAGGCAGTGGCTGCGCGATTTCGGGGGCGCCCTGTCGCGTTCGCGGCAGCGGCAATGGCTGCCTTTGTCCTCGCTGCCTGGTTCGCGACGGGGAATCGGGCGGCCTCCGAACCTCCTGGCAGCATCTCACCCGTTGCCGCGGTTGAACTGGCGGCCGCCGACACCGCAGTGGCTGGACTCGAAACGCTGGCCAGGGTGCTGCCCATCTCGGGCTCGCTGTTCCCGATGGTCCAGGCAACCGTGAAGTCGAAGGTCAGTGGCGAAGTGCAGGAGGTGACCGTTCGGGAGGGTCAGAACGTTGCCGCCGGCGAAATCATCGCGCGCATCGACGGCCGCAACCTGCAGGCCCAGTACGACCGCGAGCTGGCAGCGGTGGAGAAGGCCGTCGCCGATCTCGATATCGCCACGCTCAATCGGGACAAGAACCGGCGGATGCTGGAGCTGCGCTTCATTTCGCAGAGTACGTATGAAGCTTCGGAAAGCGCCCATGCAGGCAGTGTCGCTAACGTGAAGCTGGCCGATGCACAGGCACGGCTCGCCAGGATCGGTCTGGAAGATACCGTGATCCGCGCGCCGTTTGCAGGCACGATCTCGCGGCGTCTGGTGCAGCCCGGCGAACAGCTTTCTCCCGGTGCACCCGTGGCCGCGATAGTCGACCTGAGGCAAATGGTCCTGGAGTCGGCAATACCCGCGGCCGACTTGCCGGTCGTCCAGGTCGGGCAGGCGGTGCGTTTCAAGGTGGGAGGCTTCGGTACAAGGGAATTCCATGGCGAGATCCAGCGCATCAATCCGACCGCGAACGATGCCTCCCGTGCAATCACGATCTACATGGGCGTCGACAATCCCGACAACGCGTTGAAGGGCGGCATGTTCGCGCAAGGCGAACTGCTGCTCGAAGTAACGGAACCCGTGCTGGCGATTCCACTGCGGGGAGTCCGTCATGAATCGGGCATGCCGATCGCCTACGTCGTGAGCAAAGGCCGCATAGACCGCCGGGCGATTACCACCGGACCCACGCTCGAGAACCAGGAGTCCGTCGAGATTCGCAGCGGGCTGGCAGCGGGGGACCTCGTGGTGCTCGGGGACATCAGGCTCGAGGCGGGTGCGGCAGCGACGGTGCGGGCAGGAACCTGAGCCATGTGGATCACGCGTCTCAGTGTCAGCCAGCCGGTTTTCGCAACGATGATGATGCTCGCGCTGGTGGTGCTCGGCCTCTTCTCGTACAGGGGCCTGCGCGTCGAGCAGATGCCGGAAGTCGACGAGCCGCGCGTCTTCATCAACGTGCAGTATCCCGGCGCGTCGCCTGAAGCGATCGAAAACGACGTCATCAAGCGGATCGAGAACGTCGTGAATGGCGTCGACGGAGTACGGAACATCTCCGCGACTGCACGCGAAGGGCTGGCGCAGATGCAGATCGAGTTCCGCCTCGGCGCTGACATGGCAGGCAGTGCGCAGGAAGTGCGTGACCGGATTGCGCAGGTCAGGGCAGCGTTTCCGCGGGAGATGAAGGATCCGCAGATCTCGCGCGCGACGAACGATTCCTCGCAGCAGCCGGTAATGACGCTGGTCGTGCATTCAGAGGCGCGCAGCCTGCGGGAAGTCTCGACCCTGGTCGAGCAGTTGATCGCGAAACGGCTGCAGAACTCACCGGGCGTCGGCAACGTGGCAGTGGGGGGCGCCGTCAATCGCCAGATCCGGATCCTGCTCAGGCCCGAGCAGATGCAGGGCTATCGAGTGGGTGTCGACCAGGTGGTCGCTGCGGTGCGCGCCGCCAACCAGGATCTCCCGGCAGGCAGCATCTCGCGCGGAGCCAGGGAGCAGCTGGTCCGCGTCGAGGGTCGTATCCGCGAACCACGCGGCTTCGAGCGCATCATTGTCGCCAATCGGGGCGGCGTGCCGGTTTACCTGGGGCAGGTGGCGGAGATCGTCGACGGCGAAGCGGAAGAAGTCTCCATTGCGCGGGTGGATGGCGTGCGGTCAGTGCAGCTCAACGTCTTCAAGCTCCAGGAGGCCAATATCGTTGCGGTGGGAGAAGGTGTCGAAGAAGCGCTGGAAGAACTCCGCGCCCAGCTTCCGGGGGACGTGTCGATCCGCACGCTCTGGTCCAATGCCGCCTGGATCAAGGGATCGCTTGAACGCGTGCAGGAGACAATTCTCGAGGGTGCCAGCCTCACGATCCTGATCGTATTCCTGTTCCTGCACTCCTGGCGCTCCACCATCATCACCGGGCTGACGTTGCCGATCTCGGTCATCGCAACGTTCATTGCTCTCAAGGCATTTGGATTCACCCTCAACTTCATGACCCTCATGGCACTGTCGCTTTGCATCGGTCTCCTGATCGACGATGCGATAGTCGTTCGCGAGAACATCGTGCGCCATGCCGACATGGGGAAGAGTCATCGACGGGCGGCGCTCGAGGGCACCGGTGAAATCGGCCTGGCGGTCATGGCGACGACGTTTGCCATTCTCGCGGTGTTTATCCCGGTGGCTTTCATGACCGGCGTCATCGGACGCTACTTCCTGCAGTTCGGCCTGACGGTCGCGGTGGCCGTACTGGTGTCGCTGTTCGTGAGTTTCACGCTGGATCCCATGCTGTCCTCGATCTGGCCCGATCCCAGGGCCGGGCGCTTCGAGCGGGTGCCGTGGCTGGGTACCGCCTTGGCATGGATTGAAGCGGGAGTGCAGAAGCTCCATGCCGTGTACGACCGTCTGCTGCGCTGGATATTCAGCGAGCGACGCTATGCCGTTCCCGGGGGGGTGCGGCTGGCGAGGATGCTGGGTGACGATTCCGGTCGGTCAAGGCTGTCGGTCAGCCCGCGATTGCTGATGATCGGGTTTGCGGCAGTCACCTTCTTTGCGAGCTTCCTGCTGCTGCCGTTCATCGGTTCGGAGTTCCAGCCCCGGACCGACCAGGGGATGGTGTACCTGCGCCTCAATACGCCCATCGGCTCCAGCCTTGAGTACACCGACGCGAAAGTCCGCGACGCCGAGGCGGCAATCCGCGAGATCGAAGGCGTCGAGGCCGTCGTGACGACCATCGGCACGAATGAAGGCCGCAACTATGCGCGACTCGTGCTGCCGCTCGCAGACCGGGAGATCACGGCGCGACCTTCGCAGGCGGAGATCGAAGACCGGATTCGCGATCGACTGGCATCCATGGCAGGACTGCAGTTGATGATCAGTGGTGGCAATCAACCCGTCTCGCTCTCGATCCTGGGACCGGACACCGCCATGCTCACGCGGATTTCCCGGGACCTCATGCAGCAGCTGGCAGCGGTGCCGGGAATCGCGGACCTGGAAAGCAGCGAGAAGGGCGCCAATCCCACCCTCGCGGTGCGCATCGACGCTGCCGTCGCGAGCGATCTCGGGCTGACGACGATGGGAATCGGCAATGCGCTGCGGCCGCTGGTGGCGGGGGACCAGATCAGCCGCTGGCTCGGGCCCGACGGCCAGGACTACGACGTCATCGTGCAGCTTCCGAAGGCACGCAGGCAGGTCGCGACCGATATCGGTGATCTCTACATCGCCAGTTCGCGCATCGACGAGCAGGGACAGCCATTGCTGGTTCCCCTGCGACAGATCGCGGAGCTCGTCGAGACCGGCAGTCCCGAGCAGATCAGGCGGCTCAACCTGCAGCGGCGCATTTCAGTAACTGCAAACGCTCAGGGCAGGGCGGGCGGTGAGGTCGGGCGCGATGCCCAGGAGATCGCCATGGGCATGCAACTGCCGCCGGGCTACCGGTTCGATGTCGGTGGCGGCCAGCGGCAACTGAACGAAACCGCGGCAGCCGCGGGGGCCGCGCTGGGGCTCGCGGTGATCTTCATCTATCTCGTCCTGGCTTCGCAGTTCGGCAGTTTCCTGCAGCCGATTGCAATCATGACTTCGCTGCCGCTCTCGCTGATCGGGGTATTCCTGGCGCTGCTGCTGACCGGTACCACGCTCAACCTCTTTTCCATGATCGGGTTCATCATGCTGATGGGCCTCGTCACCAAGAATGCGATCCTGCTTGTCGACTTCGCGAACCGGGGCATTCGGGCCGGCCACGGTGTCAGGCAGGCGCTCCTTGACGCCGGGCAGGTCCGCCTGAGGCCGATCCTGATGACCACGCTGGCCATGATATTCGGCATGCTGCCCATGGCGATCGGCGGGGGTACCGGCGGGGAACTCCTCGCGCCCATGGGCCGGGCGGTCATCGGTGGAGTCATCACGTCGACCGTCCTCACGCTGGTCATCGTGCCAGTCTTCTACTACTACCTGTTTCGTATCGGGCAACGTTTCGGCAGCGCGCTGTCGGCTCCGGCAGACGCCGCGATCGAAACGCCCGCGGCAACGGGTTGATCTGCCGTGTCAGAACCTGAAGGTGTAGTTCACCTTCGCGGTCAGCTCCGAGAACCGCGACTGGAATCCGCCCGCCCCGGGAGCGAGTGGATCCTCGAGGTTGTGGTTCAGCACGAGGAAGACTTCCTTGCCGTCCTCGGGAATCAAGTGGAACCGGCTGTTGATGCCGACCACACCGGAAACGTTGTCGTACTGCACGAGGTTGACCCACGACAGCGCTGACGAGAAGACGATGTCGGCTCGCAGGCTCATCAGGCGGACGATGAAATCGCCCTGTGGCAAGTCGACGTCATTGAAATCGTAGCTGGCGGTCGTACGGAAGAAACGGGAGGGTCGCCACGTCACCTGGCCGCTCACGTTGACGCGATCGCCGGTGTAGAAATCACCTGCCCGGTAGCCGATGCGCCCGCTCAGGGGGCGATTGCTGGTGGGCGAGAAATCGATGTTGTACTCATTGAAGGAGTAATCGCCTACGGGAATGAATACGCCGCGGGAGATCTGGAAGGGCACCCGCAGTACTTCCCGGCTGCGGAAGAAATTGATCCTCGACAGGTCACCCGAGCGTGTGGAGAAGTGGAGTGCGCGCCAGGCGGTGGCTTGCGATTGCAGTCCGCCGCTCAACAGTTCAACCCGTCGGGTGTCGAGGCCACTGAAGAAAAACTGGAACCGGCCTGCACGCAGTCGATGGGTATAGGCGACCTCGGCCGTGATGTCGCGGATATTCCGTTCGCTGACGAACCCCAGCGCCGGATTGAAGTTCGCGCCGATCTCCTTGTACCCGGCCAGCGCCCGCCATCCGGTATTGCTCGGCAGACGCACCCCCAGCCCATAGGCGCGGTCATCCCCCTCAAGGCCAGTGGTCTCGGTCTGCTGTACCCACCCTTCCGCTTGCAGGTTCAAGCCGCCGGGCAGCCTGCTGTTCTGGTACAGCACATCGGCGCCGATCAGGCTGTTGTCCAGGTTGGAACGAGGATTGCCGTGAGTGGCGACCAAGCCCACGCTGGATTCCGAGAGGACGTTCGCCGACAACCTGCCGACAAAGAGATCGCTCTCATCCACCCCGCCGAGGGCATCCTGGCGGATTCCGAGCGCACCGACGCTTACGCGTCCAATGCGGCCACTGAGCTTGCCGCCGTACTTGAGGTCGACCGGCGTGCCGTCTGCGCCGAGACCAATCGTGCGGGAAAAGAAGGGCCGGGCATTCTCGCGTGAAGCCATCGTCGTCGAGAGCATCTGTCCCGAGTTCCCGACGTTGAGGGAGCCGATACGGCCGAACTCGAAAACGTCGAGATCCTTGAGGAAGAAGCGCCGCTTTTCCGGAAAGAACAGGTTGAAACGGGTGAGATTGACCTGGCGGTCATCGACTTCGGTCGCTGAGAAGTCGGTGTTGAATGTCAGCGCTGCATTCAGCGACTGGTTGATCTTGTAGAACGCATCGAGCGACGGGCGGACTTCGCTGTCAGAACTTTCAGGATCGAAGCGTCGCGTCTGGTTGACGCTGACGGACGGCACGAGGTCCAGCCCGATACCCTTGTCGAGCCCGGAAAAACCGGTGACGATGCCGGTGATGCTGGGATCCTGCGAGCGGTTGCGCGACACCCAGCCGAGTCGCTCGTTGCTGCTGGCGATCACGCGGAAGAAGTTGATGCCCCAGGTGTCGCTGTCGGGGTCCATCGAGATGGTCTTGTAGGGGAAGGCCACTTCCGTGGTCCAGCCGTTCCCATCGCGGCTGGATCTGGCCTGGAAGATGCCATCCCAGTCGAACTGGGTCTGCGAAATGTTCTGGTAGATGGCGTTGACCCGGACGCCATTGGGGCCCGCGGCGAACAGGTAGCCGCTGCGCCGGTCGTTCTGCGGGCTGATGATGATGCCGAGGTGATCGTCGCCCTGCATGAGTTCGCCCTGGCGCATGATCCGGGCGGTGATCGGGTTCGTGTCCCACAGCCGCGCCGCGATGTAGATCGCATCCTTGTCGTACTGGAGATAGACCTGCGTCCGCTGGCTGGGCGGCGCGTACTCAGTGGGCTGTATCTGGTGGAAATCCTCTATGGGCACGATTCCCGCCCATTCGGCCGGATCGATGTTGCCGTCGATGACGGGCGTTGCCGCTGCCCGGCGGATCACGGTCGTCTTGGTCTCCTCAATGGACGCTTCTCCTGCGGTTGCGGCCAGCGGCAGCAGGAGTACGCAGCACGCAAGAGCCGGCCGCCCGCGAACAATGGTGTTCATTCTTCTTTTTCCGTCCTATAGCCTGAACGCATCCTTGATCCAGTCGATGCGATATCCGGCACTCGCCGGCTCCAGCGACACGACGTCGAACCTCAATGGAAGACTGCGCAGTGGCGGGCGCACCAGCAGCAGGTAGCGGGCCGCAACGATCAGACGCTGCTGCTTCCTCCAGTCCACCGACCCCGCTGCTCCCCCGAAGCGTGGATCGCTGCGCAGCCGCACTTCCACGAGTGCGACGCAACGGCCATCCCGCATGATCAGATCGATTTCTCCACCGCGGCAGCGGAAATTCCTTTCAAGCAGCACCAGCCCCCGTGTTTCCAGGTAGCGGCATGCTTCGCTTTCCGCTGCAATGCCCGCGTCCCTGCGTTGCATTCCAGTCTCCTGAATGGTTCCTCTTTGGCTACAAGCCGGTCATTCCCGAGGAGATGACGGTCAGTGGCCGTGGACGGCCGTTCTCCACCTGCGCCCAGTTCAGTTCGCGACGCACCCGGCCTCGATCATCCACCAGCAACCGGCCTGTCAGCCCCCCGAGCGGGGTTGCCGTCGGTTGCGAGCTGCGCAATATGGGAATCAGGCGAAACGCGTCGTAACCGAAGGCATAGAGCCGCCCGCGTCCGCGGGATCGTCCCGGCCAGTACGCTGCCAGCGCTCCCCGGAGATCGTTGGCTTGCGCATCCGGCGAGATCACCCAGGGCATGTCGGGAAAGATCACCCCGTCGAGATCGCCGTTGGCAGTGGAGTCGGGTTCGAAAACGTCCGATGTCGCGTAGACGGGCAGGTCCTGCGACAGATGGAAGCGCAATGCGGGACGCAGCGAACGTCCCTGCAGGGGCTGCGCGCCGATGAATACGAACTGCACGTCGCTGCGCGCGCGCGGCTCGAACTCGAAGCGGGAGCCCAGCGCACTGGACAAGGCGTTGGCGCGGGCCCGGCTCTGGTCGATCAGCAGCAGGCGGGTAATCGGCTGTGAATAGTCGCGAGCGGCGGGATCATAGAAGTTGTGGCCCACCAGCGTTCCGCCGGCAACGGAGAACTCTGCTTCGAAGGCGCGCAACAGCCGTTGCCCCCATTCGTTGTCCGGCAGGAGGGCAACCCCATGGGTCCGTCCATCTGCGATGGCTCGACGCGCGACTTGCCGCGCTTCGTCTTCAGGGTCGAGCGCGAACTGGTACAGCAGCCCCGGCGGCAGGCTGTTCTCGGGCAGGTAATTGAGTGACAGCGTGGGCAGCGAGACCTGGCCCGATTCGGCCACGGCCTGGACTTCTTCCTTGGTAAGCGGGCCGACGACGAACTGCGCGCCGTCATTCACGGCTTGCGCGTAAGCGCTGGCTGCACCGAGGGCTGCGGAATCGTAGATGTTCACGGTCGGCCTGTTTGCGCTGTCCTGCTGGAGCAGGGCTGCGAGAAAGCCATCGCGAACGGCGACGCCTGCTGCCTGCTGCCGTCCCGTGAGCGGCAACAGCAATGCAACCTGCGGTGGATAGTCGAGCCCCGCGCCAAGTGCCGGCACGACATCCTGCGTGATGAACTGGCCGGCAGGATGATTGGGATAGCGGCTGCGCCAGGAATCGAGGGCGGCTCGGGCGGTGAAAGGGTTGCGGTCTGCTGCCAGCGCGACATCCTGGAGCGCGAGCCAGCCCGCGAGAGCGGGAGGCGCGTTTGCAGGTGCTGCGGTAACGGCGGTCCGTTGCAAGCCTTCCCAGATCAGTCGCCGGTTGGCCCGGAGGTCCTCCGGTGCAGCAAGCAGGCTTTCCCGCTCGATCGCCACTGCAACGGCAGCGGGAGCCTGGTTGAGATCGAACAGCGCGCGACTGCGGAGCTCCAGCAGCTTCGCTGCCGACTCACCACTCTGTGGCGTTGTCAGCCGATCCAGTTCAGTCAGCGCATCCTGGGGGCGGCGGTGGCGCAGTGCGATTTCGGCAACGACCTGCGCCCTCAGGGCGGCGTCTTCGGCAGCTGGCGTGGTCCCTGCTGCGGTGAGCATCGCTTCCGCCCGTGCGGAATCATCCGCACGCAGCCATTCCGCGGCGGCCCGCAGCTGCAGCCCATCCTGCAACCGCCCGCGGGATTGCTGTGCCAGATCCTCATAGGCACGCGCAGCCGCTGCGTGCTGGCCGTCGCGACTCTCGCGCTGCGCGCGGAGCAGCAGCGATTCGCCGCCTTCGGTTCCTGCATCCTGGCGCATCGGCGCAGGATTCGTGCAGGCGACTGCGGCAAGCAGCAGCAGCCCGGCCAGCGCCCGCACGCTTAAAGGCAGGTGCGGCATGCAGTGCGCGAACGGCGACCGGCTATGCGCATCCTGGCGCGCGGGGCAACGGGCCTGAAGGGCAGGGGATGTGAAATACTGAGCCATGGTCGTTGAGCGAAACGCAGGTCCTAAAAAAACGTGTCCGACAGGCCGGCGATGAATACCCCCTCGGGGGCGGTGGTTCCCGGCGCACTTTACGTGGTCGCCACCCCAATCGGAAATCTGGCCGACCTGAGTGCCCGGGCACGGGAAACACTCTCTGGCGTCGCGGTCATTGCCGCAGAGGATACCCGCCACACTGGCAGCCTGCTGCAGGCTTTCGGCATTTCGACACCGCTCATTTCATTGCACGAGCACAACGAAGCCGACCGTGCGGCAGCGCTACTGGGTCGCCTCAGGACGGGGGAGTCCGTTGCGCTGGTCTCCGATGCGGGTACGCCCCTCGTCAGCGATCCGGGTTTCGAGCTGGTCCGGGCAGCCACGGCGGCAGGACTGCGCGTACTCACGGTTCCCGGCCCGAGTGCCGTGATTGCAGCGCTGTCCGTTTCAGGCCTGCCCGTGGACCGCTTTGCGTTCGAAGGCTTCCTGCCGGCAAGAAACGCTGCGCGCCGGACTGCCCTGACGGCGCTCGAGCGCGAAACGCGCACGCTGGTTTTCTACGAGGCGCCGCACCGTCTGCGTGAAGTGCTTGCCGACATGGTGCTGGCATTCGGGAGGGAGCGGCGCGCGGCAGTTGCCCGCGAGCTGACGAAGCGTTTCGAGAGGACTTACTACGGTACGTTGCAGGAACTGGCCGAACGCGCCGCGGGCGATGCGGACATGACCCGCGGCGAACTCGTTCTCGTGGTAGCGGGTGCCCTATCCGAAAACCTGAACGCCCTGACGCTCGAATCCGGCCAGGTACTGCGTACGCTGCTGGAGGAGTTGCCCGCGGCCCAGGCGGCCAAGCTTACCGCCCGCCTGACAGGAGTGGCCCGTGCCAACCTGTATGCCTTGGCTGTCAGCCTGCAAAAAAAGACCTGAAGCGGCTTGCACCGTAGTCCCCATCAGCCCACCATCCGCGCCGGGAGTCAGCTAGGCAACCGCGGTGTCCGCCTTCACGGGTGGGTACGGAGGAAAGTCCGGGCTCCACAGGGCAAGGCGCCAGGTAACGCCTGGGGGGCGTAAGCCCACGGACAGTGCAACAGAAAGCAAACCGCCTAAGCGCCATCCTCGTGGTGGCGCCGGTAAGGGTGAAAGGGTGCGGTAAGAGCGCACCGCGTCGGTGGTAACACTCGGCGGCACGGCAAACCCCGCCCGGAGCAAGGCCAAATAGGGGAGCAATGCGGCTTTGTGCCGCGCGTGTGCCCACACGTGCTCCCGGGTAGGCTGCTTGAGGTACGTGGTGACGCGTATCCCAGATGAATGGTTGTCCACGACAGAACCCGGCTTATCGGCTGACTCCCTCCTTTCTCCCACCCGCAGCCTTTCGCGCGGGATATTTAAGAAAAATATAACAATCTGATTGTTGATTCAGCGTGTCTGGCGCGGGGCATTCAGTTTTCTGAGCCCGATTTTCAGCAGCAGCGCAGGCAGTTTGCGCAACCCTCACACGCACGCCCATCCCTCGACCATCCGGCAGGCGGTGGGCAGCTGCCGTTCCCAGCTGATTTTTATTTCAGCAATCAACCCTAACGCACTGATTTGGATGAAGGCTTTGCTTCGCTGTCGCAGCACTCCGACGTCGCTGGTGGCTAAGTGACTGTGACTTATAGAGAAATTCCCTGCATTTCGTTGACTTAAGTCCCGGCGCATCCCTATAGTGCAAATGAGTGGGAAAAAGTGGGATGAAATGGGTTCGCGGGGTCACCTGACTGTCCGCGGCTTCGGGGCCAGCCATGTTTCGCGGTGTCAACAAAGTCACGCTGGATGCCAAAGGGCGCCTTGCGATGCCGACCCGTTACCGGGACCGGATCGTGGAGCGTTCCAACGGCCGCCTGGTCGCGACCGTCGACCGGGCGGACCGCTGCCTGCTGATCTACCCGTTGCCTGAATGGGAAGAGATCGAGCGGAAGCTGATGCGCCTGCCGACGCTGAACGCGACTGCGCGTCGCCTCCAGCGCCTGATGGTGGGTCACGCCACCGAACTCGAACTCGACTCGCACGGCCGGATCCTCATTCCTCCCACTTTGCGTGAGTACGCAGCCCTGTCTCGCGATGTCGTGCTGATCGGCCAGGGCAGCCGCTTCGAGCTGTGGGACGAAGCGCATTGGGACGAGAGCCGCGATGAGTGGCTCAAGGTCGACGATGCCGCCGAACCCCTGCCGCCGGAGCTCGAATCGCTGTCGATCTGATGTTCGCTCACGAGCCCGTCCTGCTCGCCGAGGTGCTGGAAGCTTTGAACGTGCAACCCGATGGCCTGTATCTCGATGCGACTTTCGGTCGCGGGGGGCATACGGCCGCGGTGCTCGGGCGACTTGGGGCGGAAGGGCGCGTGGTGGCACTGGATCGCGATGCCCAGGCAATCCGTGCGGGGCGCGAACGCTTCGGGAACGAACCGCGAGTGACTCTGCTGCAGGGCGCCTTCGGGAATGTGGCTGCGCTGCTCGAAGCGGCAGGAATTCCGCCGGGATTCGCGGGGATGCTGTTCGACCTGGGGGTCTCCTCGCCGCAGCTCGACGATGCTGCCCGGGGTTTCAGTTTTTCGCATGACGGTCCGCTCGATATGCGCATGGACACCGAATCGGGAATGACTGCCGCCAGCTGGCTCGCACGCGCGCCGGAACACGAGATCGCGACGGTCATTCGCGAATACGGGGAAGAAAGGTTCGCGCGGCGCATCGCGCACGCCATTGTCGCCGCCCGCGGTGACCAGCCGCTGCTGCGCACCGGGCAACTCGCCGAGCTGGTCGGGGCCGCCATTCCCTTCCACGAACCCGGCAAGCATCCCGCGACCCGGACTTTCCAGGCGATCCGCATCCACATCAATGCCGAGCTGGACCAGATCGATGCGGCACTCGCGCAGAGTGTGGAGCTGTTGCGTCCCAGGGGCCGTCTGTGCGCGATCAGCTTTCACTCCCTCGAAGACGGCAGGGTGAAGCGCTTCATGCAGCGGCAGTCGCAGGAAGACCCGATCTACGCAGGGTTGCCTGAAGTGCCGCCGCACGCAAGGCCCAAGCTGCGCCGGATCGGCAAGCCCATCCATCCGGGCGTAGCGGAAATCGAACGCAATCCAAGGTCACGCAGCGCGATCCTGCGCGTGGCGGAAAGGCTGGACGCATGAACGCACTCGCACGCATCGCCGTTCCGGTTCTCTGGGGCCTGGTGTTCGTCTCCTGCATCGGCGTGGTCTGGAGCAAGCACCAGGCGCGCAGCCTGTTCGTCAAGCTGCAGAATCTCGAAGGCACCCGCGACCAGCTGAACATCGAATGGGGCCAGCTCAAGCTCGAACAGAGTGCATGGTCGACGCATGGCCGCGTCGAGCAGATGGCGCGCAGCGACCTCAGGATGGTGATTCCGCGGCCCACCGACGTGCGCCTCGTCCAGCCATGATCGGGTCTCCCGCAAGACCTGGCGAGAGCCGGGCCTTCACATTCGACCAGTATCGCAATCGCCTGCGTGTCGTGCTGGGGTTGCTGCTGCTCTGCGCTTGCGGGCTCGTCGCGCGCGCGGTCGACCTGCAGGTGCTCGATCAGGGATTCCTCGAAGGCCAGGGTGAAGCGCGGTCTACCCGCATTGCCAGGCTGTCGGCGCATCGTGGCAGCCTGCTCGACCGGCAGGGTGAGCCGCTGGCTGTCAGCACCCCGGTCGATACGGTCTGGGTCAATCCGAAGGAAATCGCGGCTGCCCATGCTTCGGACCAGATCCCGAAGCTTGCCGAAGCCCTGAATCGCGATCCGCAATGGGTGGCACGCCGCATCACCGGCAACCTCGATCGCGAGTTCGTCTATCTCGTTCGCCACATGCGACCGCAGGATGCGGCGCAGGTGAAGGCGCTCGGCATTCCCGGCATCTATCTCCTGCGTGAGTACCGCCGCTACTACCCTGCCGGGGAAGTGACGGGCCACGTGCTGGGCTTCACCAGCGTCGATGACGTGGGCCAGGAAGGGCTCGAACTGGCGTACGACCAGTGGCTGGGCGGCGAAGCCGGGGCGAAGCGCGTCATCCAGGACCGGTACGGCCGCACTGTCGAAGACATCGAGAGCATCCGCTCGCCCCGTCCGGGCCAGGATTTCCTGACCAGCATCGATCTGCGGATCCAGTATCTCGCCTATCGCGAGCTGAAAGCGGCCATCCAGCAGTACAACGCGAAGGCCGGCTCTGTTGTCGTCCTCGACGTGACGACCGGTGAAGTCCTCGCGATGGTGAACCAGCCGGCGTACAACCCGAACGACCGCGACCAGTACACCGCTCCGCGCTATCGCAACCGGGCGGCCACCGACATCTTCGAGCCCGGTTCCAGCATCAAGCCATTCGTTGTTGCC
>JANNNQ010000111.1:0-4083 GCA_031398625.1 Pseudomonadota bacterium
GTCCGTGCCTTTTGCATCTGGAGCCAGCGAAAAGCGAAGGTTTAGCTGGCTCCCGAAATCAATGAGTTGGAACTCATGGATAGCCCAAGTCGTCCCTGACTCGGGTTATCAGGGTGCTGCAAAGGGTTTTGCATCACCCTGCTAACTGCTGGCCTGATTCGCGGCCTGCGCGACGGCCTGGTCGGGCCGGTCGATGCGGGTGACCTTGTCTTCCTCGAAGTACACCGTGAAATGCCGTTGCTCCGCCTTCCTGACGCCGCGCTTCAGGTAGTACACGTAATCCCAGCGGGTGTCCTGGAAGGCATTGCCGACGATGGGCGTCCCGAGCAGGTAACGGACCTGGCTGCGGGTCATGCCCACCGACACCTGGTCGATTTCCTTGTTCTCGAGGAAATTGCCCTGCTGGATGTCGATGCGATACACGCACGCGGTGGCAGACAGCACAAGCAGGGCGGCGAGCAGGGTGCGTGGCAGGAGGCGTACAGGAGCGAGTGGCTTCATGGTCAATTCCGGATTGGTCTGGCCCAAACTTGTTCTGGAGCGACTGCGCTCAAGTGCGTAATAATGCCCGGCATCATAGCGGAACCCGTCTGGCATGGCAGCGGGCCGCCCCCCGCTCACGCGTTCCTTCTGGGGATACAGCCATGGAAAGCAATGATCTGCGCAAGGCCGGACTCAAGATCACCCTGCCCCGGGTGAAGATCCTCGAAATCCTGGGGAGCGCGAAGCCGCGCCACATGAGTGCCGAGGACATCTACAAGCACCTGCTCGAATCCCATGAGGACATCGGCCTTGCGACCGTGTATCGCGTCCTGACCCAGTTCGAAGCCGCCGGCCTCGTGGCACGCCATCATTTCGATGGTGTCACGGCGATGTTCGAGCTGAACGAAGGGACGCATCATGACCATATGGTGTGCTTAGGGTGCGGCCGCGTGGAAGAGTTCATGGACACCGGCATCGAGGAACAGCAGCTCGCGATCGCGGCGAAATATGATTTCGAGATCCAGGACCACTCGATGATCCTGTATGGACGCTGTGCAGCCTGCCGGCAGAAGGCCGCCACCGTCCGCGAACACGTACGGATCCGGCGCTGATCCTTAGTTTTCGCTTAGCGCCGGCGGCTGGTTTGCTTCGGCCGGGCCTCGCGCGCCCCTTCGTTCAGCATTTCCGCCGCGTGTTCCCGCGCCCGGTCGGTAATTTCTACGCCGCCGAGCATCCGCGCGATCTCCTCGACACGGTCCTGGTCGTGCAGCCGGGTCAGCGTGGTGCGGGTCGTGCGGCCATCGGTCAGCTTGGCCACGCGGACATGGTTCTGGGCCTGGCTTGCGACCTGCGGCAGGTGCGTGACGCACAGCACCTGCGCCTTGTCGCTCAGGGTGCGCAGCTGGCGGCCGACGATTTCCGCAACGCCACCCCCGATGCCGGCATCCACTTCGTCGAAGACGAGGCAGGGCAGGCGGGTTGATTCGACAGCGGCTACCTGGATCGCGAGGCTGATGCGAGAGAGTTCGCCGCCCGACGCGACCTTGGCCAGCGGTTTGGGGGGCTGTCCGGGATTGGCGGCGACCTGGAACTCGACCTCGTCCATGCCGTGTTCCCCGGCATCCTCAGGGGCAAGCGGGATCACTTCAATGGCAAGCCGGCCGCCGGGCATGCCCAGTTCCTGCATCAGCGCCGAAACCCGCTCCCGCAAACCGAGCGCGGCGGTCTGGCGGGCAGCGCTCAGGCGAGCCCCTTCGTGGCGCCAGCGCGCTTCCGCCTCCCCGAGTTGCGCCTGCAACCGCTCCAGGGTCGATTCGAGCGTGAGCAGCCGCGCCAGGTCGGCTTGCAGCTGCTTTTCAAGTTCTGGCAATGCTCCCGCTGCGACGCGATGTTTCCGGCTGACGGCTTCGATGGCGGCCAGGCGCTGTTCCAGCCATTCCTGCCGAGCCGGATCGGCATCGAGGTCGGCCTGATAACGGCGGACGCCATCGCACGCCTCACGCAGCGCAATCAGTGATTCATCGACCAGCTGCGCGATCGGTTCCAGACGACTGTCGAGGGCAACAAGCGAGCGGGTGGTGCCCAGCGCGCGAACGAGCGACGGTTCCGCTGCGCCGCTGTCGGCTTCGAACAGCAGTCCCGCGATTTCTGCCGCACCACTGGCCAGACGGCCACCCTGCGCGAGGCGCTTGCGCTCGGCCAGGAGCTCATCCACTTCGCCTGGCCTAAGGTTCAGGGCGCCGAGTTCGTCCACGTGATAGCGCAACAGCTCGAGCCGGGCAGTCCGGTCCTGCGTCGCCGCTTCTGCCTGGCGGAGTTCGTCGCGGTGTGACTTGACCTCTTTCCAGTACGCAGCGACCTGGGCTGCGAGTTCCAGATGCCGGCCGTGGCGATCCAGCAGTTCGCGCTGCGCCGGGCGGCGCATCAGGGACTGGTACTCCATCTGGCCATGGACCTCGACGAGCAGCTCGCCGAGCTGGCGGATGCTCTGGATCGACAGCGCCTGCCCGTTGACGTAGCCACGGGAGCGGCCATCCGCGCCGACGAGCCGGCGCAGGACGCATTCCCCGTCATGCTCGAGCTCCTGGTCCGCGAACCACGCATCCACGGGCGACCCGGATTCCAGCGCAAAGGTCGCGGAAACCTCGGTCCGTTCGGCGCCCGCGCGGACGACTTCTGCGCCAGCCCGCCCGCCGGTGGCGAGGACGAGCGCGTCAACGAGGATGGACTTGCCTGCGCCCGTTTCGCCGGTGAGCACGGTCATGCCCGACGCCAGCTCCAGCTCCACGCTGTCGATGATGGCGAGATCGCGGATCTGGATGTGCGTGAGCATCAGTCTTCGAGATCGATGGACGAGCGCGCCGGGTCGCGATCCGGATCGCGGGGATGCGCGCCACGGCCCCAGTGGAGCTTCGATCGCAAGGTGCGGTAGTAGTCGTGACCGGGGGGATGCACGAGGGTGACATGGGCATGGGTTGGTTCGACGATCAGCCGGTCGCCAGGGCCGAGCTCGCCCAGCAGGATGCCGTCGCAGGTGACCTGCGCCTTCGTGTCGGGTCGCTCGATCAGGCGGATTTCCACCTTCGCATCGCCGCCGACGACGATCGGTCGATCCGACAGGGTGTGTGGGCAGATCGGCACCAGGACGAGCGCCGCCAGCTTGGGGTGGATGATGGGTCCGCCGCAGGAGAGCGCGTACGCTGTCGAGCCGGTGGCGGTGGCCACGATCACGCCGTCGCCGCCATGCGTATTCACGTAGAGGTCGTCGATCCAGGTCTCGAAGTCGAGCATGCGGCCGGTTTCCCATTTTTGCAGCACGACGTCATTGAGTGCCTGCGCCATTGCCTCGGGATGCCCCGGCCGCAGCAACTTCGCCTGCAACAACGCGCGCTGTTCGGACTCATAGCGGCCCGCCAGGACATCATCCATGCGGTCGAGCATTTCCTGCGGGCTGACGTCGGCCAGGAACCCCAGGCGGCCACGATTCACCCCCAGCAGCGGGACCGGTGTATCGGTGACAAGGCGGGCGGCATACAGCATGGTGCCGTCACCACCCACTGCGACAATCAGGTCAGCGTCGGCCGGAAAGCGTGCTTCGGGGACCTTTTCCACTGCCGCCGGTCCAAACGGCAGGTCGGCGGCGGTGTCGACGAGAACCCGGCGGCCGCGCTCCCGGAGGTGGCTGGCCAGTGCCTGCATGGAGTCCCCCACGCGGGGATCGAGGTGCTTGCCGAGAAGGGCGATGGTGCGGAAGTCGGTGACGGTCGGGTGTGGTTTCGGCATAGCCGATTTGTAGCATGCGTCGATGAACGCCGGCCAGCCGCGCGGCCGGCGCGCAACCCGAAACCCGCCTCCTGGCGCAATTCGCATGACGGGGCTTGAGTACGGACCGCTTAGTCGGCAAGAATCCTTTTGACTCCGTTCGAGTTACCCATGCGCACCGTCGCTGAAGCGCTTGCCAATGCCTGATCCGACCGAAGACGCCTTGAGCGAGCGCGCCCAGCAGCTGCTGAAGGTGCTTGTCGAACAGTACATCCGCGATGGCCAGCCAGTTGGGTCGCGCATCCTGTCGCGGGACTCCGGCCTCAACCTGAGTTCAGC
>JANNNQ010000117.1:0-4942 GCA_031398625.1 Pseudomonadota bacterium
TGGTCGGTCGTGATCTTCTGGGGCCCGTCCTTGGACATCGTGCCCAGCGAACCGGCCGGCATGGCATCACCCACTTTGATCGTCATTGCGCTGCTCCAGGAAAACGAGTGAACGGACACGACTTCGGCTACTCGACCTTAAGGATCCGGTCGGTGACGGCGCCCTGCGAGGCGCTGCTGACGGACCGGGCGTACTTCGCGAGCACTCCGCGGGTGGCATAGGGGGGCGGTGCCTCCCAGCCTTTGCGGCGATTGTCCAGCTCTTTGGCACTGACGTCGAGGGCGATCGTACGCGCCACGGCGTCGATCGTGATGCGATCCCCGTCCCGTACCAGCGCGATCACGCCGCCCACGGCTGCTTCCGGGGAAATGTGGCCGACGACGAAGCCGCGGCTGCCGCCTGAAAACCGGCCGTCAGTGATGAGCGCCACCTTGCCGGCAAGGCCCCGGCCTGCGATGGCGCTGGTCGGGCTCAGCATCTCGCGCATGCCGGGGCCACCCTTCGGACCTTCGTAACGGATGACCACGACATCGCCGGCGACGACCACTCCGTCGAGGATCGCCTGCAGCGACGCCTCCTCGCCATCAAACACGCGCGCCGTGCCGGTAAATGCGAGTCCTTCCTTGCCGGTGATCTTGGCAACGGCGCCCTCGGCAGCCAGGTTGCCGTAGAGCACGACCAGGTGGCTCTCGGGCTTGATGGGGTCCTTGAAGCGGCGGACGATGTCCTGTGACTTCGGGTAGGCCTTGACGCGCTTCAGGTTCTCGGCGAGCGTCCTGCCGGTGACGGTCAGGCAGTCGCCGTGCAGCAGGCCTTCCTGCAGCAGCATCTTCATGAGCGGCTGGATGCCGCCGATGCGGATCAGTTCCGACATCGAGTACTTGCCGCTCGGCCGCAGGTCGGCGAGCACAGGCACGCGCTTGCCGATGGCGGTGAAGTCATCGAGTTCGAGCTTGACGCCCGCCGTATGCGCAATGGCGAGAAGGTGCAGCACCGCATTGGTCGAACCGCCAAGCGCAATGACCACCGTGATCGCGTTCTCGAAGGCCTTGCGGGTCATGATGTCGGACGGACGGATGTTGGCCTTGATCAGCCTGAGCGTCGCCTTGCCGGCTTCCTGGCAGTCCTTGAGCTTGCTGCGGGACACCGCCTCCTGGGCCGAGCTGGTCGGCAGGCTCATCCCGAGCGCTTCGAACGCCGAAGCCATCGAGTTCGCCGAGTACATGCCCCCGCAGCTGCCGGGCCCGGGAATCGCGGTACGTTCGATCTCGTCCAGCTGCCTCTGCGAGATCGTGCCCTGGGCAAAAGCGCCGACGGCTTCGAAGACGGAGATGATGTCGCGGCGTTCGGCACCGGGCTTGATGGTCCCGCCATAAACGAACACCGCAGGCCGGTTCAGGCGGGCCAGCGCCATCATGCAACCGGGCATGTTCTTGTCGCAGCCGCCGATGGCGACAACCCCGTCGAACCCCTGCGCTCCCGAGACCGCCTCGATCGAATCCGCGATGATCTCGCGCGAGACGAGCGAATACCGCATGCCCGGAGTCCCGTTCGAAATGCCGTCTGAAACGGTAATCGTGCCGAACGTCGTGCTCTTGCCGCCAGCCGCATCGACGCCACTGGCAGCCGCCTTCGCGAGCCTGTCGATGTGCATGTTGCACGGAGTCAGGTTGCTCCACGTCGACGCGATGCCGACGGCGGGTTTGCCGAAATCCCGGTCCGTGTAACCGACTGCCCGCAGCATGGCGCGGCTCGGCGTCTGCTTGAGGCCATCCGTCACCTGGCTGGAGTAATGGCGCGGATTCTTCAACGGGGGTTTCTTGCGGGTAGGCATGGGGCGGGCAGGCTTGGGCACTCGAGGCTTGCGGGTCTTGGGAATGCGGCAACGGACGCGGGATTCTACTACCCGCCCTGCCCTTTGCCACCCGCAGTTGCTGCCCGGGGCCGTTTCAGCTGCCGGTATCGACCATCTTCCGGTCGCGCACGGCCACGATGAAGACGCCCACGAGCGTGATGGCGCCACCGAGCAACATGCGCGAACTCAGCTGCTCATGCAGCAGCGTCACGCTGAACACGATGCTGAACACCGGGGAGAGCAGGGTCAGCGGGGCGACGCTGGTCACCGGGTAGCGCTGGATCAGGTAGAACATGGCCGTATGGGCAAGCAGGCTGTTGACCAGCGCCGTAAACAGAACGGCTCCCCATCCGTTCCAGGTTGCGCCCTGGAGCGCCGCCCACTGGCCGTCCTCGATGAGCAACGAGAGCGCGAGCAGGAGGGGCCAGCTCGTGATCGCGAGCCAGGCCTGCAGTTCCAGCGGGCCGATACCCTCGAGCCGCTTGATGTAGATGAGACCGAGTGAGCCGAACACGCACGCTACGACGACCAGCGCGAGGCCCTCCCAGTACACCAGCACCCGCGGATCGAACCCGATCAGCGCCACACCCCCGAAGGCAAGCGCAATGCCCAGGATGCGCCGCCAGCGGATCCTTTCCTTGAGCAGCCAGACCGACAGGAGCGTGGTAAAGGGCACGCCCAGCTGCGTGGCGATTGCAACGGTCGAGACGTCGCGTGCCAGCGCAAGACCGGTGAACATGAAGGCGAACTGCAGGGCTCCGCTCAAGCCGGCCGCCAGCAGCAAGGTGCGCATCTGTCCGGGAAACAGCCGCAGGTACGGCAGCGTGACCAGGCTGAGCAGTCCGAACCGCAGCGTGGTGAACAGGATGGGCGGCAGCTCCGTCACCCCGATCTTTGAGGCGATCAGGTTGAAGCTCCAGGTCGCGGCGACCAGTATCAGGAGCGCGAGATCGCGGGGGGCGAGCACGCACTCAACCCGGGAAGCGTTGCTTGAGATAGGCGTAGAGTGCCCGTACCCCCTGCGCTTCTGCTCCGACAGGCCGCCCCGGCCGCTCGCGCGGATTCCAGCCGTAGAGGTCGAGATGCAGCCAGTGCCGGGCTTCGGTGACAAAGCGTCGCAGGAAGAGCCCGCCGAAAATGGCGCCGGAAAAGCCGGAACTCGACACGTTGTTGAGATCGGCAATCTTGCTGGCCAGCTCGTCGTCGTAGCCACTCCATAGCGGCAGTTGCCACAAGGGATCGGACTGCGCACTGGCGACGCGCATGACGACAGCGGCAACCGCATCGTCGTTCGCAAACAGGGCGGGCAGTTCCGGCCCCAATGCAATCCGCGCGGCTCCCGTGAGCGTCGCCATGTCGATCATCAGCTCCGGTCGTCCGGCGTCCGCAAGTGCCAGCCCGTCTGCCAGCACCAGCCGCCCTTCGGCATCCGTGTTGCCCACTTCGACCTGCAATCCCTTGCGGGTCGCCAGGACATCGCCGGGACGGAACGCATTGCCGCCGATTGCGTTCTCGACGGCCGGGATGACCACATGGAGCCTGACGGGTAACCGTGCGTCCATCACGAGCTGGGCGAGCGCGAGCACACAGGCAGCACCACCCATGTCCTTCTTCATCATCAACATCGCTGCCGGCGGCTTGATGTCGAGACCGCCCGAATCGAAGCAGACGCCCTTGCCCACGAGCGCCACGCGGGGATGCGCGGGATCGCCCCACTCCAGTTCCACCAGTCGCGGTGCGGCAGCGCTCGCCCGACCTACCGCATGGATCGCCGGGAAGCCATGCTCGAGCAGCTGGTCCCCGATGTACTGGCGGGTTGTGGCGTCAAAACGGTTGCCAACCGCATCGATGGCCTCCGCGAGCTGTTCGGGCAGCAGGTGACTCGCGGGCGTGTTGATCAGGTCCCGGGCCAGTGAGCATGCGGCGTTGAGCCTCATGACTTCTGCACCGTCCACCCCGGGCGGAACGGCGAGTCGCAGCATCTTGAGGGGAGCCGGTTCGCGGCGAAAGCGCTCGAAGCGGTATTGCCCGTACGCCCAACCCAGCGCGAACTGCTGCGCCGCATGGCGCTCAAGGGCCGTGGCCAGGTGGTAGTCGCCTTCCGGCAGTCGTTCCGGCAGTCCGGCTGCGTTCCAGAGGGGAAACTCCTCGCCAGGCACCCGCTTGCCCATGCCGCACAGAACGCCCTGCAAGTTGCCGTCGGATCCCGGAAGCAGCAGGACCTTGTTGCGTTCCGCGCGAAAGCTCGCCGCCTTCAGCCAGGCTCGTGCAGCAGCAGGCTGGCCCTGTGCCCAGGCATCAAGCTGGTCGTCGAACAGGACATGCAGGGGAACGGAACCGGATGTCGGTGTGGAAGTGAACATGGGTTCTGTAACTCAAGCGTAGTTGGGGCGGAGGGAACCGCTGAAATACTGACATCTGAAACTGTCGACGCATTTTCAACCATGGTCTTTCAATCAGTTGCATCGCTGTTCGCCTGGCACATGGAGGTAAATCAGAGCTTACTTCCGTGGGGAATCCTGATCGAGCGGGTGAGCCTGCCAGTCACCGTGTGCCGGGTTGACACCCCGGATGGTACTGTGATGCCATCCACAGACGTGCCTATGTTAAGATCCGCGCTCCAAATTTTCTGCTTCGCAATCGTCGCGAGCGCGTCAGCGTCCTCGCGTGGGGGTTCTGGCGCAAGCCGGGACGTCGGTTGCAGAAGGAGGCTGCGGGGTGAGGGCTCGGATGGGTGGCCGGGAGCCGGTGAACACGCGCTTGCAGGCGTGGCCCCTCTCGGCGTCCTGCTGGTCGGAGTACCTCTGGTCAGACGGAGGTGCGGGATCCTGTAGGTACGAAAGCCGATCACAGACTTTTTGGAATCACAGGAACCCCGCACCGGAAAACCCGAGGCGGGGTTCTCTTTTGGGTGCTCTTTGCAATCAAGAGCACGAAACTGCTTCGCTTGCTTACTTTTTTCGGATCGATGAACTACAGCCCGGACGGGAACGCCCGCCGGGCAACAGATACAACCGTTTGAGGAGTTCGGTCATGCAGATTTATTCCCAGAAGGACGTCAACAGACAAGCGCTCAAGGGCGCGCGT
>JANNNQ010000125.1:0-1629 GCA_031398625.1 Pseudomonadota bacterium
GCAAAGCGGTGCAAACGCTCGGTGTACAGGCGCAGTTCGGCGGCCGTGAGCGGACCGCGCAGCATCAGCAACGCCAGCAGCGCCACCGACTGGCTGGGCACGCCCAGCACGCGACCCAGGTTGTGCTCAAAGCGCACCACGCGGCTGCCACTGCCCTCGAACACCAGGCTCATGGCCTTCAGGCTGTAGGCCGCGCTCAGCACCTCGGCCTCGGTGGCATTCATGACCGGGTCGCGGGCGGTCTTCTGGTTGCAACCCATCGTGAGGGTGTTCAGCGACAGCGGGTAGCTGTCGGGCACAGTGGCCTGCTTTTCGACCAGGACACCCAGCACCCGGGCCTCCAGCGGGGTGAAGACACGCAAACTCATCTCTGGTCAGATCCCGAAGCCATCATCCGCGCTGATCACCGCGCCATTGACGAAATGGCTCTGGGCGCTGCACAGGGTGACGATCAATGCATCCAGGTCTTCGGGTTGCCCCACACGCTTGCGCGGCAACATGGCCAGCAGCTTCTGGCCGGCGTCGGTGTTCCAGTGGTGATGGTTGATGTCGGTGTCGATGTAGCCGGGGCACAGCGCGTTCACATTGATGTCATAGCGGCCCCACTCCTGCGCCATCACGCGGGTCATGTGGATCAGCGCCGCCTTGCTCATGCTGTAGATGCCGATCTGCGGCAAGGTGCGCAGCCCGGCCACCGAAGCGATGTTGACGATGCGCCCGCCGATGAAGGTGCCTGGCGCCGCGCCCTTGGCTCGCGCAATCATGCGTTTACCCACCTCCTGCGCCACGAAGAACGCACCACGCGTATTGGTGTCGAACACGAAGTCGAAATCCTGCTGCGTCACTTCCAACAGCCGCTGGGACGTGCTGACGCCCGCGTTGTTGACGAGGATGTCGATCGAGCCCATTTCGGTCTCGGTATGCGCCACCGCGGCCTTGATGCTGCCCTGGTCCGTGACGTCCATCCCCACCACGTGGGCATCGCCGCCGGCCGCCTCGATCTCGGCGCGCAAGGACTTCAGGCGCTCCACGCGCCGGGCTGCCAGCACGACGGCAGCGCCTGCCTTGGACAGCGTGCGGGCGAACTGCGCACCCAGGCCGCTGGACGCTCCGGTGATGAGGGCCACGCGGCCGGAGAGATCGATGTTGTAGCTCATGATGGTGATGTTCAGCGGATGGCGGCGCAGCAAGATAGCACGCTTCCGGGCCGCGGAGCCATGCCCGTGCCCGCACAGGCGCCATGAAACAAGCCCCATGAAAAACGGCCGCGATCAGCGGCCGTTTCCGGGTCAGGCGAAAACCGTCAGGCGTGTGCGGCGCGCAGCTTGAGGGCGAACTCCTGCAGCGAGGCGATGCCACTTTCCTCGGCCTTCTTGCACCAGGCCTGCAGGTCGCTCACCAGCTGCTCGGCCGACACGTTGGTGCGGGTCCAGAGCAGGCGCAGTTCCTCGCGCATGGTTACCAGCTTGTCCAGCACCGGGTGGTTGGCGCGGGCCTGGGCCATGCGTTCCCGCACGACCGCCGGGATCTTGTCTTCGTCACGATGCAGCCAGCGCTTGGCCAGGCGCATGTCGGCCCAGCGTGCGGTGTTCTCGGCACCCTGGGTCTTGAGGCGCTGCAGTTCCTCGG
>JANNNQ010000142.1:0-6026 GCA_031398625.1 Pseudomonadota bacterium
CCACAGGCTCATGGTACGGCGGTGGCTGGGCTGTTGGCTGCTCAAACAAACAACCTGATCGGGAGAGCGTCTGTAGGGACAGTACCTGGAAGGAGTGGCCAACCATTTCTCGGCGCTCCTGTCCTCGCTGGGCAGATGGTAGTGATGGCTCCTGGTCCAATTGGGGAAGCGATTCTCCTCGCGGTCAACAATGGCGCGCGGATAGTGAATCTGTCGTTAGGTCATTCCTCTGCGCTGGCAATGTTTGGCATCAAGTACGCAATCAAGAAAGCAGCAGAGAAGAACGTGTTAGTAGTCGTTGCGGCGGGCGATACGGTGCACTCACCGGGACGCACGACTGAATTGTATCCAGCTGCTTGGAGTCGAGAATTCAGCAACCTTATATCGGTTGGTGCGGTGCGGGGAGACACCGTGCCGATATGGTCAAAGGTTGGCGATTGGGTTGACATTGTCGCACCCGGGGTGGACGTGGCGCTCCTTGGCCCCGGGTCAACGTACTTCGAGGATAGTGGAACCTCGTATGCGGCTCCAATCGTTGCGGCCGCTGCAGCGGTGATTCTGAGCCAGAAGCCGGAGCTATCGGCGAGTGCGGTGAAGCAACTGCTGAAGGAGACGGCGGATGAGCTGGAGCCGATCGATGGCCAGAGAATCCGGCGTCTGAATCTGTACCGAGCAGTCCTGCAGGTGGCTGGCGTGGATGATGACGATATGGATGGATACCTGCAAGCGGAGGACTGTGACGACGACGATCCGCGGGTGCATCCGGGCGCCAGTGAGGAATGTGCCGATCGAGTCGACAATGACTGCAATGCTCGAATGGATTGCGGCGATAGCGCGTGTAGTCACGAGCGCGCGTGTGGCGGATGTAGCCGCGGCGAAGAGTGCAATGACGAAAACGCATGCACCATCAACGAACGATGTGTAGGGGGCGCATGCATCAGCGACCAGCGCAATTGTGTTGACGCCACGCCATGTACAGATGACGGATGCGATCCAACCGTAGGGTGCTGGCATCGCGCGAATGCGGTGACATGCAGCGATGGGAATCCGTGCACCGTGGGTGACAAATGCTCGGGCGGAAGCTGCGCGCCGGGAGCAGGGAGTCTCTGCGGCAATCATGCGGTGGATCCGCAGTGCAACGAGGAGTGCGATGGCTCAGCATAACCGACGGGCTGTGGTGCGGGAGAAGCATGTGCTGGGGACTGTAGTCAGTGCCAGCAGATGCCCCAGCCGCTTGCGGTGACATGGGTCAGTCCGCTGCCGAGCTGTGTGGTGGGGGGTCAGAGCCTGAGTGCCGTCAGCTGGTCGGTGAGCGCTGGCGAGTCCGTGACGTGGACCAACCTCTGGTGGAATCGCGATCTCACGCGGTTGGTGAACTGCACACCAACTGATGCGGGACTTTGTCCTTTTGCGGCGCCCTTCTGTTGCGTTGAAGACTCGAGCTGCCGCCAGTGCGGAAGTGGAGCTGGGTGTAGTCCCGGTACGTTCGCCGCGGGCGCAACCTGCTCGGCGACTGATTGCTCACCAGGAAGCAAGGTGGCCTGCGCAGCTCCGATCGTCAGCGTGCCGACCGTCTACTACTTCACGGCCTACGCCGAAACGACGAGCAACGACCTCGGGTGGGCGCCGCCGGTCGCAGTGAGCGTCCAGCCGCCCGGTGGGTCCTGCGCGTCACCTATTCCGACGAAGACGCCAACACCCACGAGAACCGTCACGCCGACAAGGACGTTTACCCCAACGGCGACCAGCCCGACGCGGACTCGGACGCAGACACCCACTCCGACCCTGACGCCGGTCGTTGGGCCCCGCACGGTGACGATCGATGGTAATCCGAGCGACTGGGCGGGCATCACCCCGCTCATCACAGATCCCGCCGGAGATGTGCCAAGTTCCGGGGACGTGGTCGCGCTCTCCGTCGTGAATGACGGGTCCCATGTGTACTTCCTGAAGCAGTTCGCTGCGGAGGGGCCGTGGGGGAATGGTGCCGCGGCGCTGTTTTTCGATACCGATCTCAATGCGGGTACCGGCTGCCCGATGCCAAGTGGCATGGGTGCCGAGTACGCGATCATACCGGTGAGCGCGAACCCAGTGGGCGCGCCCTTCGCGTTAATCCTGGACTATCGGACATGTGGGATGAATGAGAACGAGCTGGGCAATGCTGGTTTCGCTTTCGGTGGTACCTTCGAGGAATCCAGTATCGCGATCGACATTCTGCGGACGTATACGCCCGCGACGACCGGCTTCCGGGTCCTGATGCTCGGTGGGGACATCACGAGTTCGGCGGTCTACACGTTCGCCGGAGCGACTGCCGACGGGTTGGTCGACAACGGCGACGGGACGGTGACGGACACTCAGACGGGGCTCAAGTGGGAGAAGAAGACGACGGTGGTGGGCAGCGGCGTGAACCTCGCCGACCCGCACGACGTAGACAACCAGTATACTTGGTGCCTCGATGTGGATGGTGATTTCGCTTGTGATGGCGCCGGCAATCCACCGGATGGCTCAGTGTTCACGCAGTTCCTTGCCGCGCTCAACACGCCGCCATGCTTCGCGGGACACTGCGACTGGCGGCTGCCGAAAGTGAACCGGGATGGCGGGACAGCAGAGCTGGAGACGATCCTACTTGCTCCTGCTCCCTGCAGTACTCTGCCGTGCATTGACCCGATCTTCGGTCCAACTCCTGCGGCCTCCGGCTACTATTGGTCAGCAACAACCTACGCCATGTTCCCGGGGTTGGCGTGGTACGTCCTCTTCGACAACGGCAGCATGAACGGCGATTTCAAGGCCGACGACATCTACGTGCGGGCGGTGCGTGGCGGATCGTAATTGTGCGTTTGCTCTCGAGGGGCGAGTGCACTTTCGGCGTGTGGTAAGCACGCGTGGCAGATATGCACGGACGCGAGGGGTTACCACGCAATGGGGCAGCATGTGATTCGAAGCTCTTTGATGTATCGTGCGATTCTAACGGCCGTCCTGGTCATTCAGTTGGGGTGTCCGTACGACCGGTTCATTCTGGGGGCAGTGGACGTCTTGGAGCAAGGAAGCGGGACGGGTACCGCGCCGACGTTTGCCGCCGTCGAGGGTGCATGGCCAATCGTGCCGGTCAATGAAGGGCGGATTGTTCTGTTCTCCTCTGCGATGAACGTAACCCGTGACCCGATAGGAGTGACGATTGACGGCCGATGGCAGGCATCGCTCAGTCCGTGGAGTTTTCTCTTCATTGATCTGCCCGTGGGAGAGCATCTCGTCGAGGCCAGGTCAGGACGGTCCGCGCATCCGCTGGGCGTGACCGTGACCGTGGTCCCCGACACGCCGACCTTTGTCGGTGTTCTCGACCATGCGCCGCCCCTATTGGTTGAAGACGCGGAGGCGAGGAAGAATCTGCGAAAGTATCGCCATGAGTTTGCGGAGCCGTTGCCGTACGACCAGCAGAACCCGAGGTAGCACAAATCGGCCTCGTCGGCCTGAACCTCAACGAGCCAGATCGGTGAATCCAGTCTGGCTCTTTTCTTCTGTATCCGGTGTTGAACCGGAGGGGATCGTCAGAAGCCATCGCATTGATTTCCGGAATCGAACGTTGACGAGTAACGTTACGTCATGCGAGATCGTCATGTGTGGCCATCACCCTGACGAGAATTCGAGCGAGTGTGTTTCGAGCGCCGCGAACTTCAGGAGGATGTGCTCGCCGCATCATCGCGGCCTCGGTCTGGCTACTGTGCTGCGTGTCTCCAGCGGATGCGCTGCAAGTGAAGAGCGCCGCGATCAAGCGCGCGCTCATCGAGGTGAAGGGTGCTGGGGCGCAGCCTTTCAGCGAGATCGTGTGGGAAGGCGAGGTTGTTGGGCGGGCGGACTCGAAAGGCAAGTTCAAGCTGTTCACCACACGCCTGCCCGAGGACTGCGTCGGCGACCTATCGGATGGAGCAGGTACCGCGCAGGCGGTTATCGCTTTGTGCGGTGGGCCACCAGGACCACCGGGACCGGGGGGTCCAGCTGGATCGCCAGGCTCTGCGGGGTCACCTGGAAGTCCAGGCCAGGCTGGACCTCAAGGTCCCCCTGGACCTGAAGGTTCGCCGGGTGTTGCCGGAACAGTGGGCCCGCAAGGTCCGCCAGGGCCGACCGTAGTTCTGAAGGATGCGAACGGATTGGTGTTCGGCATCGTCGCTGACGAAGCGACAGTGTACTACGCCCTTGGCGACATTCCTCTGTTCATCAATCTTCACAATTCAGGGTCGGGTGTTGGTGGCTTGGCAGGTGACCTTAATTTTGCCAGCAACAACTGCACTGGTCCGCCGCTCGTTGATGGCGGCTTGGCGGTCATCCATGGTGCGGTGCGAGGTTCCACGCTCTACTACCCATCAGGAGCTCCGAGCACTCAAATGATCGGGTCATTCGAGCGCGGTCACGGAGCTGGTTGTGAGTCATTCGGTGCAAATGCGTTCGTAGCACCGTCCGCAACATTGGACATCAGCCAATTTGTTCCGCCCTTCCACGCTGAGATTCAGTAGGGCGATCGTTACGGAGAGACTCGGTATGACCTCCCTCCGGCGCAGCTCCAACCTGCGGTGAGGTGTGAAATCCTTGACAAGTATCGTAAGCTGTGATAAGCTTACGTTAATGAAACCAAGTCAAGAAAAATCCCTCGGTGAGCGCATCAAGGAGCTTCGCGACGAACAGGACCTGTCGCTCCGCGAGTTCGGCAAGAAACTCGGCGATTTGTCGGCGGCTTTTCTGTCGGACGTGGAGCTTGGCCGGCGCCATCCCTCTGAGAAGGTGCTCGCCGACATGGCGCGAGTGCTGGGTACGTCCCTGGAGGAGCTGAAGTCGTACGATCTCCGGTCAACGGTTCAGGACATCAAGCGGCTCGTGCATCAGAATCCGGCATACGGCTTCGCCTTTCGGAAGATGCTCGACAAGAAGATTACGGCTGAAGATCTCGAGGGATTGGTCGAGGCGAAGAAGGGTGGCCGAAAGAAGACATGAAATCGTACCGCGCGCGGAGCGGGCCAGTTCGCGAACGGCCTTACTACAAGCTTCATGAGATCGAGGACACGTGTGCGGAGGCTCTCCGAAGCGTAGGCTTGTACCCCGAGAAGCCGGAGCCGGTTCGGATCGAGCGCTTCATCGAGAAGCGATTCAAGATCGAGCCAGAATATCTTGATCTACCCGACGGCCTTCTCGGTTACACCAGATTCGGTGCGCGCGGTGTCGAGCAGATCGTTGTTGCCCGAAGTCTCGTCGAGCAGGGGAATCGCGTTGCCGAGCGGCAGGTAAGCTCGACGCTTGCGCACGAGGCGGGTCACGCCCTTCTTCAGGGGCATCTTTTTGTATTGGAGCACGACCGCTTGACGTCGCTTTTCGGTAACGGGCTCGATCCTCAGGTGCCAAAGATCCTCTGCCGGACGCCAGGAACTGCTGAGGGGAAGGCGCGTGGGTACTCGGGTGAGTGGTGGGAGTTCCAGGCCAATCAGGCGATCGGCGGACTGCTCCTGCCGCGACCGCTGGCGCTCGTGGCGATTGCTGAACTGATGGTTTCGACCGGATCGCTCGGCCAGAAGCGAGTGCCGGCGACGAACAGGGAGAAAGCAGTGGCGCAGCTCTCCGACATCTTCGATGTCAATCCTGCCGTTGCGCGAATCCGGCTGGAGGATCTTTTCCCCGCAGCCGAGAGCGCTCAGTTGACACTCTAAAATTTTTTGTGCAGACTGTAAGCATATGTCCGCTTACGCTAGGATAACCACATGAGATCACGATCAAAAACTCCGGCTCGGGCAGCCGGAACGCAAAAGAAGAGTCACCCGTCGAGCATCGTCGCTGTCGAGAGCCGGCACATTCTGTGGTCCGTGCGGCTCATGCTCGCCGTCCGGGCCGGGGGCCGCTGCGAGTTCGACGGCTGCAACAAATATCTCCTCGAGCACCCGCTGACGTTCACGAAAGGCAACTACGCCGAGGCAGCTCACATCGTTGGCTTCAAGCTGGACGGCCCACGAGGCAACGACGGGCAGCGTCCGGCCAAGATCAACGACGTC
>JANNNQ010000173.1:0-9844 GCA_031398625.1 Pseudomonadota bacterium
TGAGGTGGGCGCCAACTACCAGATCTCGCGCACAGCAGGCTCCCTGACGAACCGACTCACCCAGGAACTGGTCGACACGGGCCGCTACATCACCGGCTCACCTCTGGTGAATCTCGATCTGAATGGCAACGGCAAGATCGGCTACCTCGAGTACCAGACCGCATCGCCGGTACGCGGTGCCCTGAGCGCGGCCAACCAGCCCTTGAGCCAGCGCTTCAACTGGCCGACGGATGCGAATGGCAACCCGTTGCCGCTCGATGCGTTTCCCGAGATCGGGGGCATCCCGCAGACGATGTACAACTATCTCGTCGCGCAGTGTGGTGGCGTGACTGCCGTATCCGCGGACTGCGCGGATCCGACCGGACTGCTGCGGGCACAGGGGGTGGGCGGTCCGGTGCCGACCGGATCCGGCGCCAACGGCCGGCAGCTGCCGGTCGGGTTCGTGCTTGACCCCCGCACCGTGGGTTACGCAACCCTGGACCCGCGGCGTACGGGCGCCTTCGAGAAGGACCTGGAAGCCGAGTTCGTCACTGCCTTCTTCGATCTGGTCTACGACGTCAATCCCGACTTCAAGGTCAAGAACCAGATCTTCTTCGACAGCATGGACCAGTACAAGCTGTCGGAGCAGCCGGGCGGCGGCAAGCAGGACGTGTACGTGCTGGAAGAAAAGTTCACGGTGACTCACCGCATCGGCGGTCTGCCTGACTGGGTCGGGATCAACACCCTCGGATCCGTCAACTATCGCAACACGCGCGCCACCGGCTACCGCTATGGCGGTGACTTCAGCACCAACCGTACAGACGTCATGACCGGCTCGGGCGGGATGACACCGAACACGACTTTCGTGCATTCATTCGAAAACAGCGACCTCAACAACGATGGCGCGCCGTGGACCAGCGACTACCGGACGGATTACTGGGAATCGGGTCTCGGCCTGCTGTTCGACATCGACCTGTTCGAGAAGGCAAACCTCCTGATCGGCGGGCGCTACGACTATTCACGGGCGAAGAACACGGACTTCGCCGGGACGTTTAATGCCACAACCGGAACCTCCGCCAACCCGGGCCGCTTCGTCACGACATCGACGACCGTCGAAGAATCGGACGACGGCACGTCATGGAGTGCCAGCCTTTCCTACCAGCTTCCGTACGGCATCCGGCCCTATGTCACTCTCGCCAATTCGAGCCTGACGCTCGAGAGCAACAACAACAGCATGGATGCAGCGGTGATCCAGGCGGGTCATATCGGCGAAGCCGAGCTCAAGGAGGCCGGGATCAAGACGGCCTTCCTGGACGAAACACTGTTCGTCTCGACCGCGGTCTACGAGCAGACACGAACCGACGTCCGCGTCCAGGACGATCCGACGCTCGGCGCCGAAGTGTCGTCCACGATTACCGAGGGGTGGGAGACGGAGGTCAAGTGGGTCCCGTCGCGCTATTTCTCCCTGTCAGCCTACGTGCTGTTCCAGGAGTCGGAGTACCTCTTCGATACGTCCGGCAACATCATGGTCGACGCCCGTACGCTCGGCTTCCGGGATGTCGTGGACGCGAACGGCAACGTGATCTATCCGGCAGAGGCCTTCCTCTACGGCGGCCGCGCGTTCCTCACTCTCCCTGCAGGTCAGTCCCAGTACCGCGTCAAGCAGGGCAATCCGGAAACGCAGCTCGGCTTCAACACGACAATCCAGCTCGACAATGGCCTCGGGTTCACGTTGAGCGGCAACTATTTCGAGAGCGTCTATTCGGGCCGGCTGCGGCTGATCAAACTGCCCGAGGCCACCGTCTTCAACGCGGGCATGCTCTACACCCTGAGCAACTGGCGGGCCAAGCTGGATGTCTTCAACGTCACCGATGAAAGGTACTTCCGTGCCCGCTCGGGTGACACGCTCGGTGACGCGATGGTGTCGCCGATGCCGGACCGTCGCTGGCAGCTCACGCTGACCCGCAACTTCTGATCCCTACCTGAGCGAAAGGAAAACAGACCAATGAGCAAGAGCAGAGATCTGCACGGTACTGCAGGGGGATGCGCCCGGTATGCACTCACGGGGCTGATGGTGTTGCTGAGCCAGGCGCTGCCGGCGGCACAACCCGACGGCTTCACGCTGCAGGAAGCCACGATTGCGGAGGTGCACACGGCGATCCAGCAGGGCGAAGTCACGTGCGCAGGGATCGTGCAGGCTTACATCAACCGCGCCAGGGCTTACAACGGCGCATGCACCGCGCTCGTGACGAAAGACGGCAAGTCGATTCCCGAAGTGCTCGGGGCGGTGCGCACCGGGCAGCCGGTCCGTTTCCCGACCCGTACGGTGCCGGCCTCGAGCATCCTTCCGGAACTCGACCAGTATCGGGGCCTGCCGGTCGACTTCGGTCGCATGGAGCCCACCGCTTCCGATCCGACGGTGCAGCAGCAGTACGGGATGCGCGTCGGCATTCCCAACGCGGGACAGCTGAATGCGCTCGAGACGCTCAACATCCGTGGCGAGCGGACGGTGAGCTGCAAGAAGGAGTGCGATGCCCATCCTTCGACCGGTGCCCTGCCGGCATCGTGCCCCGCGGCATGCGAGTCCTTCCGTCAGCTGCCGGATGCCATGGAGCGGGCGGCCGAGCTGGACCGGACCTACGGGCGCAATCCCGATCTCGATGCGATGCCGATGTATTGCGTGCCGTTCTCGCACAAGAACTGGTACGACGCGATCGACATGCGCTCCACGGGCGGCAACGATGTCAACTATGCGATGGATGCGCCGAAGAAGGATTCGCCGGACATCGCCGACCTGCGTGCCAAGGGCGCCATCATCTATGCGACAGCCACCGCGGCTGCCACCGGACTCACTCGCGATGGCGCCGAGAAGGCGCAGACCTGGATGCCGGGCGGCAACTACGCGTACGCCGCCTGGGGCGGCCAGGCCTGCAATCCCTACGACACCGAGCGGGTACCCCGCGGCACGAGTTCCGGCTCAGGCGTGTCGGTCAGTGCCAATCTCGTGATGTGCTCCATCTGTGAGCAGGGTTCCGCATCGTGCAAGGGACCGGCATCGCGCAACAATGTCGTGAATTTCCTGACGACGCGGGGACTCATGATGCACGGTGGCATGAACAGCCAGCGCGTGGGCGATCGTGCGGGTATCCATTGCCGGACGGTGGAGGATGTCGCCAAGGTGCTCGATGCGGTCAAGGGGTTCAACTCCGAAGACATGTTCACCGCGCTGCCCGAGGTGTTCATCCCCGACGAACCGTTCGCGAGTTTCGTCGTGAAGGACGCATCGGCCAGGCCGCTCGCAGGCATGCGCGTCGGGGTGGTCCGCGAGTTCATGGTGAAGCACACCCGCAACGACGCGGCGATCTCGGACCAGCTCGACCGCGAGATCAAGGCGGTGATCCGCGACAAGCTGGGGGCCGAGCTGGTTGAGTCGGCGGACCCCTTGTACCCCGACGATCCCGATGTGCCCAACATGACCTACACGTTCCAGGACGCGTTCGCGGAGATACTGGCGCACAATGTGCCCGAGTATTTCTGGCAGACCACGGGTTCCGGCCAGCTCGAGTTCGCGGTGCCCGGCTGGGATGTGCGCACGGTCGACTATGCGATTGCCCTTGCGATGGGCGAAGCCCCGCTGTCACCGGGTATCAACCTGCGCCGGATCAGCAGCGACATGGACAACTTCAAGAGTCCGTTCACGGTCAACAAGTACCTGAAGGAACGCGGTGACGCGCGGGTCAAGGACTGGGCCTCCTGGTTCGCCAATGCCAAGTGGGATGACGATGACCATCGCGCCACGTCGCAGAACGCCATTGACTGGCAGGACATGCGGGCTGCCCCGGACCAGATGAGCTATCTCAAGCTCCAGGCAGTCATGCGGCTCGTCGTCCAGAAGGTCATGTACGAGAACAACATCGATGTGTTCGTGAACCCCGAGAACACCCTGCCGCCCCCGAAGATCGGTGGGGCCACGGAGCCCTCGGCCAGCAACCGGGGAGCAGCCAGCTGCTGTGCGCAGTTCACGGCGCTGATCGGCGGTCCCGAGATCGACGTCCCGGCCGGGTATACGACCGTGGCCTTCGAGCCGCAGTACCGGCTGAGCGCGGACAAGACCCGGTATACGTCGGTGACCGGACAGGTCGAGTCGAAGCTGCCGCACCCGATGCCGATCAGCCTGATGGTCTGGGCGGGGCCGGGCACCGACTCGACGGTGATCAAGGTCGCCTCCGCGTATGAAGCCGCTACCCGGCATCGCGTGCCGCCACCGGCATTCGGAGCGCTGGCCGGAGAACCCTGACCCCTTTTCCATTCCGCTTCGCAGTCAACCCCGTAGAACTCGGCCGCCCGGCGCAAGCTTGGCGGCCTTTTTTTGCCCGTGCGGCGTGCAGGGTGCCGCTACTCTGGCGAGCAAGTTGCATGCTTTGCGAGTAACCGGGTAGAAAGGGACCGGGACCCTAGGGTCCTGCCCCCATTTTGCGCGTTCCTGACTCATGGATGCCTCGTTGCCTATGTCAGCTGTCCCCAGCACACCACCGATCACCCAGAACGCCGACATCCGCTACCTGGGCCGCCTGCTGGGCGATGTGATCCGCGGATATGGCGGCGAGGAGCTGTTCCGGCGCATCGAGCATATCCGTGCGACGTCCGTGAACCGGCATCGAGGCATTGCCGATACCGCTGCACTCAATCTCGGTCTCGAAGCACTCAGCCCCGACGAGACGCTGTCGTTCGTGCGCGGCTTCATGCTGTTCTCCATGCTGGCCAACCTGGCGGAGGATCGCCAGGGGATCACGCGCGAAACCGGCGGTGACCTGCGCGCCGTTCTCGGCACACTGGAGCAGCAGGGCGTGAGCCGGGCAGAGGCCGCGTCCCTGCTCGACAGATCCCTGATTGTCCCGGTGCTGACGGCGCATCCGACGGAAGTGATGCGGAAAAGCATGATCGATCACCGCACGCGGATCGCCGAGCTGATGGTGTTGCGCGATGCCGGCCGGGAGGAAACGCAGGACGGGGACGTGATCGAGCAGGCCATCCTCCGCCAGATCGCGCTGCTGTGGCAGACGCGGCCGCTGCGTCGCGAGCGCCTGCAGGTCGCTGACGAAGTGGCTACCGCACAGGCCTATCTGCGGGACGTGTTCCTGCCGACGCTGCCTGCCCTGTATGCACGCTGGGAGCGCGTGCTGAAACACCGGCCGCGCAGTTTCCTGAAGCTGGGCAGCTGGATCGGCGGCGATCGCGACGGCAATCCGTTCGTCGATGCGGAGTCCCTGCAGCTGGCACTGGGGCGGGGCGCAGAAACGGTGTTGAGTGACTATCTCGCCAAGCTGCACCTGCTCGACAAGGAGCTGTCCATCTCGAACGAGATGGCGGTGCCGACGGCCGACCTGCAGGCATTGGCAGAGCGCAGCGGCGATACCTACGAAGCCCGCAGCGATGAACCGTTCCGCCGAGCCTTGAGCGGCATGTATGCGCGCCTCGCGGCGACCTTCCAGAATCTCATCGGCCGGCCGCCGCCCCGGCCTGGCCGGATCAAGGCCGAGCCCTACCTCCGCCCTGAAGAACTGCGTGCGGATCTCATCGTCCTGGCTCATGCGCTAAACGAACAGGGTGCCAGGCTCCTGTCGAGCGGTGGCGCGCTGGGCCGGTTGATCCGCGCCGTGGAGACCTTCGGCTTTCACCTGGCGACGCTGGATCTGCGCCAGAACGCCGATGTGCATGAACGGGTCGTTGCCGACCTGCTCAAGGTGTCAGGGGTCGTGGAGGAGTACCGCGCGCTCGAGGAAGGTGCGCGGGTTGCCCTGCTCCGCCGGGAGCTGGCCAGCGAGCGACCGCTCGCGAGTCCCTACGCACGGTATGCCGAGGAGACCGCCAAGGAACTCGCGATCATCCACGCTGCGGCCAGGGCGCATTCCCTCTATGGTCCGGGCTGCATCACCGCTTACAACATCTCCAAGTCGGAAAGCGTGTCCGACCTGCTGGAGGTGTACGTCCTGCTCAAGGAAGCGGGCCTCTACCGCCCGCGTGCACCGGTGCCTGCCGCCATCATGGCAGTCCCGTTGTTCGAAACCATCGGCGATCTCGAGCGGTCACCCGACATCATGCGCAGCTGGCTCGCGTTGCCGGAAGGCAAGGCTGTCGCCGCCGCGTTCGGCTACCAGGAAGTGATGGTGGGGTATTCGGATTCCAACAAGGATGGCGGCTATGTCACCTCGGTGTGGAGCCTGAACCAAGCCACTCGCGCGCTTGCGCAGGTGTTTGCCGAAGCGAACACGCCCATGCAGATCTTCCACGGGCGGGGCGGTGCCGTGGGTCGGGGCGGCGGCTCCTCCTTTGGGGCCATCCGCGCACAGCCGCACGGCACCGTGCAGGGCCGCATCCGCATCACCGAACAGGGTGAAGTCATCGCCGCCAAGTACGGCACGCGCGACAACGCGGCGAGCAATCTCGAATCGATGTGTGCTGCGACGCTGCTCGCGTCACTCGAACCGCCGTCGGCTGCGCTCGCCGGAGAAGACCGCTTCGCCGCAGCGATGCGCAGCATCTCCGGTGAAGCGTTCGGCATCTATCGCGGACTCGTGTATGGCACCGAGGGCTTCGTCCCCTTCTTCCGGCAGATGACGCCCATCGCCGAAATCGCGGAACTCAAGATCGGATCGCGCCCTGCGGCGCGGACCCAGTCGCAGCGCATCGAAGACCTGCGGGCGATTCCGTGGGTTTTCAGCTGGGCACAGGCGCGGGTGATGCTGCCGGGCTGGTATGGAACGGGGCAGGCATTGCACCAGTTTGCGGACCAGGGCCTGCTGCGCGAAATGCTCGAGGCCTGGCCATTCTTCCGCAGCACCATGGAGAACCTGGAGATGGTGCTGGCCAAATCGGACATGAGCATCGCCCAGCATTACGCCACGCTGGTCGAGGACCAGACCTTGAGCAAACGGATCTTCACGCGCATCCGCGACGCCTGGCTCGTCACCCACGACGCGGTACTCGGCATCACCGGCCAGTCACGCCTGCTGGAGAAGAAGCCCGCGCTCGACAGCTCCATCCGCCTGCGCCTGCCGTACATCGAGCCGCTGAACCTGCTGCAGGTGGAGTTGATCAAGCGCTATCGGGCCGGCGAATCCGATGCCCGCGTCCGCGACGGCATTCAGCTCTCGATCAATGCCGTGGCCACGGCGCTGCGGAACAGCGGGTAACCTGAACGTCAGGCCGGCCGCCCTCTGCCTGGGGATTTTCGCTTCGGCTTCGGCATCACGACCCCCTTCAAGCCCGTGTGCTGGGTTCTTGCAGGGGTGGTCTTGCCGTCACGAGTCTTGATGGGCCTGCGAGTGCCTTCGGGAACGCCGCCGGTACCCGCGGGCTGCCAGGCAGGGATAAGGTGGTGCTTCCCGGGGCCGATGAGATCGGCGCGGCCCATGCGCTTCAAGGCATCGCGCAGGAGCGGCCAGTTGTTGGCGTCATGCCAGCGCAGGAAAGCCTTGTGCAGGCGTCGCACCTTCAGCCCACGCGGGATCGTCACGGCCTCGCTCGAATGCGTCACCTTGCGCAAGGGATTCTTGCCCGAGTGATACATCGCGGTGGCCGTCGCCATCGGTGAGGGCAGGAAGGCCTGCACCTGGTCTGCGCGGAAACTGTTCTTCTTGAGCCACAGCGCCAACTCGAGCATGTCCTGGTCGGTGGTGCCCGGATGCGCGGCGATGAAGTACGGAATGAGGTACTGCTCCTTGCCGGCTTCTTTCGAGAACTTGTCGAACAGCTCCTTGAAGCGGTAGTACGTGCCGACCCCGGGCTTCATCATCTTCGAGAGCGGCCCTTCGCCGATCGCCTCGGGGGCGATCTTGAGATAGCCACCCACGTGATGCTGCACGAGTTCCTTCACGTACTCGGGCGATTCGACCGCGAGGTCGTAGCGGACGCCGGAACCGATCAACACTTTCTTGATGCCGGGCAACGTCCGGGCACGGCGATACAGCTTGATGAGCGGGCTGTGGTTGGTGTCCAGGTTCGGGCAGATGCCGGGGAAGACGCACGACGGGCGGCGGCACGCGGATTCGATTTCCTTCGATTTGCACGCCAGCCGGTACATGTTCGCCGTCGGTCCGCCGAGATCCGAGATGACGCCCGTGAATCCCGGCGTGGTATCGCGGATGGTTTCGATTTCGCGGATGATCGAATTCTCCGAGCGGTTCTGGATGATCCGGCCTTCATGCTCGGTGATCGAACAGAACGTGCAGCCGCCGAAGCAGCCACGCTGGATCGAGATCGAGAACCGGATCATCTCGTAGGCGGGAATCTTTGCCTTGCCGTACGACGGATGCGGCACCCGCGCGTAGGGCAGCTCGTAGATCCCGTCCATCTCTTTCATGGTGAGCGGCAGCGGCGGCGGGTTGAGCCAGACGTCGATATCGCCATGCTGCTGGACGAGTGCCCGCGCATTTCCCGGGTTCGACTCCAGATGCAGGATGCGTGAGGCATGCGCATAGAGCACCGCATCGCCACGGACGCTGTCGAACGACGGCATGCGGATGACCGAGCGCTCGCGCGAGGCGGTGGGGACCTGGCGATAGAACTTCACGACTCTCGCCGCAGTCGCCGGACCGGAGTCGCAGGGAGCTGCAGGAACGGTTTCCACGCCCGCGGAATCTGCTTTGGTTGCGGGCGCCATCGCGTACGGATCGATCGGCGGATTCAGCGCTCCCGGCGTATCGATGCTCGTCGAATCGATCTCGATCCAGTCGGCAGGAGTGGACTTGCGGGCGAAGGCGGTGCCGCGCAGGTCGGTGATCGCCGCAATCGGTTCGCCGGCAGCCAGTCGATGTGCGATGTCGACGATCTGCCGTTCGGCATTGCCGTAGACGAGCAGGTCCGCTTTCGCATCCAGCAGGATCGAGCGCCGGATCTTCTCCGACCAGTAATCGAAATGGGCAATGCGCCGGAGGCTGGCCTCGATGCCGCCGATGACGACCGGCACATCGGCGAATGCTTCACGGACACGTTGCGCATAGACGATCACCGTACGATCGGGCCGCTTGCCGCCTTCTCCGCCCGGTGTATAGGCATCGTCGCTGCGCACGCGCTTGTCGGAGGTGTAGCGATTGACCATCGAGTCCATGTTGCCGGCGGTGATGCCGAAGAACAGGTTGGGCCTGCCGAGGCGCTCGAAGTCGGCGGTGCCGCGCCACTCAGGCTGGCTGATCAGCCCGACGCGAAAGCCTTGTGCCTCGAGCATCCGGCCAACGATCGCCATCCCGAAGCTCGGGTGATCCACGTACGCATCCCCCGTGACCAGGATGACATCGCAGCTGTCCCAGCCGAGCGTTTCCATTTCTTCGCGCGACATGGGCAGGAAGGGCGCCGGCCCGAAACGGGCCGCCCAGAACTTGCGGTAGGAGAAGAGGTCTCGGGCGGACTGCATGGCGGCGGCGAGTGTACCTCACGACGCCTCGCGCGGCATGTGGAACTGATGGAAAACACTAGGGTTTTCCTGAACGGCTACTTCGCGGAGAGCATTATTCGCCGGCGCGCTGCCGCAGTGACGGTTGAAACGTAAGGAGAATCCCGGTCAAAGAACCGCCAGGGCTTGCCCGCCCAGTCGCCCGCGTAGTCCACGCCGATCCGAGGTGCGCGGCCAATCCGGATGCGCGCTGGCCGGGCCGGGGCCTCGATCCAGAGTTGGTTGCCGGTGAGATCTACCCCGTTCTGCGAGCGGTCGATACTCATCGACCGGCAGAGCAGGCCCGGACCCCAGGTTCGTTCATCCACGTTGGCCACCGGTTCAAGGGCACGGATCAGCACGGCATGCGGCACGCCTTCGGCGCGCGTGACGACATTGAAGCAGTACCAGACGCCATAGATGAAGTCGTCAGAA
>JANNNQ010000178.1:0-1996 GCA_031398625.1 Pseudomonadota bacterium
ACGACATCCTGCAGGAGCCGCTCTTTATCGAGTCGGTGCGCATCGCCCCCTTCAAGCCGCGCGGCACTGACGTCAATGTCGTGCTTGACCTGATGATCCACGACATTGAAATTATCCAGCACATCGTCAAGTCGCCGGTGGAGCGCGTTGACGCCATCGGCGCACCGGTCTTCACCACTGAGGAAGACATTGCCAATGCCCGCATTCTCTTCAAAAGCGGCTGCGTGGCCAATGTTACCGCCAGCCGGATCAGCCTGAAGAGCGAGCGCAAGATGCGCATCTTCCAGCGCGACACCTACATCACCCTGGACTTCCAGAACCGCAAACTGCTGGTGGCCCAGAAGGGGAACGGCGAACTGTTTCCCGGTGTCCCCAATGTCCGGGTAGACGAGCGGGAACTGGGCGAGGCCGATGCATTGCGCAGCGACACGGAGGGCTACTACATGACCCCGGCGCTCTTCAGCGACAGCCTGCCCGGCATGCGCATCAACCGCGAAGAGATCTTCGGCCCGGTGGCCAGCATCATCCGGGTCAAGAACTACGACGAAGCGCTGGCCACCGCCAACGACACCGCGTTCGGCCTGTCGGCCGGCATCGCCACCACATCGCTCAAGCATGCCACGCACTTCAAGCGCCATGTGCAGGCCGGCATGGTGATGGTGAACCTGCCCACCGCGGGCGTGGACTACCACGTGCCCTTCGGCGGACGCAAGGGCAGCAGCTACGGCCCGCGTGAACAGGGCCGGTACGCGCAGGAGTTCTTCACGATCGTAAAGACCGCCTACACGTTGGCCTGAACCCGTTTGCCGGGTGGCCCGCCAGCCTGGGCGAGCCACCCGGTAGAATGCCGGACCACGCGCCCGTAGCACAGATGGATAGAGTACTGCCCTCCGAAGGCAGGGGTCGGACGTTCGAACCGTCTCGGGCGCACCATCCATTCCTGGTCCACATCTCGCCGGTTCAGGCAGCTGAAGTGTAGGCACCCGGCACCGGATTACCGGCGCCACCCGCCATGCGGGTGCTCAGCCGCCTTGGGGCGGCCCGGCGTCGGCTGAATCAAACCGCATCGAGTAGTCCACCGCCCTGACATCCTTGGTCAGGCGTCCCACCGAGATGCGGTCCACGCCAGTTGCGGCAATGCTGCGCATCTGGTCCAGGCCCACGCCACCCGACACCTCCAGCAAGGCACGCCCGGCCGTCAGGGCCACGGCGGCGCGCATGCCGGCCTCGTCGAAGTTGTCCAGCAGCACGCTGCTGGCGCCTTCGGCCAGGGCCTCCTGCAACTGGTCCAGCGTCTCCACCTCCACCTGGATGCTCACACCGGCATTCAGGGCCCGGGCCGCCCGCAGCGCCGCCCCCAGGCTGCCGCTGGCGGCGATGTGGTTCTCCTTGATGAGGATGCCGTCGTACAGCGCCGACCGCTGGTTGGCACCGCCGCCCACGCGCACCGCGTACTTCTGCGCCTGGCGCAGGCCCGGCATGGTCTTGCGCGTGTCGAGCACGGCGCAGCCGCGCGGGTTGGGCGAGGCGCCCGCCACCGCCTGCACATAGACCTGCGTGATGGTGGCCGTGGCGGAGAGCAACTGCAGGAAGTTGAGCGACGGGCGCTCCGCCGCCAGCAGCGCTCGGGCGTTGGCCTCGATGCGGCACACCGGCGTGTCGGCGCGCATGCGGCCGCCTTCGTCGTAGGCCCAGGCCACCTGCGCCTGCGGGTCCAAGGCCAGCAAGGTGCCGGTAAACCAGTCACGCCCGCACAGCACGGCCTCTTCGCGCACCCGTACATGGGCCTGCACGCGCCGCGCCGGCTCCACCAGCAAGCCGGCGTGACCAATGGGACAGTGACGTTAACGACTACCACCGTACCGATTGAGATAGTGAGTGTGTTACCAAAACATGTAGATGTATGCGTACCAGCGATGGCGGCCAATGGTTCGGGCACCATATCAGATGCGAAGATTACCAATCCGATTACCGGAGTAGTTACAACAGGTCAGAC
>JANNNQ010000343.1:0-2048 GCA_031398625.1 Pseudomonadota bacterium
GCGGTCTTCTTGTCGGGCAACGGCCCATTGGTTGACGTGCTTCAGGAAGCGCTTACACGCGACGAGGTCGCCCGGCTCCGTATGCGATTGGACAAAACACGCAAAGGAGTAGTGAAACAGAAGGTCAAGGCATTCATTCAGAATGTGCACCACTTCCGGGATGCAGGACTGCGGGACAACCTCGCACCGAGTGACCACGTCGTCATATTCGATGAGGCTCAGCGGGCATGGAATCGCGAGATGACCGCAGATTTCATGCTTAGGAAAAAGAAGCGGGTGGGTTTTACTCAATCTGAGCCCGAATTCCTAATCTCATACCTTGATCGACATAGTGACTGGGCTGTCATTGTTTGCCTTGTTGGGGGAGGTCAAGAAATAAATCGAGGTGAAGCTGGCATTTCTGCATGGCTCGACGCCATTAAGACTTCTTTTCCATCGTGGCACGTGTACATCTCGCCGGACCTTACCGACAAAGAATATGCCGCAGGCCGTGTACTTGATACCCTTGCAGGGCGGGCTAACGTAGTACAAGACGATGACCTCCACCTAGCCGTGTCTATGCGATCGTTTCGGGCAGAGAATGTATCTTCGTTTGTGAAAGCGGTCTTGGACCGCGAGCAAGGAAAGGCGACAGATATGTTGTTGCAAATGGCCACTCGCTATCCGATTGCCCTGACGCGGAATTTGGATATGGCAAAGAAATGGATACGCGTGCACGCTCGCGGGTCCGAGCGCTTTGGCTTGGTGGTGAGATCGAGCGAAGTCTCGAAGATGCGCTGGTTCATCTCGCGCGCCGCCTCGAGCTTGCGCTGGCTCTTCATCAGCGTGCGATGCGACCGGCGCTCCTCGGTCACGTCGCGGAAAAACTGCGCATAGCCGCCGGCGTGCGGAAAGCCGTGAACCTCGATCCACTTGTCGAAAATGCTCGAATGACACGCGAACCCTGTCGGCGTTCCACTTTCCATCGATTCGCGATAGACGGCCTGGAACGGATTGCTGTCGTCGATCTTCATGACGTCGTAGACGCTCCGGCCGATCAAATCGTCGGCGCGCCTGTTCCAGATGCGCTCGGCGGCGGCGTTCACATGGGTGAAACGCCAGGCCGTGTCGAAGGCGATGAAGCCGTCGGGAATGCCGGCGATGATTTTCTCGTTGCTCTCGAGCGTGACGCGAAGCTGGCGGTCCGCCTCCATCCGCGCGAGATACGAACTTCGCTCCTGCGTCATGTCGCGGACGAAGACCGTGATGCCCTCCGCGTGCGGAAAGGCGCGTATTTCGTGCCAAGCGCGAAATCTGTCCGAATAGGCGGTGAAGGACACGGCCTGACCGTCTCGTTTTGCCTCCTTGTAGCAACGGACGAAGATGTTCTCGTCTCCCGCGAACTCGGAGATCCGGTGGCCGACCATGTCCACCGCGCGCATCTGCATCGCCCGCTCCGCCGCGGGATTGACGTAGACGAAGCGCAAGTCGTTATCGAACGCCACGAAACCGTCCGAAACGCTGGCGAGAAGCCCTTCCATGTCGTTGCGGGCCGCGAGCGCGACCTCTTCCGCGCGCTTCAGATCGGTGATGTCGGTGATCATGCCTAGAACGCCCGGCGCCTCGCCGTCGCGCAGTTCGATCGTGTTGCTGGTCACCAGTGCCCAGACGGAGGTGCCGTCTTTGCGCACGTAGCGCCATTCGCGCTTCTCCACGCGCCCCGGCGCGCGCTGGGCGCTGGCCTGACGCGCGCGGGCCTGATCATCCGGCGCGAGGAACTCCCAGTGTCGCCGCCCGATCAGCTCTTCGGGTGCGTATCCCAGCATCTCGGCGATGCGCGGATTGACGTAGGTGGTGCGGCGCTCGTGATCCAGAATCCAGATGCCTTCGTCCGCGGTCTCGACGATGCGGCGGAACTTTCGCTCGGCCTCGAGCGCCGCGGCCTCGGCCTCGCGCTGGCGCGTGCGGTCGGTCGTGGTGCCGCGATAGCCGAGGAAGCGGCCCTGCCCGTCGAAGTTCGGGCGTCCGTTCGTGACGAGGTGATAGGTTTGGCCGCGGTCGCCCGGCAC
>JANNNQ010000219.1:0-1519 GCA_031398625.1 Pseudomonadota bacterium
GGACGTGGCGACAATCTTCCTCACCAATCGCGAATGCCCGTTCCGCTGCCTGATGTGCGATCTGTGGAAGAACACGCTCGACGAACCGACGCCGCCGGGCGCGATTCCGCAGCAGATCGAGCATGCGCTGGCCCGTTTGCCGCCGGCCCGCGAGATCAAGCTCTACAACAGCGGCAATTTCTTCGATCCCCTGGCGATTCCGCCCGGCGACTATCCCGACATCGCGCGGCTCGTTGCGCCCTTTGAGAACGTCATTGTCGAAAACCACCCCCGCTTGTGCGGCGACGATTGCCTGCGATTCCGCGACCACTTGGAGACGCGGCTGGAAGTGGCCCTGGGCCTTGAAACCGCGCAGGCCGAGTCGCTGCGAATGCTGAATAAGCGAATGACGGTGGACGATTTCGACCGGGCCGCGGAGTTTCTGGTCAATGCGGGAATCGCCGTCCGGGCATTCATCCTCCTCAAGCCGCCGGGCGTCGGCGAGCACGCGGGCATCGAGGCCGCAATCGCATCGGCGGTGCACGTCTTCGATTGCGGTGCGACTTGCTGCTCGATTATCCCCACGCGCGGCGGCAACGGCATCATGGAACAACTGGCCGAGCGCGGCCTGTTCGCACCGCCACGGCTGGCGTCGCTCGAAAGCGTGCTGGAGCAAGGAATTGGCCTCTCCCGCGGCCGTGTGTTCGTCGATCTGTGGGACGCCGAGAAGTTGGTGACCTGCCCGCGCTGCGGCCCGCGGCGCATCAAGCGGCTGCGGCAGATGAACCTGTCACAGCAACTGCTGCCGACGATCCCGTGCGATTGCGGGGGTGGATCGTGACGCGGCTCCAAGTCGATGTGGCCATCGTCGGATCGGGTTTCGGCGGCAGTCTGATGGCCCTCGTGCTGCAGCGAATCGGCTTGTCGGCAGTGCTGATCGACCGATCGGCCCACCCGCGGTTTGCCATCGGCGAGTCCTCGACTCCGAACGCCGATCTGACGCTGCTCGACCTGGCCCGCAACTACGACCTGCCCCGGCTCGCGCCGCTGGCCAAATACGGCTCCTGGCAGCGGACGTATCTGCACGTCGTTTGCGGCCTGAAACGGGGCTTTACATACTTTCACCACCGCCCCGGCGAGCGATTCGCGGCCGACGCCGATCACACGACGGAACTGGTCGTTGCCGCCAGCCCCGACGACGACCGCTCCGACACGCACTGGCTGCGGTCCGATGTCGATGCCTTCTTCGCCGCCGAAGCAACGCGGGCCGGTGTGCCGCTCTTCGAGAATACCTCCGTCATCCTTGAGCGACACGAAGGCGGCTGGCGACTGACGGCCGAGCGACCGGAAGGGCCGCTGGAGATCACCGCTCCGTTTGTGATCGACGGCACCGGCGAGTACGGCCTCGTGCCGCGGACGCTCGGCATTGGCTCGCGAGTCGATGAATTGGCCACGAATTCGCGGACCGTGTTTGCCCACTTTCGCGACTTGCGGCGGTGGGGCGATGTATTGACGGCCAGCGGCGCGAGCACGGCCGATC
>JANNNQ010000244.1:0-3105 GCA_031398625.1 Pseudomonadota bacterium
GGCCAACCAGCTGCCCCAGCAGGTGCTGTCGTTGCTGCAACGGTGATGGCCGGCGCAGCGGCACCTGCTGCTGGTGCCGCCCAGGTGCTGAGCTTGCCGCAACGCTGATCGATTTTCACAACCCGACACAGGCCGCCCTCAAGTCGGCCTGGGCTTCGGACGATATGGGGCTCAGAGGGGTGGTCTGACACCACCCGCCTGAGCCCTTTTGCCGTTTCCCTTTTCCCCAGGAGTCCACCATGGCCGCCATTACATCGCTCGGAATCGGCAGCGGTGTCGACATCAACAGCATGGTCTCCCAGCTCGTGGCGCTGGAGAGCCGGCCCCTGGTGCAGATGCAGACCCAGGCCTCGGCGCTGCAGTCGCAGGTGTCCTCCTACGGCCAGCTGTCCAGCCTGTTCGGCGCACTGCAGACCGCCGCCGGCAAGCTCACCGGCAGCGGCCTGTGGGCGCAGAGCAAGGCCAGCAGCAGCGACGAAACCGCCGTGCAGGTGGTGGGCGGCTCCACCGCCGCGGCCGGCAGCTACGGCGTGACGGTGGCCAACATGGCCACCAACCAGACGGTGGTCTCGGCCAGCCCCTACGCCGACAGCAATGCGCTGGTCGGCGGCGGCACCTTCAGCATCGACATCGGCACCTGGGACCAGCCGCCGATGAACTTCGTGCCCCAGGTGGGCCGCAGCACGGTGGACGTGACCGTCACCGCCACCGACACGCTGGCCACGCTGCGCGACAAGATCAACAGCGCCGGTGCCGGCGTCACCGCCAGCATCGTCACCGACAGCTCGGGCGCGCGGCTGTCGTTTCGCAGCAGCAGCACGGGCACCGACAACGGCTTCCGCATCAGCGTGGCCGACGACGACGGCGGCGGCGCGGGTGACGGCAACGGCCTGTCGCGCTTCGCCTTCGACCCCACCAACAACTACAACGACATGGAACAGAAGGTGGCCGCCGACAACGCGCGCGCCACCGTCAACGGCATCGCAGTGGAGTCGGCCAGCAACGAGATGTCCACCGTCATCGAGGGCCTGACGCTGAAGCTGCGCAAGCCGACCGCCACGGCCGTCGATGTCGACGTCACCAGCGACCGTGACGCCGTGAAGACCGCGATCCAGGGCTTCGCCGACGCCTTCAACGCGCTGGCCAAGAACCTCACCGACCAGACCAAGTACGACGCCGCCAGCAAGACCGGCGGCCCGCTGCAGGGCGACAGCGCCGCCACCAGCCTGCAGCGCCAGCTGCGGGCGCTGCTGAACACCGGCTCGGGGGCTTCCAGCGTCTTCGGCCGCCTGTCCGACGTGGGCCTGCAGCTGCAGCGCGACGGCACGCTCTCGGTCAACGCGTCCAAGCTCGACAGCGCAGTGGCCAACCTGCCCGAGCTGAAGAAGGCCTTCTCCAACAGCGACAGCGTGACACCGGCCAACGACGGTTTTGCGCGCCGCTTCTCCGACCTGGCCGGGCAGGTGCTGGCCGTGGACGGCAGCCTCACCACGCGCACCGAAGGCCTGCGCAAGCGCATCTCCCAGAACAGCGACGCGCAGGACAAGCTCGAAGACCGCGTCGAGCGTTTCCGCGCCCGCCTGGTGGCGCAGTACACGGCCATGGACACCAACCTGGCGCGGCTGAATTCGCTGTCGAGCTACATGACGCAGCAGCTCGCTTCGCTGAACAAGCAAAGCGACTCGTAACAGCGCGGTGGAAAGGCTGCCACCCCCGGGTGCAGCCTGCTCAAGTGCCCCTGGCAGGGGCCGATAAAACAAACACAAGCAGCACCCTGCCAGCACCGCCACACGATGTTCGCAAGCACCCATCACAGCCCCGCCACGCCGCGCCACCTGCGCGGTGGCCTCTACCAGCAGGTCGGCGTCGAAACCGGCATCAGCGGCGCCAGCCCGCACCAACTGGTGCAGATGCTCTTCGACGGTTTCATGGAAGCCATCGCCCAGGGCCGCGGCGCCATGCGCGCCGGCCAGCGCGCCACCAAGGGCCAGGCCCTGACGCGCGCCGTGCGCATCGTCGAGGAAGGCCTGCGTGCCGGCCTGGACCTGCGCGGCGGCGGCCAACTGGCGCGTGACCTGGACGAGCTCTACCAATACCTGACGATGCGCCTGACGCTGGCCAACCTGCGCGACGACGAGCGCCTGCTCGACGAATGCCAGCGCCTGGTGCAGCCGCTGCGCGAGGCCTGGATGGCCATCGCACCGGACGCCCCGGCCGTGGAGCCGCGATGATGGACCCGCAACTGCTCACCTACTACGAAGCCATCGAGCGCGCCAGCGCCGACATGCTCTCGGCCGCCCGTTGCGGCAACTGGGACGAGGTGGTGCGCCTGGAAGGCGCCTGCGTGCTGCTGATCAGCCAGCTCAAGCATGCCGCGCAGGAAGGCGGCGCCGGTGCCGGCACCGCGCAGCAGGAAGCCGCACGGGTCAAGTCGCGCATCATGCAGCGCATCCTGGTCAACGACGCCGAGATCCGCCACCTGGCCGAGCCCTGGCTGCAGGACCTGGACGACACGATGTCCGGCCGCCGCAAGACGCTGCACTGACCGCCCGCCCCGTTTTGGCCGCCGCCATGTTCCAGGACACCCGCCCCGCCACGCTGGACGCCTCCGGCGGCGAAGACCCGTTCGCCGCGTTCGCGGTGAGCCACCCGCGCGAGCTGGCCGCGCTGCTGCGCGAGCTGCGCGACGGCCAGCACCCGGTGATCCTCAACGGCCCCTGCGGCAGCGCCTGGACCACCACGCTGTGGTCGGTGGACGAAGAGCGCGGCCGCCTGGCCTTCGTCGCCAACCCGGCCGACAACGAAGCGCCCGCGCTGCAACGCCTGCTGGACGCCGACGAGGCGGTGGTGGTGGCCTACATGGACAGCGTCAAGCTGCAGTTCGACACCAGCCAGCTGACGCTGGTGCGCGGTGCGCAGGCCGGCAGCCTGCAGGCCGAGATGCCGCGGCAGGTGTACCGCTTCCAGCGCCGCAACAGCTACCGCGTGCGCACCGCCGTCACCGCCAGCCAGGTGCCGACGGCGCGCCTGCGCCACCCGGCGATTCCCGACATGCAGCTGGCGCTGCGCGTGCTGGACCTCAGCATCGGCGGCTGCGCGCTGTGG
>JANNNQ010000356.1:0-2580 GCA_031398625.1 Pseudomonadota bacterium
TTTCCGGAGGCGCCATCCGCGCTGCTGCGCTCGATGGAAGTCGATCTCTACCCCCTCTCGCGGCCGGAACTTGCCGACAGGGTGAACGGTGCCATCGGAGAAGGATCGCGGTTCCATCAAACCCACGGTTACTACGCACAAGGCGTCGGCCCAGAGACCGCCACGTTGCCGAAAGGCTGGCAACGTCGGCTGGTTCGAATCGAGAATCCCAATACCGGGGGCATCGCCGGCTTGTGCCTGGAAGTCCACGATCTTGCGATTTCCAAGTACGTGGCTGGACGAGAGAAGGATATCGAGTTCACCCGGGAACTCGCACGCCACGAAATGACCGGCAAGGAAACGTTGCTGGCGCGCCTGGCCAACACAAAACTCGCCCCTGCATTTTCAACGCTCGTCAAAGCCAGGATCGAACGGGATTTTGCGAGTCCCAGCAAAGCCCGCTGAATCCGCCATCTTTATGCACTTATGCAGGCCTGACCCCAATCGGGGGTCAGGCCTGCATAAGTGCATAAAGCATTTCGCGAAAGCGCAGTAGTGGAATCTGGAGGGCGTGGGGATCCCGCTAAACAATCCGAACGGATACCGGGAATGAGGACTTCGTCCTCATTTTTCCCGCCCTGCTTCCGATACTGTCGTCTTCACCGGTGACAGCAGATACTCCATCACCGTCGGGCTGCCGAGGTTGACTTCGGCGGAGACGAGCATTCCGGAGTTGTCACTTATGCAGGCCTGTTCCACCGGGTTCTATTTTTTCAGCTCGACGATAACGGCCTCCCCTTCACTCATGTGCTCATGGGAATGGGTGACGGCCGGACGGAAAAAGGACTCTCCGGCCTTGGCGTCGGATTCGATTACTTTTCCGTCTGCATTGGTGAACTTCACCTTCCCACCTTTAATGATGTACACCACCATGTCGGGATGGGAGTGCATCGGGATCTTGTCGCCCTTCTTGTTGGTCACATGGATCACCCGGACCTTGTCATTGTCGACGAGGACCTTGGCCTGCTTTGGCGCGGCCTCGATAAAATCGACTGCAAGCGCCGGCGGGCCGAATGCTCCCGACACCATCAGAACCATCGTACCTGCGGCCATGCTCCTGGATATTCTCATTGGTGCTCTCCTCGAATTGGCAAGGGTTTCAAGGGCGATGTTGATCCCATTGGATCGAACGAACCCGGATTGAACGAGCTCAGTTCGAATGAACCTTTCCAGCAGCGAAACAGGAAACAGTGTCAGGGCGAAATCTGAATCGCAGCGACGATCGCCCGTCTTTGAAAGACCTCGGTAATCCGGTTTGGCCGAGGATTAGGTGAACGCCCGATCGGGCGATCAATGCAAGAGGTTGTCAGGCAGACCGCCTTCCCTCTTTACCAGGATTCAATTTATCACTGCCCGAAACGCAATGCACGCCCCGGCCCGTCGCCTTTATGCACTTATGCAGGCCTGACCCCCTGCAGGGGGTCAGGCCTGGTGGATTCAACATCTAACCGCACCACTTGAACGCGGGTAGGACACGGCGGGTGTTTGGTAGTGTGAGAAGTGCGACCGACCCACCTACCAGGAGACACCCGCCATGTCCTATACGCAGCTTACCCGCGAAGAGCGCTACGTGATCGCGCATCTGAAGATGGCCAAGTTCAGCCTTCGCGAGATTGCCCGCCGGCTTGATCGCCACCATAGCACCATCTCCCGGGAGCTCAAGCGTAACGGCCCACCGGCTGGCTTCAGCTGGCCCTACTGGTACGACGCGGCCCAGAAGCGCTGCGATGCGCGCAGGGCCAAGCCTCGCCATCATCGCCGTTTGCGCGACGCCGGCCTCTATCAGTATGTCGCGCAGCGGCTTCGGGCGCTCTGGTCCCCCCAGGCCATCGCCGGGCGCATCCGGCTGGACTACCCCGCCGAGCTTCGCATGCGCATTAGTGTCGAGTGCATCTATCGATGGATCTTTCGCGATGCCCAGGCCGGTGGGCAGCTCTACCGCTTCCTATGTCTTGGCCACAAGCGCCGGCGCAAGCAGCGTCGCTACGGCAGTCTTCGGGGACTGATCCCCGGACGCGTGCCTATCGCCGAGCGCCCCGCCGTGGTGGATAAACGCAGACGCTTTGGCGACTGGGAGGGCGACACTGTCTATGGCAGGCGCACTCGCATCTGCCTGCTCACCCAGGTCGAGCGCAAGAGCCGCTATCTGATCGCGACCAGGGTTCCCGACCGGCGGGCGCAAAGCGTGGCGGCGTGCAAGATCGCACAGTTCTCGGCTTTGCCCAAGCAATGGCGCCGCACGCTCACGCTCGACAACGGCAAGGAGTTCGCCGCCTTCCAGCAAGTCGAACGGGCCACCGGGCTGCGCGTGTTCTTCGCCGATCCGTACAGTGCCTGGCAGCGCGGCACCAATGAGAACACCAATGGATTGCTGCGCCGCTACTTCCCCAAGGGCACCGACTTCTCGCAGGTCGGCGATGATCAACTTGCCTTCGCCGTCCACGCGCTCAATAATCGGCCTCGCAAGTGCCTCGGCTACCGAACACCTTTCGAAATCGTTCATCGCGCGCTCAGTGGTGCACTTGGAAGTTGAATCCACCG
>JANNNQ010000314.1:0-1838 GCA_031398625.1 Pseudomonadota bacterium
GCTGGATGAAACCGCAGAGGAGTGGGACGAAGAAGCGCCGGCTCCACCGCTTACCGACGCCGATCGCGCCGCCATCGAGCGTGAGATCGCGGACCTGGACGGTTTTGCGGCCCTCGCCACGTCCATAAGCCACAATGCCAAGGGCAAGGCCTTGCTGAAGGCTCTGAAGATCGCATTCGACAAGACGGCGACTCTCGGGGGCGCGCAGAAGGCGATCATTTTCACCGAGTCGCGGCGGACCCAGGATTACCTCCTTCGGCTGCTGGGCGATAGCCCGTTCGCCGAGGGCATCGTCCTGTTCAACGGGTCGAACTCGGACGACCGGTCCAGACAGATCTACGCTGCCTGGCTGGAGCAATATGCGGGGACGGACCACGTCACCGGATCCCGCACCGCCGACATGCGCTCCGCGCTCACGGACTATTTCCGCGAGAAGGGCCGCATCATGATCGCCACCGAGGCGGGTGCCGAGGGCATCAACCTGCAGTTCTGCTCGCTGGTCGTAAATTACGACCTTCCCTGGAATCCGCAACGCATCGAACAGCGCATCGGCCGCTGCCATCGCTACGGGCAGCAGCACGACGTGGTGGTCGTCAACTTCCTCAACCGCAAGAACGACGCCGACCGGCGGGTGTTCGAACTCCTGTCGCAGAAGTTCCAGCTTTTCGAAGGCGTGTTCGGCGCGAGCGATGAAGTCCTGGGCACGATCGAATCCGGCGTGGATTTCGAGAAACGCATCGCGGCCATCTATCTGCGTTGCCGTCGGACCGACGAGATCCAGGTCGCCTTCGACCAGCTTCAGCTCGAATTGAACTTCGAGATCAACGAATCGATCTCCCGCACGCGGCAGAAGCTGCTGGAGAACTTCGACGACGAAGTGCGCGAGAAACTGAAAATCCGGGACGAGGATTCCAAGGCCTACCTCAATCTCTTCGAGCGCCTGCTTATGCAGCTCACGCGTCACGAACTCGCGGACTGCGCCGAGTACCTGGGGGACTCGGCGTTCCAGTTGAATTCACATCCGTTCGGCGACGGCATTCCGCTCGGGCTCTACGAGCTGCCCCGGCGCTCGGGAGAGGCTCATCTTTACCGGATGACGCACCCGCTCGCCGAAGCTGTGATCGCGCGCGCCAAGGCGCGGGATCTACTGCCTGCCGAAATCCAGCTGACCTACGCGGACCACGAGGGCAAGATCACCCTGCTCGAACCCCATATCGGCAAGTCCGGCTGGCTCGTGCTCCACCAGGTGGCAATCGAGTCCCTGGATCAGGCGGAAGACCACCTGATCTTTGCCGCCGTCACGGACGATGGCACTGCGTTGGATGCAGAAGCCGCCGCCCGCCTGCTTACCGTTCCGGGAAGGGTGCTCGGCCAGCCTGCGGGCCCCTCGCCGGGCCCCTCGCTGGAAGCCATCGTCGCGGCGAAGCAGGAGTCCATACAACGCGGCATTTCCGAACGCAACGGCCGGATCTTCGAGGCCGAGATCGAGAAGCTCGAGGGCTGGGCGGACGACCTCAAGCTGGGCCTGGAACGGGAGATCAAGGAACTCGATCGCCAGATCAAGGATGCCCGGCGCGGCGCTGCCACCGCGCTCACGCTGGAGGGGAAGCTCGAAGGGCAAAAGACGATCAAAACCCTGGAGGCCCAGCGCAACCATCGGCGCCGCTCGCTTTTCGACGCCCAGGACCAGGTCGATGGTCAGCGCGCGGACCTGATCGCCAACATCGAGGGGAAGCTAAGCCAGAAGGTCGAGCGACGGGAACTGCTTGCGGTGCGCTGGATGCTGACGTGAGGCCCCGCGGTTGACCGGGGCAAAAGGCGGCTTTAAACTGCTGTGG
>JANNNQ010000406.1:0-19674 GCA_031398625.1 Pseudomonadota bacterium
GCCACCGTCGCATCGCCCGCCGAGCCTTTTGGCTGGGGGCCCCGTCCGCCTTCAGTCAACCGCCTGCCGGGATTGGTCTGGCTGGCCTATGCACTGCCGGGTCGGCCGTACGATGCAGACTTCTTCAGCGATATCCGTGAATTCTTCACGGCGTTCTATCACGTGACACCCGCCGACGAGCAGTTGCGCCGGTTGATCGATCAATAGTCTTGCGTGTTGGCAACGGGCAGATCACGGTGACCGCACCCCGGACCGGGGGATCGACTCTTGCCGATCCGGTGGTGGACGGCGAGGAACTGTGGAACTTCAACTTCCAGACCCTCGATGAGGCGGTCAAGCTCAGGAAAAACGTGGCCGTCGGGTGAGATACCCCCTGGCGGGGCGGGACTTGCCCGTTTGTGCGTTGCCGGAAAGCTGAGGCCAAACGCGTATCTGACCCTTCGTTGGCGCTGCACCCCGCCGGCCTGTTGCTTCGCGAGATTCTGCTACCTATACGCATGAGCAAGGGTCATCCTTACTCCTCAGAAAATGTCGTTTCTGGGTTGGCATGCCCTGCCTATAGTCTGAACTTCTGGGGGAGCGCTGCGCGCAGCCAAACGGGGCAGAAACACCCGCAGGCTCTGCAGTCGGCACATATGTTGGGGGGAGCTTGCGATGGACAGTCGTGTTGCCATGGAAGTCCGGGGCGAACTGGCTGTCATCAGCGCCAGGCGGCGCGCACAGATAGAAGGCTCGCACTGGCAGCAGACCCGATCCTTGCAGGACGCGGCGTATCGCGAATTCATGACGCTTGAACCTGCCGGCACCCCTGCAGGCTTCCTCGAATGGCTCGAGAATTCCGTCGAGTGGATGGTGCGGCGTTCGCCTGCGGCCACGCCCGAGAAGCTCGGTGTCTTCAGCGACCGGACGGCGTACCGGATATTCCGCAGGAACCGTCCCGGCGGATGAGATCCGGTATCCCGCTCGTTGCCATTGCCGGCGGCGTCTTGGATACTCCGGGCGCCTGGAGGAATCTGCAGCCGACGCCGTGACCCGCACCGCCCCACCCCACTCCAGAATCCGCCAGGCGACCATTCGCTTCGCGCTGGTGTTGCTGGCCGGGCTGCCGGGATTCCTGCCGCCTGTCGCCGCGCAGGAGCATCGCGCCGGGCCCTATGTATTCGAAGGGGTGTCCCGCGTCGTTGTGGTGCCTGACGTTCACGGGGCCCATCGGGAACTGATCGGGTTGCTGGAGGCAGCGACCATCATCGATTCGGCCGGGGCATGGATCGGCGGGACCACCCATCTGGTCAGCCTTGGCGATCTCATGGACCGCGGCACCGACACCCGCCGGGTGCTCGACCTGTTCATGCGGCTCGAGCGCGAGGCGGAGGCAGCAGGCGGCCAGGTGCACGTCCTGCTCGGCAACCACGAAGTCATGAACCTGAGCCGCGAGCTCGAGTACGTTGCCCGGGCCGAGTACGATTCATGGCGCGATCTCGAAACGGCAGAACAGCGGTCGCTGGCGAAACAGCGGGTGGCAACCGTTCCCGCTGGCGAGGCCGCTTTCGATGAGCGCTTCCCGCCGGGTTATTTCGGCCGCGCGGCTGCGTTGTCACCCGATGGACACTATGGCCGCTGGCTGCTGTCGCGGCCGGTGGCAGTGAACATCGACGGCACGCTGTTCGTGCATGGCGGATTGCCGCCGCTGCTGGCGGAAACGGACCTCACGCCCCTGAACCAGCTGGCCGCAGAAGCGCTCGGCCTCTATGCACGGTCCTTCGCCGAACTCGAAAGCGCCGGCGTGCTCGATGGCGATGTCGCGTTTGCCGAACGGGCGAGCGTGGCGCGCACGCGCCTCGGGGTTGCCAAGCCGGATGACAGCACCCGCGAGTCTCTCGAGCGCACCATCGAGGCACTGGAAGCGGCCGCCGGGAGTCCCGTGCTGGGCCCTGCCGGTCCGCTCTGGTATCGCGGCTCGGCCCTCTGCAACCCGGTGCGCGAGATCGACATCGCGGCGGCAGCCCTGCAGAAGCTGGGTGCCCGGCGCGCGGTGGTGGGGCACTCGGTCGTGACCGATGGCCGCGTGCGCACGCGGCTCGATGGTCGCGTCACGTTGCTTGATACCGGCATGCTGCAGTCGGCGTACGCTGGCAGGCCTTCTGCCCTCGTCATCACGGCGGCGGGCGATGCCATTGTGCAGACCGGCGAGGGATCGGAGACTGCCCAGCCTGAACCCGAACCCCGGCGAGTGGGCGCACGGCCCGGCCGCCTGGACGACGATGCGCTCGAGCAGCTGCTTGCATACGGCGAAGTAGTGGGCGAGCAGCAGGTCCCGGGCGGGGTCGAAGTGACCCTTCGCTCCGGCGCTCTCCAGGTCCGGGCCCTGGTGCTTGCGGCACGCGGCTGGCAACGGGACATCGCGGCCTACCAGCTCGATCGAGCGCTGGGCCTCGAGATGATTCCCGTCACGGTGGCACGCGAGTTCCGCGGCAGGCCCGCGGCACTCCAGTTCCGTCCCGAGCGGGCGAGTACGCTGCGCCAGCTTGAAGGGGGGATCAGGAGCAACTGGTGCCAGGTGGCGGACCAGATGCCGCTGCTGCTGGCACTCGATGAACTGCTGAACAATCCTGTGCGCAATCGGGACAGCGTGCTGGTCGCGGCGGATGACGGCCGCCTGATCGCCGTGGGTCACGCCGCCGCGTTCGGTACTTCGTCCGGGCGTCTCGCGCATGTGGAGCGGCAGCCCTGGCACATCGGCGCAGAATTCGGCCGCCGGCTCCGGAACCTGACGGCAACCGGGCTGGAGGCGCGTCTCGGTCCCTGGCTGACGCCCGCGCAGGTGAGTGCCCTCCTGCGGCGACGCGACGACCTGCTGCAGAACCGGCTGCAGGAAGCTCAGAAGACGAACCGGGCCAGGAACGCCACGCTGAGCGAAACGTGGATCGCCGCGAACAGCCAGGGCACGATCAGTTCGACGCTGGTGATCGGCAGGTAGCCGGCACTGCGCCGCTTTTCTTCCAGGGCAGCCCATTCCGCCGAATAGGGGGCGAGGGGGAGCAGGCGTTCCATGGCCAGGATGACCTTGAACTTGGCGGAATTCAGCCTGCGGTAGGAAAGCACCATCATCCACCATGCCGAGCACATCAGCAGCGCTGCCACGACCGGCGCGAGAATGAGGGCCGGCGGGTCGATCAGTTTTTCCTTGAGCGACACCGCGATGGCTCCCGCGACGGCGGTATTCATGCCGACGAAGAAGGAATTGGCCAGCATGCGGCGGCTGCTGATGCGGTCGGCCATTTCCACGTACAGGTGATACTGGTCGCGCACGTGCTGGCGGTAGGAGTCGCCGTAACCCGCCTGCTGCACGGACTGCAGGACCTGATCGACCGCCGTGGTGTCCTGCACGCTGCTGTTGGCGAGGAGGGATTCCGCGCTGTCGGATAGGTCGGCCATCGTGGTCGCAGGTTCCCTTGAGGTTTTCAGTGGCCGGCGAAGTGCCGGAGCTTGCGGTCCCGGTGCATGAGCACCCACGCGGAATGCTCGGCGAGCGCCGCCCGGCCGAGCGCCCTCAGGATTTCGCGCTTGTCGGCAGGACTGTCGGCGGCACGCAGCTGGCTATCCGCTTCGTCGAACAGCTGGTACATGCCCGAGTACTGACGCGCCAGTTCCCGGTCGGCGGATTTCTGCAGATAGGCCTCGACGATACCCGATACCAGCGGCAGCAGTCCCATCAGGATCACCAGCCGCTGCTTGACGACTTCGTCATGCAGGAGCGGCGCGAAACAGAGGACGACGGCCGCGCTGAGCCCCGCCCACAGTGCCACCCGGCTGATTTTCTCGGCGGTCTCCACCGTTGTCATCTTGCGCTCGCTCGAGCGCCAGTAGTACGCGAGCTGGCCCGACCCGCCGGTGGCGCCGCCCTTCAGCTGGCCGATCCAGTCTTCGGCCACGAACCCGATGCCGCCGGCAATGCCCGCGCTGCTGGTCCTGAGCAGCGTGAGATCGACGGCGCGCATGGCGTTGCGGATCCATTCCAGTTCCGGATCCTGCCGGCGCAGGAAGCTGTCAGCGCCGGTATGCAGGTGGCCGTCGTCATGGACGCCGGCGACGCGCCAGTAGAACAGCACGCGCAGTCCTTCCGCGAGCGCCCGGTACTCCAGATGCCGGCGATGCCAGCCGCGGTGCTCGGAATGCCGGTGGATGGCCAGCCCCGCGAAGGCCATCAACACGAACACGTAGATGAGGAATCCGAAGTGGACCAGTTTCGAGTACAGCACGAACGCGCCACCCATGATGCCGCCGAGCGCAAACGTCAGCACGAGCGCGCGACTCATCCGGCGGCGAAAATGATCCGCAAGCCGGTCTGCTGCCTGCAGCAGGACACCACAATCGCTGATGGCGGCATCGGCGCCCGCGATGGCCCGGAACCTGCCCGTTTCCGTGCCAGCGGCATCGGCAGCGCGGAGGGACGCAACGCTGGCAGTGCCGAGATCCGCATTGAACTCGTCGGTTCGTTGCAGTACCAGCCGATGCGTGTCCGGCATGGCGGACTCCCGCGCCGAGGGGCCGCCGGCGAATTCATGCACATACCCGCCGCCGAGTGCAGGCGACCCGGCAGGGGGGCTGACGCTCGTCCGCGCCCGCGATACCGGGATGTGGTAGACGAGCGAGTTGTCTGCTTCCCCCAGCACGAGGTCCGGTCGACCCGGCACTGCGGGGCGGGCACCCCCTCGCGACGCCAGGCGGTAGTCGACCACCGCGGCAGTCGATCCCCGGCGATCCGCAGGCTGTCCGTCCCACAGCGCCAGCAGCACATAGCAGTAGCGCGCCAGGAAACGGCCTGCCACTTCGTACTGACGGTCACGGCGGGCCTCCTCGGTGTCGCATTCATCCAGCGCCCCATTGGCGGTGGCTTCCTCTGTCAGGTCGACGACCCTCGACCGCGCATACAACGCGTCGAAACGCGCGAGCTCGTCGGGCGAGCTGAACTGCTCACGGTACTCCGCAAGCGGCAGCGGCAGCAGGCAGATGAGCTCGTGTCCGAGCGCATCGGCTTCGGCGGCAACCAGCAGGTCGGCGCCTTCGGCGAGCTGCGAAGCGACGAGGATCGGCGTATGGGGATGCGCTTGCGCGAGCTCCTGGAGGAGCCCGCGAACCAAGGATTTCAAGCGCGGCAGTTCGTCGGCAACGAGGTCGCGATGGCCGGCAACGCCGATGACCAGGGGAATGGAAACCGGTGCCGTCATCGCGCAGCCGCCTGCTGATGGCGCGTTGCCAGCGCCTGCCTGCCCCACTCGCGATACAGTCCGGCGAAGGCATCATGCATCGATCGCGTGTAGAAGCGCCCCGTGCCGAACCGCTTCTCGATGACCGGAAGGCTTGCGGCAAGCAGACGTTCGGCTGCTTCGAACTCGCGTTCGCGCGTGAGGATCAGCGCCATGACCCGGTCATGCAGGGCATAGCGCCATGCTTCCGCCGGCATCTGGTCGAGCGGATACTGTTCGGCGAGGACGGCGCGTGCTTCCGTCAGCGCCGCGCGGGCAGCGGTGACATCGCCCTGGCGGGCTTGCAGCTCGGCGGTATTGAGCAACACCTGGTCGAGGAGCCACAGTTCATGCGTCCTGCAGATGGCGAGCGCTTCCGCGAGATAGCGCTCGGCAGCGACCAGGTTGGCGCGTGCCAGTTCGATCATCCCCAGGCTGTTGAGTGGCAGGGCGTAGTCGTCATGGCCCTCGGGCTTGGACCGGCGGTCGAGCGCCAGGGAGTCGCGCAACTGCTGCTCGGCTGCGGCGAGCCGTCCCTCCATCAACAGGCTGCGGCCGATGTTGTTGCCGATGCTGGCGAGATCCGGATGATCCGCTCCGAGAACATGGCGATACGTGTCGTAAGCCGATTGCAGCATGATGGCCGCCTCCGCATACCGGCCCTGCTGGTAGAACAGCGAGCCCAGGTCGTTGCGCGCTTCGGCGACGGGCATGGTCGATTCGCCGAGAAGGCGGGAATAGAGATCAAGCGCCTCGGCCAGCAGCGGTTCGGCTTCGGCATACCTGCCCGCGAAATAAAGCGACATGCCGAGACCCTTGAGTGTCCTGGCCGTGTCCGGATGCTCCCTGCCGTGCAGGCGCAGATCGATCTCGAGCGCCTCGCGATACAGTTGCTCGGCCTCGTCGGTATTGCCCTGCTGGTACAGCGTGAGCGCCAGTCCGTTGAGGCTTTGCGAGACCAGCGCATCGCTCTCCGGCATGGTCCTCCTGGCATCGGCGAGCGTACGCCGGAAAGCCTGTTCCGCCTCGGTGTAGCGTCCTTCGAGATAGAGCGCCGCGGCCAGGGCGCTGCGGGCCTCGGTCGTCGGTCTCGCCGTCTCCCCCGCGAGCCGTTCCCGTTCCGACAGCGCCGACGTCAACAGCCGCCGCGCCGGTTCGTGCAGGCCAAGCCCGGTGTACGCGCGGCCCATCGCGGTCATCAGGCTCGCCCGCACGACCGGTTGCTCGTCCAGCCCCTGCTCGACGCGTTCTGCGGCGTTGTCCAGGATCTCGCGGACGGTGATGTTGTTGCCCGCGCCGGAGCTGGGATCCGCCACCGTGAACATCGAGACCATGAATTCCATGGTCTGCTGGGTGGTCGACGCTTCCGTGGTCGCGCGATTGCGTTCGTTGTTGGCGACCAGCGCGGCAATGCTGGCCAGGATCGCAAGCACCGCCAGCGCGGCGACCGCGGAAGTCCGCAGTCGGCGATTGCGGCGCGCCCGATCGGTCGATGCCGCAAGCAGCGCGCGTTCTGCTTCGCCAAGCTGGGCACCGGAACTCACTACCCCCATCGCTTCCTCGAGCGGTTTGCCCGCCGCCAGCAGCAGATCGGCGGATCGGCCTTCCTGCAGCCAGCGCGAGGTCGCTGCCGCGAGTCGTGCAAGGCTGCGCAGCGTTTCCTGATTCGATGCCACCCACTCCGACGCGCGGGGCCAGTGCCGGAGGAGCGCTTCGTGCGCAATGGAAACGACGGGCTGGCCGCTGGCATCGAGTTCCGAGACGCACAGTCTTGCCGCGATGAGCGCTGTCACGAGCGGCTGCGACTCGCGGGAAAAAGCGGCCAGGGGGGCCTGCCGGCGCCCGGCGCTTTCCGAATCGTCCAAAGGCGCATTCACGAGCAGCCGTAGTACCTCGGGCAGCGCGCTTTGAGCCTGGGCATCGAGGTTGTTGAACACATGCTCGGCCCGCCGTCCCAGCGCGCCTTCCACCCCGCCGATCTCGCGATAGGCACTGAACGTCAGCGTCCCGTCCGAACTGCGGCGCTGGTACAGCTCTTCAAGCGCGAATTCCAGAAGTGGCAGCGCCTCCGGGCTCGCCACCGCCTCGTCGCGCAACACCTCATCCAGCCGTTCGCCGCGATCGGGCCGGATCTCGAATCGCAGGCCCGCTGCCGCTGCCGGCAGCCGGACGATCTGTCCGATCTCGGCAGCGGTCGGCAGGCGCAGGTCGTACTGCCCGGTATCCGCCTTGAGGTCGACGAGCTCGGCGTAGTCGGTACAGCGCGGATAGAAATCGCTGCGCAACGTGGCGACGATCCAGATGCAGCGGCTGCGCACCAGCAAGGACAACGCGCGAAAGAAGGCCGCGCGCTCTTCCTCGGTGACCTGCTCATCGGTGAATACTTCCTCGAGCTGATCGACCAGCAGCACGACGCGGCTGGCAGGCTGCAGTGAGTCCGCGAGCACCCGCAGGAGCTGCTCGTGATGCGCTGCTTCGGTATTGCGCAAGACGGGTTCCAGCGCGCGGGCAGCCGGCTCGTCCAGCGCGCCGCTTGCCGACAACAGGTCCGCCAGTGCCCCGACGAGATTCCCCGCCGCATCGTGGGGCTTCATCGCCGCGTGCAACCAGTGCTTCACGCCCTCGATCACGCCGGGCTGGACCAGCAGCGGCACGAGGCCGGCGCGAACCACGGAGGACTTGCCGCAACCGCTGCTGCCGAGGACGAGCAGGAACGGCTTTCCCTGGCTGTCCTGGCGTCGCAGCGCCGCGATCATGTCGGTGACGGCGGCGGTGCGGCCGAAGAAGACGGGAGCATGGACGCCTTCGAACGCCTCCAGGCCCCTGAAGGGCGAGCCATGTTGCCAGGAGACGGACGACTCCCGGGATGCGCCGACCGCGTCGGGGCAATGCCGCGCAATCAGTTTGCGCAGATGGGCTTCCAGGATCTCCTCGAAGTCCGACGCCGAGGCAAACGGGTGAAAGGCCGCCAGCAATGTCCCGTCCGCCTCGTTGTGAAACCAGCGGCGCATGAAGAGATCCACGGCCTGTTTCTGGCGAAGCTTCTCGACGGCCAGCACGTCATCATCGCCGGGAATCAGGGGCGGCGCCGTCTTGCGGTAGACGAGCAGATCGGGTTTGCCGCGGCTGCGGAACCCGGCCAGCGCATCCTCGAACTCGAATTCCGTACCGGACCCGTACCGGGAACCATCGGCCTTGCGGAACGTGATCGGGAGCGGGGTGCCGAGTCGAGCCCACAGGATGCAGACGGCCACATCCGAATCCGACGGTTTCGGCAGCTGGTCCTGGAAGGAGGCGGAGGCGAGCAGTGGTTCCTGTTCCCAGAACACGGCGTCCAGCTCAAGCCGTTCGCCGAATTCCGCCTGCAGGCGCGAGATGACGCGCCGCGCGATGATGCGCTCCTCGGCGACATCGCCCGGTGACGAAACGAAGATGGAGAGCCTCTCCAAGCGGCGCCTGCCTCAATGCGTGTTGCTGGCATCAGGACGGGCAAGATACGCGGACGGCGCTGCGCCGCGCAATCGCTACCGCTGCGGTGTGGCGGTCAGCCGCAGGGTCGAGGTCATCGCTGCAGGGTCAGCCCGCCCGGCGAGCGCCCTTTCGCTTCCACGCCATCCCGCCGAGCCCGAGCAGCATCAGTGCCCAGGTTCCGGGTTCCGGCACTTCGACGGGGTCCGGATCGGGACCCGGATCGCTGCCGAGGAGGACGCCGTCGCGGAAGCTGAAGGAGTAAGTGGTATTCACCGCCAACGGACCCGTGAATCCGGTGGCCACTCCTGCAATGGAGACATTGGGTGCAAAGCTGGCGGGAGGGAGCGCGGTTTCCGAGCCGCCGTATCTGAACTCCACGTCGAAATCTCCTCCCTCAAGGAAATAGATCAGCGCCTGCAGAGAGAAGAGTGCGTCTAGATCAGTGGCCGTCGAAACCCGGTTCCATGAAAGACGCAAGGTGGGCAAGGCCTCGTTGAAAAGCTCTAGCGGATCCGCGGGCGGCGCGTCCAATCCGGGTGTCAGCCCACGTGCATAGCTGAAAGCGCCGGTATCCGTCGCGAAAGGTTCTGCAGAGGTCAGGATTTCCACGCCGCCGGTAACGGAGAACACGACTCCGAGGGGATCTGCGGCCGCCCCGCAGACGTCTGCGGTGGTGAGTGCGAATATTCCGTTGTTGTACGTGCAGATGCCTGAGTACGCGGTTCCGCCGACGTTTGCCCCGGAGGCGGCCACGGAGCGCGTGTAACTCGGGGCGTAGTCCGGGTCCCCAGGGGGAACGGCATCGCCGTTCGTGATGGTGACGTCTCCAGCCCATTCAAGAGAAGCCGGCGTCGTGCCAATGCCGATGGCGGCTGCGTCAAACTTGTTTGGAGAGTCGGCGCCAATTCCGGTACTAGGCCAGTAGCTCCCCTGGTTCACGAATTCATCCAAGTCATTGGCGAAATCAATCCGCACCGGCCGCGCGTCGGCTTGGTCGGGAGCCCCCACGCTCGTGACAGCGAGGATCGCGATCACGGCTCCCCGCAAGGACGAGCCGGAAGACGGCAGAATCGAGTGAACCTTCAGGCGCGGCATCTCAAACTCCCTGTTTCTCATCCCGACCATTCATCGACGACGTTGCAGCGCGAGCCTGGCGTTCCCAAGCCAGGCAGGGCTTTTTCAGCCGACATGCAAATTCGCTGCCACGGATCTGAACTCGGTGGCGATCAGCAAGTTGTGCAGCGGCCGCCAACAGAAAACTGCGCGAGTCCTGTTTCGCTGTAAGAAAGGTCGACACCGGTGCAGCTCGCTCACCGGTCGACCCAAGTGCTTTTTCGCGGCGCGCTGGGACATACTCGAAGCCATGCAGACTCACTTCCGGCCGGTTGCAGCGGGCATTCTCGGGCTTGGGCTCTCGTGGGTCAGTGGCGCCCAGGCCGAGTGTTCTGCGCCAGCGCTCACCGATCCGGCACTCAGCATTGCGACGCCGCGTGCCGTCCGCTTTTCGACCGACATCACCAAGCGCGCCACGGCGCGGATCGCCGACTCTGCCTTCGAGATCAAGGTAAGGCGCACCGTTCCGGGAGCGCAGGGCTTCAACAACGAGCCGCGCTACGAGCTGGCCGCATTCCGGCTGCAGCAGTTTCTGGTGGGGGAGGGCGCGGAGGTGGTGCCGCCGACGGCGGTGCGTTCCCTGGCGCTGCCCGAGTTCCAGCTGCTCGATGATGTCGCGGCCGAGACGTTTCGCGGCACCGGGGCAGTGTTGTTCGTCGTGCAGTGCTGGCTGGACGGCGCCGCTCCGCACGCGGATGCCATCGACCTGCAGCGTTTCGCGGCCGATGCCCGCTACGCACGGGCCATCAGCAACGTGAACGTGCTCACCTACCTGATAGAACACAAGGATTCGAACCGCGGCAATGTGATGCTGACCGAAGGCGAAGCCGGACCGCGGGCCTGGGCCATCGACAATGGCGTCGCGTTCGCCTCCGCAGAAAGCGATCGCGGCACGTTCTGGCGCGACCTGCATGTGCCGGCGATAGAACGCCCGCTCTACGACAAGCTGCGCGCCACCACGCGGCCGGAACTCGAGTCACTGCTCGGCGTGGTGGCCGAATTCACGCTCGCGGAAGGCAAGTGGGTGCCGGTGGCGCATGGCGAGGTCTACAACTGGAATCGCGGCGTGCGTCGCAAGGAAACGGCCGTGCAGCTTGGGCTGACCCGCAACGAGATCCGCAATGTCCATCGCCGCTTCGAACGTCTCGTCGACCAGGTCGAGCGCGGCAACCTCGCATTGCTGCCGGAAAGCTAGACAGTCCGTGCCAGCGCAAAGCTGGTGCTGGCGCTCGCGCCATTGATGTCGACGGCGATGACTTCGATGAGCAGGTGCGCCGGGGCATCGGGGGGTGGCGTGCCCTGGAACTCCGCCTGATGGGCATCGAAGCGCAGCCACTGTGGCAATGCGTCGCCGGATAGCAGGCGCGCCTGGAACGTCAGCACATCGCCCGCGTCGGCATCGACGAACGTATCGGCCGGTAAGGCAAACCGGACCGCCTCGCCCGGACGCCAGCTCGCGGGCGGAATCTCCCGTGCCACTTGCGGCGCGGCGTTGCTGATCTCCTGGCGGGACAGGCTGGTGTACCGGGTACCGATCCACACGGCGAGGCCGATCCACGCGACGCACAGGGCGACATTGATCAGGGCAAAGGCGGACGGGGCCAGATTGAAAGTGTTGAGCCCTGTATAGATGAGTGCCGCCTGCAGGATGTCGCCGAACCGCCAGAAGAAGGTATCGATGGTCGTCTTGCCGTCGAACTTGGCAACAGGGCTGGTGGGCAGGTACAGCGCCTGCTGGGTGGTGTTCATCAACGAATAGTTCGTCGCGTTTTCGATGATCTTCGCGATGAAGATGATGCTGAAGACGGGCACGAAGCCGATGGCGCCATAGATGACCAGCGCGATGACCGGCAGCACGAGAACCGCACCGCGGATGCCGATCGCGCGAAACACCCGGGACACCACGAACATCTGCAACAACACGCCCACGAGGGTGACCCAGAACTGGAAACGCGCATAGAGCGTGCCGATGACGGTTTCACGCGTGGTGCCATCGGTTGCCGCGGCCACGATGTCAGTGGCGCGCTGCTGCATCAGGTTGGCCAGCAGGAAGTCGCCGGTCGAGCCGATGCAGTTCAGCAGGACGACAAATGCCGCGACCAGCATCAGGTACCGGTCGCTGAATACGACCCGGAAGCCGCCGAACACCGAGCGCGTCGTCCGGGCCTGCTCCGGCGTCGTCTGGCTGCGGGAGCCGGCGGGAATCGCGCCCAGCTCCGGTGCGACCAGCACAGTGGACAACGCCAGGACGAGGGCACCGGCAGCGAGCAGTCCCGGCGGCCCGATGTTCTCGATCAGCAGGCTGGTGGCCTGCGCTCCGGCCAGCGCGCCGAGGTTGGCGCCGAGCATGATGGCGGGGAACAGCCGCTGGCCGGAGCGCGTGTTGAACGACCCGGCTGCGAGCGCCCAGAACTGGGCCACGACCAGAAGTCCGTAGATCCCCACCCAGATGAAGAACACGATGCCGAACCAGGCGCCGCTGCGCAGGGGGTACGCCACCAGGAACAGGATCATGTTGGCGGCAAACAGCCAGGTGATGGCGACGACGAGACGCCGGCCGTCGAGCCTGCGTCGCACCGCGCTGTAAAGCGGCACGAGCAGCATGAGCAGGATGCCGTTGGCCGCGACGGCGTAACTGCGCACTTCCGCGTCCGCTTCGGCCAGGAGAAAGGATTCGCGCAGCGCCTTGATCAGGTAGTAGGACGCCATGACGAGGAAGCCATGCAGCGCGAACAGCGCGATGCAGCGGCCTTCGCCGGCACGCACGACGGTAATGAGCCGCAACGCCCGCTCGAACGGACTGAAACCCAACCGCTGCGCAGTTTGCATGGCGATCCGACCGGTTTCTGCTACGCGTTGCGACTATAGCCCGACTGCCCGCACCGATAGAAGCCGCCCTGTAGAAGTCGCCCGGTGCGGCCGACCGTCACGCCATTGATAAGGAACATCCACATTCCTGTCATCCACGGTGACTAACGTCACCCTCCGTGCGAGACGCCCCCGAATTCTTCAGCGATTCCTTCTGGGAAGAAATCTCGGAGCTCGATGAGCTCGGGCGGCGGGCTTATGCGGACTATCGCGCTGCGCGTGATGAGCTGTTCGCCTGTTATGGCCAGAGCGAAGCGCCGAATCTCGACGCGCTCTGGCGGCGCTACTGCGAATCCGCTCTGGTCCTCGACAGAACGCTGCTGGAAACGCAGGGCTTTACCGGTCCGGATGTGGAAGGAAACTGACGATGGCGCTTTTCTCACAACGATTCTGGCTGCGGCTCGCGGCCCTCGACGCAAGGGTCGCGGCCTCGCAGCGGGCCCAGCACGGCGCCTGCAAGCGACTGCTCATCAGTCACAAGCTCGTGACCGGGACCAGCCTGCTCGAGTACTGGAGCGAGTTGCAGGTGGCCACCCAGGAAGCCCGGTTTGCCGCCACCGAGCTCAATCATTTCTGCCTGGGCCGCAGCAAGATGCGGTCGGGCGCCGAAGAGGCGCCCTACACGGAAGGGGGGACGCTTGTCGGAGGGCACGCTGCCCAGCCGGTACTCGCGCAGTAGGGGGCTACTGCAGCGTTGACTGCAGCTTCGAGAGTTCGATCTGGTTGACGGAAATACCCAGCTTCGCGCCCAGCTCACTCAGGTAGGCCTGCTCAAGTTGTTGCGCCTGCTTCTCGCGGAGCGCAGTCGCGATGCTGTCCCGGATCGCAGCGTACTCGGGGACCGCTCCTTCCTTCTTCTCCAGCAGCTTGAGGAAGTGCAGACCTTGGGCCGTTTTCAACGGGCCGACGGTCTGTCCGGCAGCCAGGGTTCTGATGGCCGTTGCGACTTCCGGCAGGAGCCGGTTCTCCGGCAGGAAACCCAGATCGCCCCCCTTGGCTGCACTATCGGCGTGTTCCGACTGGGCCTGCGCGAGTGCGGCGAAGTCAGAATTGCCAATCTTTCCGCCGATCTCCGCCGCCTTCTTCAGTGCAGCCGACAACTGCGTTGCCTCGCCCCCATTGGGCGCGCTGACGAAGATCTGCGCGATGCGGTACTCGACAGGCGCCGCGAAGGCTGCCTTGTTGCTCTCGTAGGCGGCGCGGACGACATCTTCCGTGGGGAAAGTACTGGCTGGCTTGGCCTTGTTGGCAATCCATTGCCTCATCAGCGCTTCATCGCGCAGTTTGTCGAGCTGGGCCACGACAGCCGCGTCGCGCTCGAAACCACTCGCACGGACTTCATCGACGACTGCCCGGCGCAACAACTCCGTGCGAACGAGTTGCTCCAATACTCTTGGATCCGCAGCAATCGCCGAGCGGCTTGTCTCGGGCAGTGAAGCCAGCAAGCCTTGCACCTCGGTCGAAGTCATCTCGAACTTCCCGGCTTTGGCAACCACCTCAGCAGCAGAAGCAGCGTTCAGGCACAGCAGTGACGCTACGACACTCAAAGCGGACTTTCGCAGGCAAAATGGGCGAATGGTCTCAATGATTCCATGGCGTGTGGCCGTTCCTGGCGGGGCATAGTCTTGGCGCTGCATGATTTGCTCGGATACTGATGCTGATAGGCTCGCGAGTGGGTAACGTTCGATTCTATTGGAAGGTGTATTACAACTCGATGACTTCCGCGGCGTCACCAACCGGCAACATACCGTCTCTAGCCTAGGGTCGCGTGTGGAAACTCCGGGAATCTCCGGTCAATGACCGGCGGAGGACCGTAAAAAATGAAATGAGGGCAGCATGATACGGGTGTTCATCGGGTTTGACGTCCGGGAAACGGTGGCATTCTCAGTGCTGGCTCACAGCATTCATGTCCGATCATCGCAGCCTGTAGCCATCGTGCCGCTCATGCTTTCCCAGCTCAAGGGCATCTACCGACGCGATCGGCATGCCCTGCAATCGACCGATTTTTCATTCTCCCGCTTCCTTACGCCCTATCTCTCGGGCTACGAGGGCTGGTCGATCTTCATGGACTGCGACATGCTCGCACTCGACGACATTGCCCGGCTCTGGGAGCTTCGCGACGAGCGCTACGCCGTACAGGTCGTCAAGCACCATCACGTGCCGAGGGAGACCACCAAGTTCCTGGACCAGCCGCAGACGAAGTATGAGAAGAAGAACTGGTCGAGCGTCATCCTCTTCAACAATGCCCGCTGCCGCGCATTGACGCCTGACTATGTCAACCACGCCACGGGGCTGGAGCTCCACCAGTTCAAATGGCTCGGGGACGATTCATTGATCGGCGAGCTGCCGCATCGATGGAACCACCTCGTAGGCTATGACCAACACGACCCATCTTCGTCCTTGGTGCACTACACGAGCGGCGGGCCCTACTTCGAAGCGTATCGGACGTGCGACTTTGCAGCGGAATGGTTCGCCGAGCACGGGCGCATGCTGGCAACCGAAGACCAGAGCACTGTCGGGCTCAAGGCACAAGCGGTGTGAGCAGCGGTCAAGAGGGCTGACGCGCGCGTTCGACAACGGCGCTTGTGAAGAAGCGCTCGAACTCGCGGACGACGTGGGTACTCTCGAAAAGCACCCCGTTTGCCGCCAGGATGCGCTCCCGAAGTTGCTGCTGTAGCAGCGGATTGCTGGCGACGGAAACAGCGAGGCGCACGTAGTCCTCAGGTGAATTCACTATCAAGTCGTGAATTCCCATGCTGCGGTACATGGCCTGTGTGTGCCGGCTCCGCTGCAACTCGCCGGGCATCGTGACCACCGGCGTTCCCACAGCGAAAGCCTCCAGGCTGCTGTTCATGCCGTTGAAGTGCGGCGTATCCAGTACGACATCCGCGACCGCGAGCAGATTCAGGAATCGTTCCCGGGGCTGCAGTGGAAGGATCAACAATCTGCTGGATATTCCCGGCATCCTCGCTTCGAATCGCTCGATCACGAGCCGAAGCCAGTGTTCGGATTGCGGCTGGACCAGAACAAGGATCCCCTCGGCGTCTGCTTCGAGGATGCGCATCAGCACGTCATCAAAATCGGGATGCAACTTGAACAGGGTTTGCGGACAGAGGTATAGCCTGCGGTCTTCCGGCAGACCCAGGCGCGCCCGCGTCAAGAGATCAGCTGGCAACGCAGGCCTGTAGTAGTAGGCCAGCGTCGGGGCGCTGCGCAGCAGGAAGAGGCGTTCGGAGTAGTGTTTTTCGGCTCCCTCCATCTCGAACAGGTCGCTTGAGATGAAGTAGTCCATTGCCGGTATGCCCGTCGTGTCCGGATGGCCGAACGAGACGCATTGGACTGGTGCCAGGCGCGAGAAAGCCAGGAAATAGGTGAAAGGTTCCATCCCGATATCCTGGTAGAACAGCACATCGAGGCCGAGCCGTCCGATCTGTTCGCGGGCTCCGGCCAGGGTACCCGACAGAGTGACGGCATGATCGGCGCTTGCGCTGATCGCCTGCGATACCGCATCGGTGTGTCGCGGAGGAACGAAGAGCGCACTGACTTCGAAGCGCTCGCGGTCGATCTTCTCGACGAGGCCCTGGGTGGTCTTGCCGATGCTGTGTTCACACATGAACTTGGAGACGAAACCGACCTTGATCCGTTGTGCCGGACCCCGCCAGGCGCGGCACTCTGGCGCTTCCCAGAGGAGGTCAGGGCAGGCCGTGGCGATCACGCGAGCTGCGAGCGTGGCGAGTCCACGATTGCCGATGCCGTGGTACGCGAGGAAGAAATGGACGGCTCCGATCTCTTCGAGAGGGTTGCCGATGCGGAGCTGCTGGCCCGACAGCCGGGTGAGGTTGCGCTCGAATCTGTCGCGCCACCGGGAAATGTCGGACCGCGAATGCGCGATGGGCGGCATCAAGACGGCCTGGCGGAAGCGCATCGCGTCATCTTCCGGGTACAGGCGGGCATAAGCCTCGTAGTGCGTGTCGGCCTCGGCGACTTTTCCCTGGAATTCAAGTATCCGGATGAGACTCATCCGGGCTTCGCGATGCTGCGGTACCCGGGTGAGCACGCGACGGTACCAGTCCTCGGCTTCCCGGTGCCGATGCAGGTGAAAGAGCGAATGGCCCAGGGACAACTGGGCCTCGATCAGCTCCGGCTGCAGCGCCAGCGCAGCCTGCAGGGCTTCGATCGCTTCCAGAATCCGGCCGGAGACGCGCAGCGCAATGCCGAGGTTGAGACGGAACATCGCGATGCCCGGTCGCAGCCGCACAGCTTCCATGATCAGTCCGACCGCTTCCTGGGCCCGGCCCGCTTCTCCCGCGAGCGCACCCAACAGGTTCAGGGCATCGGCGTTCTCCGGGTCGGATGCCAGGACAGCGCGATAGCGCCGTTCGGCTTCACGGGCATTCCCTCCACGGTGTGCCGCCACGCCTGCGCGCAGGACCTCCCCGATACGCTCCGAGACGTCCATCAGGCGCAGGTGCAGTGCACCCTGTTAGCAGGGTGATGCAAAACCCTTTGCATCACCTTGTTAGGGGAGACCGTCGCGACGGAACAGTTCTTCCCACCGATCGCCGATAGCGCGGGTGGAGTAGTGCTTTGCAACGTAGTCCTGGCCAGCGGCGATGCGCGCCGTATATCCCGCGGGTGTGTCCAGCGCAGCCAGCAGCGACGCCGCGATGTCGGTTGCGATCTCCGCATACGCCGCGAACTCCATGTATGAGGGAACAGGGTAGGCGATGGCGAGCCGGCCTGCCCAGATGCTCTCTGTCAGGCGATTGGGACTCTTTACGCCTTTCGTACTACTGGCCGACGACGGAATAATGACAGTGTCGCACTCGGCCAGCTGCCGCCCGAGCTCGGCCTTTGACCAGGAGACGAACCGTGCCCGGAAACCTGTGCCTGCCGCCCGGTTCCATCGCTCCACTTCGTCCGCCAGTCCCGGAACCGCCGCGGAAACGACGGTCAGCTCCAGCGGATGCTGCCTCGCGGCCCGCTGGAGATCCGCTACCACTGCAAGCAAGGTATCGAGATTGACTGGGTGGCCGAACCAAAGCAGGCGCGCCCCGGGGGTCGCTGGTTCGAACCGGGCCGTGCCTTGCGTGTTCTCGACGGGGTCCCCGATCAGACAGGATTCCCGGCCGCATGATGAACGGACAATTTCCGCCATGGCCAGTGTGCTCGCCACGACCGCATCCGCCAGATCGATCATGCGCCGGAAATGCCCTCCGAACTGCGGATGATCGAAGTGATTGTCGCAAATATCAAAATGAACGCGGCGGGCCGCTCTGCGCAGCGCAGCGGCAAGCTGTTCGTTCCGGCCGTCGAAACTCTTGCCGAACACCACCGCATCACCCGCGATCTTCGTGTAGCTGCCGTCGCGCCAGAATGCCTCGTTGGTGGAGACGACCTGGACCTGATGCCCTTTGCCTGCCAGGTATTCGGCCGGAAGCAGGACCCGATAGCGGGTCGAGGCCGTGTCGGATGTCAGACGGCCCCCGGGCTCGGTGTAGATCTGGCCAAAGCTCAGGTAGGTGACTTTCATGAATTAACAAAGTACCAGAACGCCACGCGCCGCCGATCGATTGAGTGCCTGTCGTGACGAGTCAGGGAGATCGACGCGCTGGCGGTAACCAAGCGGCAACATGCCCGCCCTACTATCCCTCTTCTCGGCAGTTCTGCGTCGGTTTCAAGACACATGCGTGACATAAAGACAAATTGGTTTGCAGCCGGACTCGTGGCCCTCCTGCTGGTCGGTTGTGGAGCGACCGAGCGCAAAGAGCAGTACGTCGAGCGCGGTCAGGGTTACATGGAGACCAGGGACTTTCAGAAGGCTCGAATCGAGTTCCAGAACGCCCTGCAGGTGGAGCCCGGCAATGCAGAAACGCATTTCCTCCTGGGCCAGGCACTGCAAAAGCTGGTCGAGCCGGTTGCGGCAGTAGCGCAATACGAGGCCAGCCTCAAAGCGAATCCGGATCACGCCGGTGCGCGCGCAGCGCTGGCCCGTCTGTATGCGACGGCCGGGGCTACTGAACTCGCCGACAAGGCCCTCGAGCTCATCGACAAGGGACTGCAGCAGAACCCCGATGATTCGGGCTTGCTGACTGCCCGCGCGGCGGTCCGTCTGCAGCGCCGTGAGGTGGAGGGCGCCATCGCGGACGCGGAGAAGTCTTACGGGCTCGCTCCGGCCGACGGCGAGACCGTCGGATTGCTTGCTGCCATCTACTTCAACCACGAGCAGCGCGACAGGGCAATCGAATTGATCAAGACCGCCCTTGTGCAGCGGCCCGATGACGCGGAACTCAATCTGGTTCTGGCTGATTTCTACCGGCGGCAGGGCCAGATGGAGCTCGCGGAACCTGCGTTGCGCAAAGTCGTCGAGCTTGAGCCGGCGAGTGTCGCGCACCGCCTCCAGCTCGCGCGCTTTTACCTCGACCAGAAAAACGTGGATGCGGCCGAAGCAGTGTTGCGCGAAGGTGTGAAGATCGCCCCGAAGGCCCCGGAAAACAAGACGGCGCTGCTCGTCCTGCTGTCGACACATCGGTCACCCGAGGTGGCAGAGCGCGCGATCAAGGAGTTTCTCGCTGCCGACAGCGAGAATCAGGAGCTGCGGCTTTCACTCGGGGACTTCTACGTGCGGACGGCCAAGGTCGAAGAAGCAAAAAAGCAGTACCAGGCGGTGATCGCCAGCACTGAAGCGGGTCCCGAGGGCCTGGCTGCGCGGAACAAGCTCGCCGGGCTTGCCATGCGCAGCAATGACCCCGTGGAAGCACAACGCCTGACGGACGAAGTACTCGCCGCAAATCCGAGCGACGCGGACGCCTTGACGCTGCGTGGAGCCCTGGCGTCCGCCCGCGGCGACTACGACTCGGCGATTCAGGACCTGCGCAGTGTGCTGCGCGATCAACCAGACTCCGCGCCTGCAGTGCGTACCCTGGCGCAGGCCCATTTCGGTAAGGGAGAGGTCGCCCTCGGCGAAGAGACCCTG
>JANNNQ010000370.1:0-1539 GCA_031398625.1 Pseudomonadota bacterium
TCCTTGATCTCGGGCCAGCCGTTGTACTTGCTGTACTCGAATTCGAAGCGCGGGCCGCCGCTCTTGTTGGCGCTGTTGGCGCTGTTGGCGGTGGCCCGCGCGACGCAGGCCACGGGCAAGGTGAGATTGCAGGTGACCGGCAGCCCGCCCACCACCAGAGGCTTGTTGGCCGCAGCCGCAGCCGGCGGCACCAGCACCGCCCCCGCAGCAGCCAGGCCGGCCTGGAGGAGCTGCCGGCGCGCCGGCGAGAACAGGTTGTCGGGCGCCCTGGCGGACATGCGGCCGGATCGGTGTGATGGGACCGCTATTCTGACCGATGCTCGAAGGAATGCTCAGGCCGTGCTTGCCTGCTCCTGCAGCGCAAGCGGCTTGCGCAACGACAACGTTACGCGCGGCTACAAGCGGCGGCCGCTGATCACCCGGAACAGGATGACGACGATGGCGATGACCAGCAGAACGTGGACGAAGCCACCCATGGTGGTGGACGTGACGAGGCCCAGCAGCCAGAGCACGATGAGGACGACGGCGATGGTTTCGAGCATGGTTGGCTCTCCTTGTGGGTGATGCGGACTTGTAGGCTCGACATGCTTGGCCGTCGGTGCGACGGCGCACCGATGACGATCAAACCGCGCCGGTGGTGAACGCCTTCGCCGGGCGCGCGCCCTGGGGATCGAAGCGCTCGTACTCGGAGATCACCTGCGCGCCCAGCAGCAACAGCGCTGCGGCGAGTTCGAGGCTCAGCAGCACAGCAATGGCCGTGGTCAGCGATCCGTACACGGCACCGATCTGCGACAGCGTGGCGAAGTACCACACCAGCGCGTGACGCGAAAGCTCCCACAGCAGCGCCGCAACGCCCGCTCCCATCAGCGCATGCGACGGCGACAGCCGCCCCACGGGCATCACCAGGTAGATGGAGGTCAGCACGAACACCTCGCCGGCCAGGCCCAGCAGGTACAGCAGCAGGCCCGACACGCCATCGAGCGAGCCCTGGAACCCGAGGAAGTCCACCTGCCGCTCGCCCAGCGCCTGCAGGCGGCCGGCGACCAGCGTCACCAGCAGCAGGCCCAGCGCCAGGCTCAGGATGTAGACGTAGGGGATCACCGCCGAAACCAGGTAGCGGCGGCGCCGGATCGCCACCCGGTGGTGGAAGATCACCGACATCGCGTTCTCCAGCACCGTGAACGCCAGCGAGCTGAAGAACAGCATGCTCACCAGCAGCACCCAGCCGAGCACGTCGCGGTGGTCCAGGAAACTGGCCAGTTCGACGACGATCGCGTGCGACTGCCCCGGCACCAGCCATTCGAGGTAACGGCGCACGGTCTGCAGCAGCTCGGCCTGGTCGACAAGATGCGACAGCGCGATCACCGACAGGATCAGCAGCGGCACGATCGACAGCAGCGCGTAGTACGCCACCGCGCCGGCCAGCAGCAGGCCCTGGTTGGCGCGAAACGCCTTCAGCACGCGCAGCGCAAAAGCACCCGGGTGCGCCAGCACGGCGGCATGCCGCGAGCCGGGCTGCAGGCTGCTCGCCATCACTTC
>JANNNQ010000431.1:0-11505 GCA_031398625.1 Pseudomonadota bacterium
ACCGGTGAAGTCCTCGCGATGGTGAACCAGCCGGCGTACAACCCGAACGACCGCGACCAGTACACCGCTCCGCGCTATCGCAACCGGGCGGCCACCGACATCTTCGAGCCCGGTTCCAGCATCAAGCCATTCGTTGTTGCCGCAGCGTTCGAGGCGGGAAAGTTCCGTCCCGACAGCGTCATCGACACGACGCCCGTCCGCGTTGGCATCAAGACCATCTCCGATGAGCATCCGCTCGGGGCCGTGCCCCTCACGACAGTCGTCGCCAAGTCGAGCAACGTCGGCATGACGAAGATCGCCCTCTCGATGAAGCCGGAAACGATGTGGGGGACGCTCGATGCCTTCGGTTTCGGCAAGGTCACCGGCAGCGGCTTTCCGGGCGAGTCGGCAGGCCTGCTGAATCACTACTCGCACTGGCGGCCCATCGGGCAGGCGACGATGTCCTACGGTTACGGACTGTCCGTGACGCCCCTGCAGCTTGCCCATGCATACGCCGTGCTGGGCGCCGGCGGCATCAATCGTCCGGCAACGTTGCGGCGAGTCGATGGACCGGTTGCGGGAGAGCGCGTCATGAACGAGCAGGTTGCACGCGATCTGCTCAAGGTCATGGAAAGCGTCGTGTCGCTGGACGGCACCGGCAATCGCGCCTCCCTCATCGGCTATCGCGTCGCCGGCAAGACCGGGACTGCCAAGAAAGCCATACCGGGAGGTTACTCGGACGACGCTTACTTCGGCGTGTTCGGCGGCGTTGTTCCGGCAAGCAATCCGCGGCTCGCCGCCATCGTCGTCATCGACGAGCCGCGCGGCAAGCTCTACTACGGCGGCGAAGTGGCTGCTCCCGTGTTCTCCAACGTGATGGCGGGGGCGCTACGCCTCATGGGCGTGCCGCCCGATGGCCTCGATACGGTGCCGGCGACGACGCTCGTGCACGCGTATCCGGCGGAATAGGTCACCGGACGCCGATGTCACTCACCGCCATGACACACACACCCGACATGCACGCAGGGCCCCGGCTTGCGTCGTCGCGTGATGCCGTGAATCTCCGCCGGCTGCTCGCGGGTCTTTCTGACGTCGCAGTGCCCGACGTCACCATCACCGATCTCTGCATGGACAGCCGGGAGACAGTGCCGGGCTGCCTGTTCCTCGCGATGGCGGGTACGCAGGGTCATGGACTTGATTTCCTGCCAAACGCGCAGCGCAACGGTGCGGCCGTCGTGCTGTGGGAACCCGTGCCCGGGATCGAAGCGCCCGCAAGCTCAGGCGACATGCCGGCGATTGCAGTGCCAGGCCTGAAGCAGTTGCTGGGCCGCATTGCCGACCGGTTCTTCGACAATCCGTCCGCACGCATGGAAGTGGCCGGCATCACTGGCACGAACGGCAAGACCACCACCGCCTACCTGATTGCATCCGCAATGGCTGCGGCAGGTGCCACCGCCGCTTACGCCGGCACACTCGGCTACGGCCGTCCCGGGGAGCTCAAGCAGTCCGAGCGCACCACGCCCGATTGCGTCACGGTTCATCGCCGCCTCGCCGGGCTTTGCGAGGCGGGCAATCGCCACGTGAGCATGGAAGTCTCCTCTCACGCCCTCGACCAGGGACGCGTCGATGGGGTTCGTTTCCATACGGCGGTATTTACCAACCTCACACGCGATCATCTTGACTACCACAAGACGCTGGCAGCCTACGGTGCAGCCAAGGCGCGCCTGTTCGCCACTGCAGGCCTGGATCATGCCGTGATCAATGCGGGTGATGCGTTCGGGGACGAACTGGTGCAGCAACTCGCAGGACGTGCAGCAGTGACCGCCTATCACGTGGGCTCGCTGGGCGAGACGGTCCCCGCTGGCCATCGCCTGTTCGCCCGCAGTGTCGAGCGCGGGCTGGCGGACAGCCGGGAGGCCGGTCTCATCATTCACTTCGACGGCAGCTGGGGCGCGGGACTGCTGCGTTCACCGCTGGTCGGCGAGTTCAATGCCGAGAACCTGCTGGCTGCGCTTGCAGTCCTGCTGGGCTGGGAAGTGCCTCTCGATCGCGCCGTACAGGCACTGGAGAGCTGCAGTGCGCCTCCCGGTCGAATGGAAGTCGTGTCTGCCGGCAACCCGCTCGTCGTGATCGACTATGCGCATACGCCCGATGCCCTTGCCAAGGCGCTGCGAGTGGTGCGTCAACACACGGGTGGCCGCGTCCTCTGCGTATTCGGCTGTGGTGGAGAGCGAGATCGCGGCAAGCGGCCGCTGATGGGAGCGATTGCCGCGGAACTGGCGGACGAGATCGTCATCACCGACGACAATCCGCGACGCGAAGACCCCGACCTGATCGTCGCGGAGATCGTGGCAGGCATGCCGGGCCCGGAGTCGATGCGCATCGAACGCAATCGCGCAGCTGCGATAGCCATGGCCTTGCACCATGCGAACAGCGGGGACGCCGTGCTGATTGCCGGCAAGGGACATGAGGATTACCAGATCATCGGGACAACGACGCTGCCTTTCAGCGATCGCGAGTGTGCACTGGAAGCCCTGGGTTCGCTGAACAGAGGGACGGCGACATGCTGACCCGCTCCCTGGCCTCGTTGGCACAGGCTACCGGCGGGCAGTTGCTCGGTGCAGATCGTGCGTTCACCTCCGTTTCGATCGATACGCGCACCTTGCAGGCGGGCGCGCTCTTCGTCGCCCTGCGCGGTCCGAACTTCGACGGCCATGGCTTCGCTGCGGAGGCGCTGCAACGCGGGGCAGTGGCACTGCTGGTCGATCACGGCGTCGATGTGGCTGTGCCGCAGGTCGTGGTGCCGGATGTGCTGGCTGCACTCACGCGGTTTGCCCGTGAATGGCGGCGGCGCTTCAGTCTGCCGCTCGTTGGCGTGACAGGCAGCAACGGCAAGACCACCACCAAGGAGATCCTGGGCTCGATGCTCGCCCTGCAAGGGTCGTGTCTCGTCACGAAGGGCAATCTCAACAACCATCTCGGCGTGCCGTTGATGCTGCTCGAGCTTGCGCCCGGCCATCGCAGTGCCGTGATCGAGATGGGCGCCAATCACATTGGTGAGATTGCCGAGCTCGCCGCGACCGCCCAGCCGACGGTGGGGCTGGTTACCAACGCGGGCGCCGCTCATCTTGAGGGATTCGGCAGCCTTGAAGGCGTTGCCCAGGGCAAGGGCGAGATGTTCACGGCACTCGCAGGCCGCGGGACGGCAGTCATCAATGCCGACGACGGCTTTGCCGCGCTCTGGCGGCGGCTCGCGGGCACATCGCGGGTGCTGACCTTCGGTATCGACCAGCCCGCCGATGTCGTCGCGCGTGACATCCGTATCGAGGCAGGAGCCAACGGCTTCCGCTCCGATTTCGATCTCGTGATGCCGGCTGGTGTGCGCAGTGTGTCGCTGCACCTCGGCGGTCTCCATAACGTGCGCAATGCGCTGGGTGCGGCGGCAGCGGCGCATGCAGCCGGCGCGAACTTCGATGACATCGTGGCTGGCCTCGGCAAGGTGCGGGCTGTCGCTGGCCGGCTGAACCTGCAGGCAGCCCACAAGGGAGCGCGGCTCGTCGACGACTCCTACAACGCCAATCCCACTTCCATCAAGGCCGGGCTCGATACCTTCACGGCATTGCCAGGCCGCCACTGGCTGGTGCTGGGCGAGATGCGCGAGCTGGGGACCGATGCCGACGAGCAGCATGCGGAGATCGGCCGCTATGCAAGGCAGGCCGGCGTTGCCCGGCTGTTTGCGGTCGGTACCCGTACGAAGCTCGCCATGACGGCTTTCGGCGACGGTGCCGAGTGGTTCGCGGACCTCGAATCGCTGATCGCAGCGGTCAGCGCGGACCTGGCGGCAGACGTCATCGTCCTCATCAAGGGATCGCGCAGCAACCGGCTTGAACGCGTAGCGGCTGCGCTCGCGGCGGAGCCAGGCCGGGTAGCGGTGAACGGACACTGACAACAGCCATGCTTCTCTACCTCACCCACCTGCTCACGCAGCAGTTCTCGGCCTTCAACGTCTTCAGCTATCTCACGCTGCGGGCGATCCTGGCTGCGTTGACGGCGCTCCTGATCTCGCTGCTGGTCGGCCCCTGGATGATCCGGACGCTGGCGGAACGCCAGGTCGGCCAGCGCGTTCGCGACGATGGTCCGAAGTCGCACCTGCCGAAAGCGGGCACTCCGACGATGGGCGGCGCGCTGATCCTCGTGGCCATCGGCGTGAGTACGCTGCTGTGGGCGGACCTCGACAACCGCTTCGTATGGATCACCCTGGGTGTCACGCTGGCATTCGGCCTCATCGGGTTCTGGGATGACTATCTCAAGCTCGTGGTCGGGAACTCCCGGGGCCTGATCGCACGCTACAAGTACTTCTGGCAATCGGTGGCGGGCATCGGCTGTGCGGTCACGCTCTATGTGACGGCAAAGACCCCGGTCGAAACGGCGCTGCTTGTGCCGTTCTTCAAGAACGTCATGCTGCCGTTGGGAGCGGTGTACATCCTCATCGCCTACCTCGTCATCGTGGGCGCGAGCAATGCCGTCAATCTCACCGACGGCCTGGACGGTCTCGCGATCATGCCGGCCGTGATGGTGGGGGGAGCGCTGGGCGTATTCGCCTACGTCACGGGGAATGTCGTGTTCTCCAGCTACCTCGGTATTCCGTATGTCGCAGGCGCCGGCGAGCTGCTTGTCTTCTGCGCAACGCTGGTGGGCGCAGGCCTCGGGTTCCTCTGGTTCAACACGTACCCCGCGCAGGTTTTCATGGGCGACATCGGTGCGCTGGCGCTGGGTGCTGCACTCGGTGTCGTGGCGGTCATCGTCCGGCAGGAGATCGTCCTCTTCATCATGGGCGGCGTCTTCGTCATGGAGACAGTGTCGGTGATGCTGCAGGTCGGCTCCTACAAGCTCACCGGCAAGCGGATCTTCCGTATGGCGCCGATCCACCATCACTTCGAGCTCAAGGGATGGGCCGAGCCGAAGGTGATCGTGCGGTTCTGGATCATCACCGTGGTGCTGGTGCTCGTTGGCCTCGCTACGCTCAAGGTGCGCTGACGGAATGTCCATGGCAGCCCGCAAGACCGACTTCACTGCCTCCCGCGCACCTGCATTGCGTGGCAGGACCGTGATCGCCGGCCTGGGCCGCACGGGCCTTTCCTGTGCGCGCTTCCTCCATGCGCAGGGTCTGGAGTTCGCCGTGACTGACAGCCGCGCAGCGCCACCGGAACTCGGTCCGCTGCAGGACCTGGTCCCGGCGGCATCCATCCGCACCGGTGGGCTGGATGCAGCGCTCCTCGACAATGCTGCGCAGGTCATCGCTTCTCCCGGGCTGTCGCCCGATGAGCCCTTGCTGGTTGCGGCGCGGGCTCGAGGCATTCCGGTGTATGGCGACATCGAGCTCTTCGCGCGCGCGGCGGCCGCACCGACCGCCGCGATCACGGGTACGAATGGCAAGAGCACCGTCACCACGCTGGTAGCACTGATGGCACGCGCCACCGGTCGCGATGCGCTGGCTGGCGGCAATCTGGGTCCGCCTGCGCTGGACCTGCTCGACCAGCCCGTGCCCGGTTTCTACGTACTCGAACTCTCCAGTTTCCAGCTCGATACCACTTGCAGCCTGGAGCCGGCAGCGGCTGCCGTGCTGAACGTCACGCCGGATCACATGGATCGCTATGCGTCGCTTGCAGCCTATGCGGCATCGAAAGCCCGCATCTTCGATCGGGCGCGGGTAGCCGTGATCAATGAGGACGATGCCCTGGTGCGTGCGATGCCGCGCGCGGGACAGCCAGTGCTGGGATTCAGCATCGAGCGGGCTGCCGAGTTTTCGATCGGTGGCCGCGATTCGGACCCGGTGCTCCTGCATGGTGGCCAGCCGCTGGTGGCGATGTCCGAGCTCAAGGTGTCGGGATTGCACAACGCAGCCAACGCGCTGGCGGCGTTCGCGATGCTCGAAGCCATGAACCTGCCGCTGGCGCCGGCGATCCAGGCACTGAAGCAGTTCTCCGGATTGCCGCACCGTGCACAGTGGGTGGCCGACGTGGGCGGAGTGCGATTCGTTGATGACTCCAAGGGAACGAATGTGGGAGCAACGCTGGCTGCCGTGGCCGGCATGCCGGGTTCGCTCGTCGTGATCGCAGGCGGGCAGGGCAAAGGGCAGGACTTCGCCCCCCTGGCCGACGCTTTCCGCGGCAAGGTTCGTCATGCCGTCCTGCTCGGCCAGGATGCCCGGCTGCTTGGGGCTGCATTGCGCGGTGTTGCAACGCTCGAGTTTGCGACGTCCATGGATGACGCGGTGCTGAAGGCTGCCAACGCAGCCCGTCAGGGCGAGACGGTGCTGCTGTCACCCGCCTGCGCCAGCCTCGACATGTTCCGCGACTATGGCCATCGGGGCGATGTCTTCGCTGCCGCCGTGCAGAGGCTTGGGTCATGACTGCCGCCACGCTCGCCTATGCCCGTTCCAGCGGCCGGCCGCGACGCTTCAGGCTCGATCCGGTGCTGCTGCTGCTGGTGGCGGGACTTCTGCTCATCGGCCTCGTGATGGTGTCGTCGGCGTCGATCGCCACGGCCGAGCGCGAGTTTGCCAATCCCTTCCACTACCTCGAGCGACAGCTGCTCGCGGTCGTGCTGGGGTTGATTGCAGCAGGCCTCGCCATGCTCATTCCGTCGACGGTGTGGGAGCGGCTGTCGTTTCCCTTGCTGGTGGTCGCATTCCTCATGCTGACCGCGGTGCTGATTCCCGGTATCGGTTCCGAAGTGAACGGCAGCCGCCGCTGGATCCCGCTGGGCGTTCTCAACCTGCAGGTTTCGGAGGTGACGCGGGTGCTGCTGCTCACGTATCTCGCCAGCTACATCGTGCGCCGCCAGGCCGACCTCAAGGACAACCTCCAGGCCTTCCTGCGTCCGCTCGGTATCCTGATGGCGGCGGCCGGCCTGTTGTTGCTCGAACCGGATTTCGGCGCTGCCACGGTGCTGATGGCCACGGGTCTTGGCATGCTCTTCCTGGCTGGCGTGAAGCTCCGGCATTTCCTTGCCCTGGTTGCCCTTGCGGTTGCGGGGATGGGCCTGCTCGCAGTGACGTCTGCCTATCGACTCAAGCGGCTCACCTCCTTCCTCGATCCGTGGGCCGATCCTTTCAATTCCGGGTTCCAGCTGACGCAGTCCCTCATTGCCATTGGCCGTGGCGAGTACTTCGGCGTGGGACTTGGCGCCAGCGTGCAGAAGCTGTTCTACCTGCCGGAAGCGCACAACGATTTCGTCTTTGCCGTCCTCGCCGAGGAATTCGGCCTGGTCGGCGTGATCATCACGCTGGCGCTGTTCGTGGTGCTGGTCGGGCGTACCTTCCATATCTCGCGGCTTGCGGCCCAGGCGGGGTTGACATTCCAGGCATACAGCGCGGCGGCCTTGGGTATCTGGCTCGGTGCCCAGGCATTCATCAACATCGGCGTGAACATGGGCTTGCTGCCCACGAAGGGACTCACCTTGCCGCTGCTCTCCTACGGCGGGTCCAGCCTGCTGGTCACGCTCGGATGGCTCGGGATGATCATGAGGATCTACCACGAGGCGAGTCTCTCCGGCCGGTCCGCAGTGCCCCGCAAGGAGCGCGACGCATGACGCGCACCGTCCTCATCATGGCAGGTGGCACGGGCGGCCACGTGTTTCCTGCGCTGGCCGCTGCACGGGTCTTGCGCGAGCGGGGTTTCGAAGCCATCTGGCTCGGCACGCAACGCGGTCTCGAGGCGAAGCTCGTGCCGCCACACCAGATTCCCGTCGAGTGGATCACGGTCAGCGGCCTGCGAGGCAAGGGACTGCTCAGCTGGCTCACGGCTCCCGTGAAGCTGGCGCGCGCCCTGCAGCAGAGCCTCGCAGTGATGCGGAAGCGCAAGCCTGACGTCGTGCTGGGTGCGGGCGGATTCGTTTCCGGACCTGGTGGCATCGCTGCGTGGCTCACCCGTCGACCGCTTGTCATCCATGAGCAGAATGCCATCGCCGGTGTGACCAACCGTGTCCTCGCGCGGCTTGCTGATCGCGTGCTCGAAGCCTTCCCGCACAGTTTTCCCGGCAACGTCACCGCGGAATGTGTCGGCAATCCGGTCCGTCGGGAAATCACGGCAATTCCGCCACCGGCCGAACGCTTCGCTGCGCGCTCTGGACCATTGCGTCTGTTCATCTTCGGTGGCAGCCAGGGCGCGGCGCGGCTCAATGCAACGCTGCCTGCTGCCCTGGCGCTACTGCCTGCCGGTGAACGGCCGCTGGTGCTGCACCAGGCGGGCGAGCGGCATCATGCTGCGACAGTCGGGCTTTATGCGAAGCATGGCGTCACTGGCGACGTCCGCGCATTCATCGACGACATGGCGGCCGCATACACCTGGGCGGACCTCATCGTCTGCCGGTCGGGTGCACTGACCGTCTCTGAAATCGCAGCAGCCGGCGTAGGGGCCCTTTTCGTTCCCTTTGCAGCTGCCGTCGATGATCACCAGACACGCAATGCCCGTTTCCTCGTCACTGCCGATGCAGGCCTCCTGTTGCCTGAAGCCGAACTGACTCCAGAACGGCTTGCCGGTGAGTTGCGCCAGCTCACTGCTGCGGGCCGTCCGCGGCTCGCAGTCATGGCGACCAACGCCCGCGCGCAGGCCATCATCGATGCCGACGTGCGGCTGGCTGATGCGTGCATTGCTGCAGCCGGAGGTGCGGCATGACCGACCGCATGCGGCGCATCCACAGGATCCATATGGTCGGCATCGGTGGCAGCGGCATGGGCGGCATTGCCGAAGTGCTGCTGAATCTCGGGTATGCGGTGCAGGGCTCCGACCTGAAGGCGAATGCAGTTACGCAGCGTCTCGAGGCGCTGGGCGCACGAATCGTCATGGGCCATGCAGCCGCGAATGTGCAGGGTGCGGACGTCGTGGTGGTTTCAAGTGCCGTGAACGCCACCAACCCGGAAGTGATCGAGGCCCAGGCGCATCGCGTGCCCGTCGTGCAGCGGGCCGAGATGCTTGCGGAGCTGATGCGCTTCCGGTTCGGCATCGCCATCGCCGGAACGCATGGCAAGACGACGACGACGAGCATGGTTGCCAGCCTGCTTGCGGAGGGGGGCCTCGATCCGACATTCGTGATCGGCGGCCGGCTGAAGAGCGCAGGCACGAACGCGCGCCTCGGTTCGGGTCGTTACCTCGTTGCCGAAGCCGATGAAAGCGATGCGTCGTTCATGCACCTGCAGCCGATGATCGCCATCATCACCAATGTGGATGCCGACCATCTCGGGACGCATGAAGGCAACTTCGAGCGGCTGAAGCAGAGTTTCGTGGATTTTCTCCACAACCTCCCTTTTCATGGCCTCGCCGTGATCTGCGCCGATGACCGGGAAGCCGTTGCACTGCTGCCTCGCATCGCTCGCCCGCTCGTCACCTACGGGATCGAGCAGCCTGCTGACGTGCGCGCGGTCAACATTGTCCGCCAGGGCATGCAGTCGACCTTCGATGTGGTCCGTCCGGGCCGCGAGCGACCGTTGTCGGTCCGGCTGAACCTGCCTGGCACGCACAACATCCTCAACGCGCTCGCTGCCATTGCCGTCGCGACGGACCTCGACGTGCCGGATGCGGCAATCCAGACTGCACTGGCGCAGTTCCAGGGCATCGACCGCCGCCTGCAGCAGCTGGGCGATGTCGAAACCGCGTCCGGCCGCATCACGCTGGTGGATGACTATGGCCATCATCCGACGGAAATCGCGGCCACGCTCGAAGCAGTTCGCCAGGGCTGGGCCGGCCGGCGCGTGGTGCTGGCGTTCCAGCCGCACCGCTATACCCGCACGCATGATCTGCTCGATGACTTCGCCCGGGTGCTGGCGACAGTCGATGCACTGGTTGTCAGCGAAGTCTATGCCGCTGGCGAAGCACCGATTGCAGGCGCAGATGCGAAGGCAATCTGCCGCGCAGTCCGGTCGCACGGTCGTGTCGAGCCGGTCTATCTCGATCGGATCGAGGAGCTCGCTGCTGCGCTTGAGCCGATCGTCCACGACGGTGACGTGGTGGTGACGATGGGAGCGGGAAGCATCGGGGCGATTGCAGGCGAGCTGCCTCACGCTTTCGGGCGTTTGCGCGCGGCGAGGCAGAGCCCGTGAACGCCCTGTTCCAGCCTCCCGATCTCGCTTCCCGCGTCCTCCGCAATGAGCCGATGTCACGGCACACGTCGTGGCGGGTGGGTGGCCCGGCGGATCTGTTCTTCCGGCCGCTCGATGCCAATGATCTCGCGGCATTCTTCCGGACGCTGACGCCGGAGATGCCCATCGTGTGGGTGGGCCTCGGCAGCAACCTGCTCGTGCGCGATGGCGGCCTGCGGGCGGCGGTCATCGAAACGTACGGCGCGTTTGGCGAACTGGATCGCCTTTGCCAGACCGACGTCTGGGCCGGTGCCGGCGTCTCGTGCGCCAAACTCGCGAAGCAGTGCGCGCGCTGGGGGCTCGGCCCGGCCGCGTTTTTTGCCGGCATCCCCGGGACGGTTGGTGGCGCACTCGCAATGAACGCGGGTGCCTTCGGCGGTGAAACGTGGCAGCACGTCCTCGAGGTCGAGACCATCAATCGTGCAGGTCAGCGGCAACGCCGGCCCGCGAGCGACTACGTGCCGACTTACCGGCATCTCGAAGGTCCGCAGGGCGAGTGGTTCCTCGCCTGCCGGCTGCGTTTCGAGGCCCGGCGCGACACCCATGAAGACGAGATCCGCCGGCTGCTGACACGGCGCAAGGAAACGCAGCCGATCGGCGAGCTGTCCTGCGGTTCGGCGCGGTCGAACTGACGGCCGCTCTGGTACGGCGGGAATTTGGTGTGCCGGTAGGTTGGCTTGTCCAGCGTGTCCCACGCCACCAGCACGGCGCGCGGCCGCTCGGCCTCGTACAGCCGGATCAGCACATTCGCGAAACCCAGGATGGCGCCGCCGGGACGCCGCCTGCTGCGCAGGATGGTCTTCGGCAGCGCGTGATACGAGCGGTGCGCGAACGAATCGCCGTCGATGACGAGCAGCGGCGCGCCGGGCGTGGGTTTTAGGGGCGGCGGGTTATTAGTCGGCTGTTTGGCGGCGCGCTTGACCGCCGGTGCCGCCACAGATTTGCGTGAGGCCGGCTTCCGCCGCGCGCGGCCCTTGTCGTTGAGTTCGATCCACGCCGGCGCGTGATCGCTCGCACCCTCGCGGCCGCGCACGTCGCGATCCACGCCCGCAGCGGCAAGCCGTCCGGCGATCTCATCGCTCAGCAAAAAATGATCGAGCCGCAAACCGGCGTCGCGCGGCCAGCGGTTCCGCATGTAGTCCCAGAACGTGTACATCGGCGCGTCGGGATGCAGCGTGCGGATCGCATCGGTCCAGCCCTGCGCCAGGATTTTATGAAACAGCGCGCGGGTGTCGGGATGCAGCAGCGCATCCTTGGCGTAGGACTTGGTCGGATAGATATCGAGGTCGGCCGGCACCACGTTGAAGTCGCCGGCCAGCACCACCGGAATACGCGCCGCATACAAATCTGCGGCGTGGGCGGCGAGCCGTTTCATCCACTTCAGCTTG
>JANNNQ010000377.1:0-15826 GCA_031398625.1 Pseudomonadota bacterium
TGCGACCCCGGTCGGGTGCAGTGCCCGGCCTGCAGGAATCAGCGCGCACCTGCAGGAATGACGGGAACGGTCGAATTGACGTCCGCGTTCTGGGCGCGATGCCGCAGGTAATGATCCATGAGCACCAGCGCGAGCATGGCCTCGGCGATGGGTGTCGCCCTGATCCCTACGCAGGGATCGTGACGGCCGGTCGTTATGACCTCCACGGGCTGGCCGGAAAGGTCCACGGTCCGTCCGGGCTGGGTGATGCTGGAAGTGGGTTTCAGCGCCATGCTGACCAGGATGTCCTGGCCCGATGAAATGCCGCCGAGAATTCCGCCCGCATGGTTCGACAGGAACCCGGACGGCGTCATTTCATCCCGGTGCTGCGTCCCCCTCTGCTCTACGGCGCCGAACCCCGCGCCGAGCTCGACGCCCTTGACCGCATTGATGCTCATCATGGCGTGCGCAATATCCGCATCCAGCCGATCGAAGACCGGTTCGCCAAGTCCAGGCGGCACGCCAACAGCAACCACGTTGACGCGAGCCCCCACGGAATCGCCATCGCGCCGCAGGTCCGTCATGTACTGCTCGAGCTCTGCGATGCGGTCCGGGTCTGCACAGAAGAAAGGGTTCCCGTCGATCGCGTCACGCTCCCTGAATCCGAGCTTGAGCGGACCGAGCTGCGCGAGATAGCCGTAGATCGAGATCCCGGCTGCTTGCTCGAGATACTTTCTCGCGATCGCACCGGCTGCCACCCGCATGACCGTCTCGCGTGCCGAAGACCTGCCTCCGCCCCGGTAGTCGCGGAACCCATATTTCTGCTGATAGGTGTAATCCGCGTGGCCGGGCCGGAACCGGTCCTTGATCTTGTCGTAGTCCCGCGAGCGTTGGTCTTCGTTCTGCACCAGGAGCCCGATCGGTGTCCCCGTCGTTCTTCCCTCGAACACACCGGAGAGGATCCTGACCTGGTCGGGTTCGCGGCGCTGGCTCGTGAACTTCGACGTCCCGGAACGCCTGCGCTCCACGTCCCGCTGGATATCTTCCTCGGACAACTCGAGCCCGGGAGGGCAGCCGTCAACAATGCAGCCCAAGGCTGGCCCGTGGCTCTCGCCGAAGCTCGTGACCGTAAACAGGGTGCCGAAGGTATTGCCGGACATGCTTGGGGCTTTGGGTCGTGCTTCGGAATCGGGGCGGCAAGTGTAGCGAGGACGGCGCCGTTCAGACAGGGCCATGAACACCAAGGACAGGCCGCGAGTCTGCCTCAGCGACGCAACCGCAGGCGCTCCAGCGTGGAGCCATACTCCACTGCCTGCATGGCACTCAGCAGGAAGACCCCGCCACCGCCTCGCGCGAACTCGAGCCAAGTAAACGGGACGTCCGGGCAAGCCGCAACCAAGGTCTCTGCGGAGTCGCCCACCTCAATCACCAGGATGCCCTCGGGTTCAAGATGCCGGCTGGCATCAGCGAGCAGCCCCCTCACCACATCCAGTCCATCCGCGCCAGCGCGCAGACCCAGATCGGGCTCGCTCAGGTATTCATGCGGCAAAGCAGACATCTCCGCATGGCTTACATACGGCGGATTGGAAACGACGATGTCATAACGCCGGCCCGCAAGGGCTGCATAACCATCGGACAGAACGGGCCGGACTCTCGCGCCGACGCCAAGGCGCTCGAGATTGATCCAGGTGACTTCGAGCGCTGCCGGCGAAACATCGACGGCATCGACTTCCGCTTCGGGAAAAGCCAGGGCGGCCGCGATGGCAATGCAGCCGGAACCGGTGCCGATATCGGCGATGCGCCGGACCGCGCCCGGATCGACCCACGGCGTGAACCGGGATTCGATCAGTTCTGCAATAGGAGACCGCGGCACGAGCACCCGCTCGTCGACGAAGAACTCGTGTCCGGCAAACCACATGCGCCGGGTGAGATAGGCAGTCGGCACGCGCTCTGCGATCCGGCGGTCCAGCAGCCGGCTGGCGCTGGCGCGCTGCTCTGCGTTGAGCAGCCGGGCATACACGGCTGGGGCGTCTTCATGCCGCAGGCCGGCTGCGAAGAAGACAATCTCGGCGGCATCATCGAGTGCATTGTCAGTGCCATGGCCGAATGCGAGCCCGGCCGCAGCAAGCTTCGCGGCGCTTGCACGAATGAACTCTTCCACCGTGCCGGGCATTACCGTCACCTCGCCAGGCTCACGTGCGAGACCTGTTTCACCACTCTCGCCGCCGGGCGGTCGTGCCATAATCCAGCCACCATGAACAAGTCCTCGCAGATCGTCGTCGGCATCGCGGTAGCCATTGTAGCTGCGCTCGCCGGCATGCTGCTGTCGCGGTCACTCGTGGAGCCCGTTGCCACCGCCCCCGTACTCGCGACCGGCACCTGGATAGAACCCGGCCGCCCGCTGCCGGAGCTGGCACTGCTGGACCAGAATGGCCAGGCCTTCGGCCGTGGACGCCTCGAGAATCGCTGGAACCTGCTGTTTTTCGGATTCACCAACTGCCCCGACATCTGCCCGACCACCCTCGCGATGCTTGGCAGCCTGGAGAAATCCCTGAGCGACCTGCCTGCCGCGGACCGGCCTCAGGTCATCTTCGTGTCCGTCGATCCAGAGCGGGACACGCCCGAGCGGGTAGCGGCGTACGTCAACTTCTTCAGCCCGTCATTCACGGGCGTCACGGGAACACCGGACGCGATCGAAGGATTTGCCGAAGCGCTGTACGTGCCCTACGCCATCTCGCCCCTGAGCGACGGGAACTACACCGTCGACCACTCGAGCGCCCTCTTCCTGGTCGGCCCTGACGCAGCGCTGCGCGCAATCTTCTCGGCGCCGCATGACGCGGCCAACCTGGCCGCAGATCTCCGCAAAGTCGTCGCGCAGGCCGGCAGCAACAGCCGGAGCTGATGCGTGAGCGCGTCCCTGCGGGATCGCTGCTTCGCGCTGCTGCAGTACCTGTTGCCCAAGCAGCTCCTGTCGCTAGGCATTTACCACTTGATGCGCTGTCGTTCGCGGTGGCTAAAGGATCTCGTGATCGGCAATTTCCTGCGTGGCTATGCGGTGAACATGGACGAAGCCGTCGACAGCAACCCGCTGTCCTATCCGAGCTTCAATGACTTCTTCACGCGAGCGCTGCGTGAAGGGGCCAGACCCCTGCCCACCGCAACGAACTGCGTGGTCAGTCCCGTGGACGGGACCGTGAGCCAGACAGGCCGCATCCACGGTGATGCGATCATCCAGGCGAAGGGACGCAGCTATTCCCTGACAGAGCTGGTTGGCGGCGATCAGGTCCAGGCGGCGAGGTATGCGGGAGGCCACTTTGCGTGCATCTACCTCGCGCCCTACAACTACCATCGAATTCATATGCCCCTCTCCGGGCGCGTCGAACGGACGGTGTATGTTCCAGGTGCCTTGTTCAGCGTCAACGCCTCGACCGCGCGGGCCGTGCCACGCCTGTTCGCTCGCAACGAACGCGTGGTCTGCGAGTTCACCACGCCGGCCGGCTACCTGACGCTGGTGATGGTAGGAGCCCTGTTTGTCGGCAGCATGGAAACGGCGTGGAACGGCGAGATCAACCGGCCGCCCCGGCGGACTCGTGGTGTTTTGCCCTTGCCAGAAGGCGCCGGACAGGCGCTGGCACTGGGAGAGGAGATAGGTCGCTTCAACATGGGCTCGACGGTGATCCTGCTGTTCGAACCCGGGCGGATCGAATTCGCAACCTCGCTGCACGCGGGAGCAACCGTCCGCATGGGCCAACCGATCGGCACGATCACAGGCTGAAAAAAGGGCCTGCCGCAATGGAATGGCGTCCCTCTGCCTCCCGCGAAACGCTGGTACATCGCGCCCGGCTCCTGGCCAGGGTGCGCGACTATTTCGCTGCGACCGGCGCACTCGAGGTCGAAACGCCTTCGCTCAGCCGCACTGCCATCACTGATGTCCATCTATCGAGTGTCGGGGCAAACGTCTGCGGCAGGCGGTTTCACCTGCATACATCGCCTGAGTATGCGATGAAGCGCCTCCTCGCCGCGGGCTACGGGGACATCTGGCAACTGGCCCGGGTCTATCGCGATGGCGAGGCCGGTCGCTGGCACCAGCCTGAATTCGTGCTGCTTGAGTGGTACCGGCTGGGACTGGATCACCACGCACTGATGCGGGATGTCGAAACGCTGGCACTCGATCTGCTCAGGCCGACACGCGCGCTGGCCGCCACCGAGTCCCTCTCCTACCGGGACGCCCTTCGGGCCCACGCCGGCCTCGACGCGGTCCCGGCATCGGCGGGGGATGTGGTTACCCGCTTGCGCCAGTCAGGGATCGACGTCCCCGCTGGTCTCGATACGGATCGCGATGCGTGCCTCGATCTGCTGATGAGCACGGTGGTCGGCCCGCAGCTCGGCAAGGATCGATTGACCTTCGTCTACGACTATCCGGCATCGCAAGCCGCGCTCGCGCGGGTTCGGGGGCCGGTCGCGTCACGCTTCGAGCTCTACCTGGACGGCATCGAGCTGGCGAACGGCTTCCATGAATTGAATGATGCGGCAGAACAGCGGCAGCGCTTCGAGCAGGATCGCAGTGCCAGGGCACAACGGGGCCTGCCTGCAGCCGCAAGCGATGAGCGCTTTCTCGCGGCGCTTGGCAACGGGTTACCGGACTGCGCCGGGGTGGCGCTGGGGTTCGACCGGCTAGTGATGTGCGCGCTGCAGCTGCGTCATATCAACGCAGCCACCGCATTCCCGTTTGAACCTGACTAACAGGGAGATGCAAACCCGTCGCATTGCCCTGATGGCAACGGGTCAGGGACGACTCGGCGAATCCGGTGGGTTCCCGCTCATCGATTGCGGGAGCCAGTGAAACACAAGGTTCTCGTCGGCTCCGGATACAGAAGGCACGGACAGCCTTTCGCATCAACGTTCAAGAGCGGTTCAGCTCTTGGCGCGTGCGATGTACTCGCCCGTGCGCGTATCGACGCGGATCACCTCACCCTCATTGATGAAGAGCGGCACGCGGACGGTGGCGCCGGTCTCGAGCTTGGCAGGTTTCGCGCCACCGGTAGCCGTATCACCCCGCAATCCGGGGTCGGTCTCGATGATCTTGAGCTCCACGTGCGCAGGCGCGGTGACGTTGAGCGGCACGCCGTTCCACAGCATGACCGTGCAGCCCATGCCATCCTTGAGCCAGATTGCCGAATCGCCCATCGCCACCTTGTCTGCCGTGAACTGCTCGAAGGTGTCCGGGACCATGAAATGCCAGAACTCGCCGTCGGCATAGAGATACTGCATCTCGGTTTCGACGACATCCGCCGCTTCGACGGTGTCGCCGGACTTGAAGGTCCGTTCGATGACGCGGCCGCTCTTGAGATTGCGGATGCGAACGCGGTTGAATGCCTGGCCCTTGCCGGGCTTGACCATCTCGTTTTCGAGAATCGCGTACGGATCGTTATCGAGCAGGATCTTTACGCCAGGCTTGAATTCGTTCGTGCTGTAGCTCGCCATTGGGCACCATTCATTCAGGATCAATCGTGACGGGCCGGTCCCGGCAAAGGGCGCACATGATAGCCGCAACCCAACCTTCAAACCAGCCGCCGCGGACACCATGGCAGCAGGCGCTCGCTGCTGCCATCACGGATCCGGCCGAGTTGCTCGAGGTCCTGGGCCTCGACCGCTCGGATCTGCCGGCAATGCTGGCTGCAGCAGGTGATTTCCCCTTGCGGGTCCCCCGCGGCTTCGTCGCGCGCATGGAGCACGGCAACCCTCGCGATCCCCTGCTTCTGCAGGTGCTGCCAACCGGAGCAGAACGGGTGGCAACCGAGGGCTTCAGCCTCGATCCTGTTGGCGACCTCGTGAGCCGCCAGGGTCCCGGCCTGCTGCGGAAGTATCGCGGCCGTGCACTGCTCATCGCGACGGGCGCCTGCGCGGTACATTGCCGTTACTGCTTCCGGCGCCATTTCCCGTACGAAAACGAATCGGCGAGCGCCCGATCCTGGCAGCCAGCGCTCGATCTGCTGGCTGCCGACGGTTCGATCAATGAAGTGATCCTGAGCGGCGGCGATCCCCTGAGCCTCAGTGACCGGCGGCTGCGGCAGCTCACCGAGGCACTCGAGGGGATCCCGCACATCCGCCGTCTGCGCATCCACACACGTCAACCCGTGGTACTGCCCGAAAGGGTCGATGCCGGACTGGTCGCGTGGCTGGCGGACGTGCGATTGCAGAAAGTGGTCGTCCTGCATTTCAACCATTCACGGGAAATCGACGACCAGGTCGCGCAGGCCTGCCGCGATCTCGCCGCAACCGGCGCAAGGCTCCTCAACCAGTCTGTCCTGCTCGCGGGCGTGAACGATTCGGAAGGGGCGCTTGCGGACTTGAGCGAGGCACTGTTCACGGTGGGTGTCCTCCCCTACTACCTCCATCTGCTCGACCGGGTGTGTGGCGCATCACATTTTGAGGTCACCGAGAGCGTGGCTTGTGGGCTGATCGCGCAACTCACAGCACGATTGCCGGGCTACCTCGTACCCCGCCTGGTGCGCGAGGTTCCTGGAATGGCTGCGAAGACCCCGGTCCAGGGCCGATGACGGAACCGGGCGGGTTCGCATCAACCTGCTAGAATCGCGGCGCCGCTACGGATGGAATGGCAATCCAGCGCGACGCTCAGGGCTAAAGAGGTTCGGTAAATTGGCGGAGCAAAGCGCAGTCCCGATGATCGTCCTGACCCGGTCACAGGACCACGTCGAAGCGATCAACAGCACCTTGCGGAATGCCGGTCATGCCGTGCACTGCAGCTGGATCCGCGATCTCCACGACCTCGCCGATGCCCTCACCCAGATCAATCCCGAGATGCTGATCGCCTGCATCGGCACGGATCCGGAGGAACTGTCGACTGTCATGCATGTGCGCGACCAGAACGCGCCTGAAGTTCCCGTCGTCATCGTTGCCGACAAAGTGGACGAGGATGCCATCGCGCTGGCCATGCAACACGGTGCCCGCGACATGGTCACCCTCGCTCACCGGCGGCGGCTGCAGGCAGTCGTGTCGCGGGAGCTGCGTTCATTCCGGCTGGAGCGTGCGCTCAATTCCACGCTGACCTCGGCACGCGAGTCCCGCGAACAGCTCAAGGCCTTCCTGGCGGGATCGGCGGATGCCATCGCCCATGTGCAGGAAGGCATCGTCGTGGACGTGAATCCTGCCTGGCTCGAGCTCTTCGGCTATCCGGACGCCACCGCGATGACCGGCCAGCCGCTGATGGATACGTTCGACCACGACGCGCAGAGCGCCCTCAAGGGGGCGCTGGTGGCCTGCCTGCAGGGCAAGTGGACCAGCCATTCACTGCGTGCCAACGGCCTGCTGAGCGACGGCTCGGGCGTGGCACTGGAACTCGACCTGTCACGCGCCGAGTTCGATGGCGAACCCGCGGTGCGCGTCTGTGTCCCGACACGGAAACGCGATGTGCAGGCACTGGACCAGGAACTCACCGAGGCCATCGAGCGGGATGCCGCCACAGGGCTCCTCCAGCGCCGGTTCTTCATGGAACACCTGCAGGAAGCGCTTGCGCATCCCATCAAGGGCGGTGTACGGCAGATCGTGAGCATCGAGCCGGACCGCTTCAGCTCGATCGTCGATGACCTTGGCCCGCTCGCCGTGGACGAGTTCATGGCGCAGCTTGCCGGGTTGTTGAAGGAGCAACTCCTGCCGCAGGACGTGGTTGGCCGGTTCGGCGAGGGCAGCGTCATGGCCCTGCTCGAACGCGGTACGCCGCGCGACGTGGAAGCCTGGGCCGGCAACTTCGTCAGACGGGTAAAGAGCCATGTGTTCCGCGTGAATGACAAATCCCTCTCCTGCACCTGCTCGGTGGGCGTTGGCTTGATGGGAGCCCGCGTCACGGCGGCCGCGGAACCGATTCGCGATGCCCTGCAGGCCCGGGCCCGCGCGGCTGACGGCGGCGGCGACCGCGTCTTCGTACTCGACCGGACCGACGACGACACGAAGCAACAGGCAAGCGACAAGATCTGGGTACGGCTCATCAAGTCCGCGCTGATGGAGAACCGATTCCGCCTCGTGCAGCAGCCCATCGCGAGCCTGCTGGGCGAGGAGAAGTCCATGTTCGACGTGCTCGTCCGCATGCTGGATGAAGCCGGGCAGGAAGTGCTGCCGTCGGAGTTCATCGCGGCCGCGGAACGCAACGACCTGATGAAGAACATCGACCGCTGGGTAGTGGGTGCGTCCATGTCGCTGTGTGCGAACCGCCCTGTCGAACGGCTGTTTGTCCGGGTTTCCAAGGATTCCGTTACGGATCGATCGCTCCCGCAATGGCTGTCGAACCAGCTCAAGGCGACCCGCATCGAGCCGGATCGCGTGGTGTTCCAGGTCAGTGAATCGGTCGCCACGAATCACCTGATGGAAACGACCGAGTTCGCCGCGTCCCTGCGGAAAGCCGGATTCCGTTTCGCGATCGAGCATTTCGGTACCGGGCGCGATCCACTGCAGCTTCTGGCCCAGCTCCCGCTCGACTACATCAAGATCGATGGCACCCTGATGCAGGGACTCGCGGCAGACCAGGGCCTGCAGCAGCGGGTCAAGCAGTTCGTCGACGGGGCGAAAGCCAGGCAGATCTCGACCATTGCCGAGCGCGTCGAGGATGCGAACACGATGGCCGTGCTCTGGCAGCTTGGCATCGAGTTCCTGCAGGGATACTTCGTGAACGAGCCCGAGCAGGTCGTATTGGGATAGGCCTCAGGCCTGGCCATCGGCGGCCACCGGCTCCGCTTCGAGGCGCTCCACCTTGCGCCAGCCGCGCGGCAGTACCGCACCCCGCTGGGCACGCTCGCCGCGATAGTCTTTCAGCTCGGAGAACCTGAGCGTCATCTTGCGCTCGCCGGACCAGATCAACAGGTTCTGACCGGCAGCAACCACGGCCACGGCCGCCAGGTATTCCTCACGGCTGGCGACTTTCTTCGCAGTCAGACCGAAGATCTTGTTCCCCTTGCCGCGCGCGAGCTCCGGCAGTTCGGTCGCAGGAAATACCAGCAGCTTGCCCTCGTTGCTGGCGGCACAGAGCAGCGCACCCGCATCGTCGGGTACCGGCGCTGGAATCAGCACCTCCGCCCCGTCCGGCACGTTCAGCACGGCCTTGCCCGCCCGGTTGCGGGAATGCAGTTCTTCCAGCTTCACGATGAAGCCGTAACCTGCGTCCGAGGCAAGCACCCAGCGCTCGGCCGGCTCACCGATCATCACGCCGGCGAAAGTCGCTCCGTCCGGCGGATCGATCCGGCCGGAAAGCGGCTCACCCTGACCGCGAGCCGACGGCAGTGTGTGCGCCAGAATGCTGTAAGTCCTGCCGGTGCTGTCCAGGAACACGGCCTGCTGCGTACTGCGCCCCCTGGCAGCGGCACGGAACTCGTCTCCCGTCTTGTACCCCAGCGACCGCGGATCGATATCGTGGCCCTTGGCCGCCCGGGCCCAGCCACGGGCAGACAGCACCACTGTCACGGGTTCTGCCGCCACGAGCTCGGTCTGGTCGATGGCCTGGGCGGCGGCGCGCTCGACAATGCGGGTACGACGCTTGTCACCGAATTCGTCGGCGACCGCGAGCAGCTCATCCTTCACGAGCTGCTTGAGCCTGGCCTCGGCTCCGAGGATCCCGGCCAGCTCGTCGCGCTCGGTCGCAAGCTCCGACTGCTCCCCGCGGATCTTCATTTCCTCAAGCTTCGCGAGATGCCGCAGCTTCGTCTCGAGGATCGCCTCGGCCTGGACTTCCGACAGATCGAAGCGCTTGATCAGCGCCGGCTTCGGCTCTTCCTCGCGGCGGATGATGCGGATCACTTCATCCAGGTTCAGGTAGGCGATGAGGAGGCCATCGAGGATATGCAGCCGCGCCTCGACTTTTTCGAGACGCCACGTCAGCCGGCGGGTCACCGTAGCGGTGCGGAAGACGAGCCATTCCGCGAGCAGCGTCTTGAGGCCCATGACCTTCGGCCGGCCGTCCAGCCCGATGACATTGAGGTTGACGCGATAGCTGCGCTCGAGGTCCGTGGTCGCAAACAGGTGCGCCATCAGCTGCCCGACGTCGACGCGGTTCGAGCGGGGCGTGATGACGATGCGGGTCGGGTACTCGTGATCCGATTCGTCGCGGATGTCGGCCACCAGCGGCAGCTTCTTCGCATGGATCTGCGCCGCCACCTGCTCCTGGATGCGGGCGCCCGAGACGAGATACGGCAACTGGGTGATGACGATCTCGCTGTCTTCCATCTCGTATACGGCGCGGGCACGGAAACTTCCCGTGCCCGTTTCGTACATGTCCTTGAGCTCGCTGCGGGGAGTGACGATCTCCGCTCCCGTCGGCAGGTCCGGACCCTGTACGTGCCTGCACAACTCACGCACCGGGACGTCGGGTTCATCGAGCAGGCGGATACAGGCCGTCACGACTTCGCGCAGGTTGTGGGGTGGAATGTCGGTCGCCATGCCGACCGCAATGCCGGTCGTCCCGTTCAGGAGCAGGTTCGGGACCCGCGCAGGCAGCAGGACTGGCTCATCCAGTGTGCCATCGAAATTCGGAGACCACTCGACAGTCCCCTGCCCGAGTTCGGAGAGCAGCAACGCCGCGTACCTGGTCAGCCGCGATTCGGTGTAACGCATCGCCGCGAACGACTTCGGATCGTCCGGGGAACCGAAGTTGCCCTGGCCATCCACCAGCGGATACCGGTACGAGAACGGCTGCGCCATCAGCACCATCGCCTCGTAGCATGCGGAGTCGCCATGCGGATGGAACTTGCCGATGACATCGCCGATGGTGCGGGCGGATTTCTTCGGCTTGGAGGCCGCCGACAGCCCGAGCTCGCTCATCGCATAAACGATGCGACGCTGCACCGGCTTCAGGCCATCGCCCACGTGCGGCAGGGCGCGATCAAGGATGACGTACATCGAATAGTCGAGGTAGGCCTTCTCGGTAAAGGTCTTGAGAGACTGGCGCTCGATGCCTTCGAAGTTCAGGGGTGGTTGGGTCGGGCTCATTGCGAGAGGGATTCAGGCTGTAGGTTGGAATACTGAGGGTCAGGTCTGCGCGAGATTGCCCTTCTGTTCGAGCCAGTCGCGGCGGTCACCCGCCCGCTTCTTCGCCAGCAGCATGTCCATGAGCTGGTCTGCATTGTCGGACGCCTCGATCGTGAGCTGCACGAGGCGGCGGGTCTCCCGGGCCATCGTGGTCTCACGCAACTGCAAGGGATTCATCTCGCCCAGTCCCTTGAAGCGCATGACCGTCGGCTTGGCCCGCGGATTCTCCGCAACGACCCGGTCGAGGATCCCGGCTCGTTCTGCATCATCCAGCGCGTAATAGACCTGCTTGCCCACGTCGACGCGGTAGAGCGGCGGCATGGCGACATGGATGTGGCCCGCAACGACCAGCGGGCGGAAATGGCGCAGGAACAAGGCGCAAAGCAATGTCGCGATGTGCTGGCCGTCGGTATCCGCGTCCGCGAGGATGCAGATGCGGTGATAGCGCAGCCCGTCGAGCTTGTCGGAAGCGGGATCCACGCCGAGCGCCACGGCGATATCGTGGACTTCCTGGGAGCGGAGAATCTCGGCCGCATCTACTTCCCACGTGTTCAGGATCTTGCCCCGCAGCGGCATCACGGCCTGGAACTCGCGATCGCGCGCCTGCTTGGCAGAGCCGCCGGCCGAGTCGCCTTCGACCAGGAACAGTTCGCAACGCTCGGGTTCCTGCAGCGTGCAATCCGCCAGCTTGCCGGGCAGCGCGGGACCGCTGACGATCCGCTTCCGGGCCACGGTCTTGGCGGCCTTGAGCCGGTCTTGCGCGCGGGCGATGGCCAGCTGCGCGATCTTCTCGCCGGAGTCCGGATGCTGGTTGAGCCATAGGGCCAGCTGATCCTTGACGACACCGGAAACAAACGAAGCCGCTTCGCGGGAGGACAACCGCTCCTTCGTCTGGCCTGCGAACTGGGCCTCTTTCATCCTGGTAGAGAGCACATAGCTCACTCCGTCCCAGACGTCTTCCGGCGCCAGCTTCAGGCCACGAGGCAACAGGTTGCGGAACTCGCAGAATTCGCGCAGGGCCTCGGCCAGGCCAAGGCGCAGCCCGTTCACATGCGTCCCGCCCTGCGGCGTGGGAATCAGGTTGACGTAGCTTTCCTCGATGCGCTCGCCTTCGTCGATACGCCAGGCGATCGACCATTCGGCCGCTTCCTGCTGACCTTCGATGCTGCCGCTGAACGGCTCCTGCGGCAGCCACTCACCCTTGCCCAGCGACTCGAGGAGGTACTGGTTGACGCCACCCGTGTACTGCCACTCTTCTTTTTCGCCGGTCTGCTCGATCTTCAGCGTCACGAGCAGACCGGGGCACAGCACCGCCTTGGCGCGCAACACATGCTTCAGTTTCGGGATCGAGAACGTGGGCGCTTCGAAATACTGCGGGTCCGGCCAGAAACGGACCGTGGTGCCGGTGTTGTTCTTCCCGACATCGCCCACCACTTCCAGCTTCGACGCGGGCTTCCCGCCCTTGAAGCTGATGTTGTATTCCTTGCCGCCGCGCCGCACCCAGCATTCGAGATGCTTCGACAGCGCATTGACGACCGACACGCCGACGCCGTGCAATCCGCCCGCGAACTGGTAGTTCTTGTCCGAGAATTTGCCGCCGGCGTGCAGGCGCGTGAGGATCAGTTCGACGCCGCTGACCTTCTCCCTGGGATGGATGTCGACGGGCATTCCCCGGCCGTCATCATCCACTTCGAGCGAACCATCCTTGTACGCCGTGACGTCGATGCGCTTCGCGTGGCCGGACAAGGCCTCATCGACCGAGTTGTCCACCACCTCGTGTGCCAGGTGGTTCGGCCGGCTGGTGTCCGTATACATGCCGGGACGCCGGCGTACGGGATCCAGGCCACTCAAGACTTCGATATCGGAGGCGGTATACGACTGGGCCATCAGGGTACGGACGAATGCGGAGCGCCGGCGTGGTCGCGGCGGCCGGATTCTAGCAGGTGCATCCGCAGTCTTTGCGGTCGATCCGAATATGCCGTAGACGTAAAGAGTCAGCCGAGGTCGGCAGCAAGCGCAGCGCGCTGCGCTTCAGGCAGCGGATCGAGCGCGCAGGTGTAATTCTCGTGATCGATGCCGATGGCAAGAGCAGCACCGCCAGCAGCCTGTCTTGCCATGTCCGGCGCCAGCTCGAAGCGCAGGAAGTGCACCGATGACGTCTTGGTGTCGTTTTCGCGCTCCAGATCCTCGTCGGCGATCGCATACACCCTGGGACAGCCAGCGACCTGCACCCAGCATTGGTCCTCAATGCCCTTGAGGCGAGTGAGCGCCACCCGCCGCTCCTCGGGATCCGGATACTCGATCAGCAGGGTCGCCTTCCAGTTGCTGCCGTCAGGGATGAGCGGGTTGTACGCCTCCAGCTCTTCCTCGATCCCCGCCGCCTCGAAGATCCGCTCCACCCGCAGCATCTCCTGCACCTGGTACTGAACCGTCAGCCGGTCTTCGAAACACCAGGTCGTATTCGGGCCCACCGCAATCGTGCGGACCTTCTTGTGCGCAATCACCTTCGCGCGGAATTCCTTCCGCACGCGCGCGTACTGCTCCAGTCCGTAAAGATCTTCCGCTCTCAGTTTCATCTCGTCCCGCTTCCCCCTGCTTCACTCTGCAGGCCGGGCTGGAAGGTGTTTCCAAAACCGTCAAAAACAGGAGTTTTTGCCGGCGCCTCCATGGATGGATTCACGGCGTTTTTGGAAACAACTTCCAGCCCGGCCTGCCTCTCATATCCCGTATGCCAACCGCAACAACCCCAACGGATGCTCGGGCTCGCGGTGACTCTCGAGCCCCGACCCGATCTGGTGGCCCGCCATCGGGCAGTCGCTTGAGTAGTGATCGGCGCCACTGTCCGCCACCTTGCGGATGACTGGCCGGCCGATCTTCATCGAGTCATCCCGGAACTCTGTCTTCACGCCGTAAGTACCATTGTGCCCGGAGCAGCGCTCGATCGGCTCGACCTGGGTATCCGGCACCAGCATCAGGACGTCGCGGGTCTTGAGTCCGATGTTCTGCACCCGCAGGTGGCACGGCACGTGGTAGCTGATCTTGCCCAGCGGCTGCCTGAAATCCGTCCGCAGCTTGCCAGCCTTGTGCCTGAGCCACAGGTACTCGAACGGGTCGTAGGTCACGGCCTGCACCTTGCGGACGAGCGGATCGTCCGGGAACAACAGTGGCAGTTCCTGCTTGAACATGAGCGTGCAGGACGGAATCGGCGTCACGATGTCCCAGCCCTCGTCGACTTTCGCTGCGAGCAACGGAATATTGAACTCCTTGAGTTTCTCGACGGCGGCAAGATCGCCCAGCTCGAGCTTCGGCATGCCACAGCAACGTTCGTCGCTGGTGAGCGTCACCGGAATGCCGTTGTGAGCGAAAATGGCCTCGAGATCCTCACCCAGCCTGGGTTCGTTCCGGTTGCCGTAGCAGGTGGCAAACAGCACGACCTTGCCCATGGTGTCGCCCGCCGCTTCCGCTTCGGTTCCCTCCAGGCCTGGGGAGTGGCGCTTGCGATACGTGCGGCTGTGATACTCGGGTAGTGGCGCTTCGGGATGGACGCCGAGCGTCCGCTCGAGCAACTGCCTGCCAGCACGGCTCCTGTTGAACGCATTGACCACTTCAGCAACTACCGGAATGCCGGCAAGGCGCCCCACTGCATCCGTCGCGCCCAGGATCCTGTCCCGCGTGCGAACTTCGCCGCGTTCGAACCTGAAAGCCTTGGCCCGCAGCATCAGATGCGGGAAATCGAGATTCCAGGGATGGGGTGGCACGTACGGACACTTGGTCATGTAGCACAGATCGCAGAGGTAGCAGTGATCAACCACCTCCCAGTAGGCCTTGCGATCGAGGCCATCGACTTCACCGGTCGATGAGCTGTCGACGGCATTGAACAGCGTCGGAAAGGAATTGCAGAGACTGAAGCAGCGCCGGCAGCCGTGGCAGATATCGAAGACCCGCTCGAGCTCCTTGAACAGCGCCGTCTCGTTCAGGAAATCAGGGTCTTTCCACGCGATCGCGTGCCGGGTCGGCGCCTCGAGGCTGCCTTCGCGCGGCACCGCATCGGATGCAGGCTTGCTGTCTGGCACAACGGCTCCTCACTAGCAGCTTCGCGCGACACCCAGGCACATGGACGTGCCCGCCGCCAGAGGTGGCGAGAGTGGGGAAAAATCACATTTTTCCCCCACACCCCGGCGCAAGCGGCAAGGAAGCCCGCGTCGCCGTTTATAAAGTATCGAGGGCTTTCTGGAAGCGGTTGGCGTGCGACCGTTCCGCCTTGGCAAGCGTCTCGAACCAGTCGGCGATTTCGTCGAACCCTTCGGTACGCGCCGACTTCGCCATGCCGGGATACATGTCCGTGTACTCGTGGGTTTCACCGGCAATCGCGGCCTTGAGGTTCAGCGAGGTTTCGCCGATCGGCAGGCCAGTGGCGGGATCGCCAACCTGCTCAAGATACTCGAGATGACCATGCGCATGACCGGTTTCGCCTTCAGCAGTCGAACGGAACACGGCCGCGACATCATTGAACCCTTCGATATCGGCCTTGGCTGCGAAATAGAGGTAGCGGCGGTTCGCCTGCGACTCGCCGGCGAATGCATCCTTGAGGTTCTTTTCGGTAGAGGTACCTTTCAAGCTTTTCATTGTGTGTCTCCTGCAGCAGGACGAAAGCAATCGCAGTTCGGAGCCGGCAAGGCACGCGAGGGCAGCCACTGAATGAAGCAGCGCACCTGCGAAACCCACCCCGCACCTTGGATTAGCAGGGTGCTGCAAAACCCTTTGCAGCACCCTGATAACCCGAGTCAGGGACGACTTGGGCTATCCATGAGTTCCA
>JANNNQ010000056.1:0-6374 GCA_031398625.1 Pseudomonadota bacterium
TTTTGCTGAGTGCCGCCGCCGCCGTCGAGCAAGGCTCCGATCATCCTCTGGCCCAAGCCATCGTGCGTCGTGCGGCCAAGCTCGCCATCGTGGCGCCGACGGGCTTCGAGAGTCTCGACGGCATGGGCGCGCGCGCTGAAACCGCTGGCGGTACAGTGTACTTGGGCAACCGCCTGCTGATGGATACGCAAAAGATCGCTCTCGGTCGCCTGGAAGCCGAAGCCACGCGCCTGCAGGGGGACGGCCGCACGGTTGTGCACGTGTCACAGGCGGCACGCGTGATCGGCCTCATCGCCATCGCCGACGCAATCAGGCCAACCTCAAAGACAGCTGTGGCAAAGCTGCGCGAACGCGGCATTGAAGTGGTGATGCTGACCGGCGACAACGCAGCCACGGCCAAGCGCATCGCTGCGGATCTCGGCATCGACAGCGTGCTGGCCGACGTGCTGCCGGGTCAGAAAGCCGAGAAGGTGAAGGAGCTGCAGGCCGCGGGGAAGAAAGTCGGGATGGTGGGCGATGGCGTCAACGACGCGCCGGCGCTGACCCAGGCCAACGTGGGCTTCGCCATAGGAGCCGGCACCGACGTCGCGATGGAAAGCGCCGATGTGGTGCTGATGAAGAGCGACCCTTACGACATCGTCGCCGCGATCGAGCTGTCGCGCGCCACGGTGCGGAAGATGCACCAGAATCTTTGGTGGGCGGTGGGCTACAACGTGGTCGCGTTCCCGCTCGCGGCAGGCGTGTTGTACCCGTTCGTGCTGAGTCCGGAAGTCGCAGCACTATCGATGTCGGGCAGCACGCTGATCGTGGCGATCAATGCGCTGATGCTGAAGCGCACCAAGCTGGCAGGCATTCGTCAGCCTGGCAAGACAGCGGCAGCCCCGCAGCCAGATATGGCGCGGGCTTGATGGAAGCTGCGGGCGTGGTCGGCGATCGCTACCCGCTTCATCACTGCAGCGAGGTCGCTGTCGACGCCGACGCGATGCGAGGACAGGCAGTCGGCTCGCTAATCCGCGTCACTGGACGCTTTCTTGGCGTGCATCTGGTGGTCGAGGAAGTGGTGACCGAACGAGTTCCTCCATTGCGCAAGACCTGGGAGACCCGCGGCGAGCCGCGGCTCCTGGTGATCGGCTCTTATCGCATGGGCTGCACCATCTCTCCCGAGGGAAACCGCTCGCGCCTGGTGGTCTTCATCGACTACCAGCTTCCGCCACGCGGTGTCGCGCATTCGCTCGCACTGCTTTTCGGACGGACCTACGCAGCATGGTGCACTCGGTGCATGGCCAACGATGCGTTGGCGGCGACTGCTGGCGTACCCGCCTCATGAAACGTGCGCATGGAATCGTGGCGACCCCAAAGACCACTGTGGATATGCCACAGCAATGAACGACAAGGGGTTTTCAAGAGACCTCCCCCGTGCCGCTATGGCCACGCTCATGCTCGCCGTTTTCACAGTGTCGGTCGGCTATGGCCTCGTGCTTCCGCTTCTGCCCGACCTGATCGACCGGTTTGCGGGGGCGGGAGTGGAGGCTGCACAGGTTTCCCGGCACACAGGGCTGCTGACTGCGGTCTACACTCTTTCGCTTTTTCTGTTTGCTCCCCTGTGGGGTCGTCTGTCCGATCGACGCGGCCCCCGTAGCGTACTGCTGGTAGGCCTTATCGGCTTCGGCGTAACCATGCTGGTCTTCTCGTTGGTCGAGAGCCTCGCAGCGGTTTACAGCGGGCGCTTCCTGGGCGGCGTGTTCGCCGCTGGCGTGACGCCAGTGGCGGCGGCTGTGATCGGCAACTTCACCACGCATGAGCTGGGGCGTGCCCGTCGCCTTGCGTTCGTCAGCATGGCTGGCATTGCGGGCTTCCTGCTCGGACCGATGCTGGGCGTGTTCATTTCTCGATTTGCAGCGCATTTCTTCGCCCTCGCAATGCCGGCTGGATCGGTCGCGATTCCGCTCGTGGCAACTGGCCTGCTTGCCTTTCTCGTGGCTGCCGCAGTCGCGTATGCCGTGCCCCGCGGCGTCGGCCACGATTGGGCACCGAAGACTACGGGCCCCTCAGTCGGTATGAGTGGATGGCTCGTGGCGAAGCTGCTCATCCTCACCTTCATCGTCTCGACCGGCGTCGGCGTCTTCGAGGTCGGGCTTGCGCTGCGCGGCAGGCAGGAACTCGGCTTGTCCCCGTACCAGATCGCGCTGATGTTCACCGAATGCAGCGTAGTCATGTTTGTGATGCAGGCAATCATCTTCTCGCCCTGGTTCAAACCGGACACGACCCGCTGGCTCATTGCGCCCGCGCTAGCCGTGCTAGCAGCTGGTTTGTTCGTCGTGCCGCGGGCGTCTGATTTCACGTTGATGCTGGTCGTCATCGGCGCGGTCGCGGCCAGCGCCGGCATCCTCTCTCCGATCCTGACCTACTGGATCTCGGCCAAGGCCGGGAGCGCGCAGGGTTGGCAACTCGGCAAACAGACCGCAGCCGCCAGCCTCGGCGTAACCGTAGGCTCGGTGGCGGGTGGACTCCTCTTCAATGTCGCCGCCCTGCCGGGTGCGTCATTCGTTCTGACCGCGGTACTCGCCTTGCTGGGCCTCCTGCTAGGCGTCGGGTTACCGCATTTGCTCGTGCCTGCCCGCATCCCACGGACCGGATAACGACATGGCGAAGGCAGGCGGACTCGACGATCCCTCCGTCAAGGATGCTGACGAAGTAGCAAGAGCTCTGGGAGCAGACCTTGAAAACGGACTCACCTCGAAGGAGGCGTCGCACCGGCTCGCGCAGGGCGGCCCGAATGAACTCCGCTCCATCCGGCGGCGACCTGCCTGGAGTCGCCTCTTGTCGCAGTTTCAAGATCCTCTCGTCTACCTGCTGCTCGCTGCTGTCACGGTCGCACTCGGAGCCTGGGTGATCGAGGGCATGGTCGGCTGGCCTGTGGATGCGATCGTCATCTCGCTGGTCGTTTTCCTCAATGCGCTCCTCGGCTATCTGCACGAAGCCAAGGCCGAAAATGCCGTTGCCGCGCTGGCGCGGATGACTGCGGTGACCTCCGCTGTCCTGCGTGACGGCCAGTTGGTGCGGGTACCCAGCGCAGAGTTGGTGGGTGGCGATGTGCTCGTGCTGGGCGAAGGTGATGCCGTGGGTGCCGATGCGCGCCTCGCGCGAATCTCGTCATTGCGCGTGCAGGAAGCCGCGCTGACGGGTGAGAGCGAGGGCGTCCTCAAGGATGTCGCCACGCTGCCCGGGCCGGCAGTACTCGGAGACCGGCTCAACATGGTTTTCAAAGGCACGGCCGTCGCACAGGGCACCGGTCGTGCGGTGGTCACCGCGACCGGTATGGACACCGAGATGGGCGCGATCGCGGAAATGCTGGAAACGACCGAGGAGGAGCCAACACCATTGCAGAAGGAAGTGGCACGGATCGGGCGCATGCTGGGCATCGCGGTTGTCATCATCGCCGTCGTGGTGGTGGGAACCATCCTGCTGATCTCCGACATCCGCAGCGCAGCCGATGTCAAAGACGTCTTGCTGCTGGGCGTGTCCCTGGCAGTCGCCGCGGTGCCCGAAGGGCTGCCGGCAATTCTGTCGGTGGTGCTCGCCATGGGCGTGCAACGGATGGCGAAGCACAATGCGATCGTCAAAATGCTGTCGTCGGTGGAGACGTTGGGCTCTGCCTCGGTCATCGCGTCGGACAAGACCGGCACCCTGACCCGCTCGGAAATGACCATCGAGCGGGTGATGACCGCATCGGGCGGCACCACTATCACCGGAGTGGGTTACACGCCCGACGGGCAAGTGGAACATGAGGGAGCCCGGCTCGGAGTCGGGCCGCTGCACGCCGAGCAGGTCGCGGTGCTGAGCGGCGGCAGCCTGGCCAGCAACGCCGACCTGCGCCAAGTGGCGAATGGTGTGTGGGAAATCCACGGCGACCCCACCGAAGCTGCCTTCCTGGTGGCTGAGCGAAAACTAGGCGTCACCGAGCGGCGCGTGCTGCGTTTCGAGCGCATCGGTGAAATCCCGTTCACGTCCGAACGCAAGATGATGTCGACGATCGAGATCGACCACGAGCACGCTGACGAAATCGTGTTGATCACCAAGGGCGCACCGGACGTCCTGCTCGAGCGTTGCACCAGGGTTAGAGTCGGCATGGAAACGGTCGAGCTCAGCCATGCACTGCGGACGCGGATACTGGCTGACGTCGATACGCTTTCCGACGCGGCGTTGCGCACTTTGGCCGTGGCGTACCGCCCGCTCGGGCCGGGCGAGGGCCCGCAAGGCGCTGAATCGCTCGAACAAAACCTGATCTTCGTCGGCACTGTGGGCATCATCGATCCGCCGCGCGAGGAGGCGGCAGTGGCCATTCGCGAGGCCCGCCGGGCCGGCATCCGGGTGATCATGATCACGGGCGACCACCCGCGCACTGCCGCGCGCATCGCCGCAGATCTCGGGCTCGTGGAAGCCGGCGCCAACGCGCTGACTGGGCAAGAGCTCGATGCGCTCGACGATGCGGCCCTCGCCGAGGCCGTGCGCAAAACGTCCGTCTACGCGCGGGTGTCGCCCGCGCACAAGTTGCGCATCGTCGACGCATTGCAGGCCGATGGAAACATCGTCGCGATGACCGGTGATGGCGTCAACGATGCCCCCGCGTTGAAGTCGGCTGATATCGGCATCGCGATGGGGGTAACCGGGACCGAGGTGACGAAGGAAGCGGCCAGGATGATCCTCGCTGACGACAACTTCGCCACCATCGTCGAGGCTGTGCGCGAGGGTCGCGGCATCGTCGACAATATCTGCAAATTCCTCCGCTACCTGCTGTCCTCGAACATGGGCGAGGTGCTGTCGGTCTTCCTGGGTGTGGTAGGTGCAGGGGTGATCGGGCTGACGGGCGCCGGCGGCGCGGTGGTACTGCCGCTGCTCGCGACCCAGATTCTGTGGATCAACCTGGTTACCGACTCCGGGCCCGCGCTCGCGATGGGCATCGACCCTCCCACGGACGACCTCATGGCCCGAAAGCCGCGGCACCTGAGCAAGCGGTTGATTGATGCCCGCATGTGGGCAAATGTGATCCAGACTGGTGTGGTGATTGCCGTGGTGACGCTGATGACGATCGATATCTACCTGCCGGGCGGGCTGATCGAGGGCACATACAACCTCGTCACTGCCCGCACCGCAGGCTTTACGGTGCTCGTATTCACCAGTTTGTTCACCTGCTTCAGCGCCCGCTCAGAGACCGCCAGCGCATTCGCACACCTTTTTGTCAATCCGTGGCTCTGGGGCGCGATTGCACTGTCGATTCTGCTGCAGGTTGCGGTCGTCAATATTGCCTTCCTCAACCTCGCCTTCGGCACAGTGCCGCTGGAGTTCGACCAGTGGCTGCTGTGCGCTGCGATGGCCAGCGCGGTGCTGTGGGTGAGCGAACTGCGCAAATTGCTGGGTCGGGTACTGGGTCAACGACACAACGGCGTCGTCGCCCTCTGAACCAGATCAGATCATGAACCAGGACGTTCTCGTGGTGAATGGCGGCTCGTCGAGCATCAAGTTCGCGGTGTATCGAATGAGTGATCCGCCTCAGCGACGGCTGCAGGGCAAGGTCGATCGAATCGGTTTGCGCGGCACCCTGCTGACGTTTAACGATCTCGACCGCCACCAGCAGGGCAGCCGCGCCATCGGTGACTTTGATCACCCATTGGCGGCGAAGTTTTTGATCGATTGGTTCGATGAGCAGATCGGCCTCGCTTCGATCGCGGCCGTGGGCCACCGCGTGGTCAACGGCGGTGCCCGCCACAAGGAGCCGGAACGCGTGAGCCATGAACTGCTGGACGAACTGCGCCGCATCAGCGCCTTTGCGCCGGAGCATCTGCCGGCAGAGATAGCAATGATCGATCTGCTGCGCGAGCGAGTCCCATCTTTACTGCAGGTGGCCTGCTTCGATACCGCCTTTCACCGCGACATGCCACGGGTCGCCAGGATATTGCCAATTCCCCGTCGCTTTCAGGCAAAAGGAGTCGAGCGCTACGGTTTTCACGGCCTGTCCTATTCGTTCCTCATGCAGGAACTGGCGCGCGTAGGCGGCCGCGAGGCAGCAAATGGACGGGTGATCCTGGCCCATCTTGGCAGTGGAGCGAGCCTGGCAGCGGTTCGCGGCGGCCAATGCATCGACACCAGCATGGGCTTTACGCCGGCCGCCGGCGTGCCCATGAGCACTCGCTCCGGCGACCTCGAACCAGGGCAGGACTGGTACCAGGCGCAAACCGAGCACATGTCCGCGGAGCAGTTTCATCAAATGGTAAACCATCATTCGGGATTGCTCGGGGTTTCGGAAACGAGCTCCGATCTGCGCGATCTGTTGAAACGTGAAGCCGATGACGTTCGGTCAGCCGAAGCTGTGGCGT
>JANNNQ010000076.1:0-15024 GCA_031398625.1 Pseudomonadota bacterium
GGCTCCCAACCCCTCCACATCCATCGCCCGGCGAGAGGCGAAATGCAGGAGGGCTTCCTTGCGCTGCGCAGAGCAGACCAGCCCTCCCGTGCAACGAGCGACCGCTTCCCCCTCCACTCTTTCCACATCCGAACCGCAGACGGGACAGCGGACAGGCAACGCGACGACCCGCGCGTTGTGCGGCCGATGTTCGACAATGACCTTGACGATTTCCGGAATCACGTCGCCGGCACGGCGCACTAGCACGCGATCCCCGATCCGAACATCCTTGCGGCGCAGTTCATCCATGTTGTGCAGCGTGGCGTTGCTGACCGTAACGCCGCTGACGATGACCGGCTCGAGGCGCGCAACCGGCGTCAGCGCTCCGGTCCGGCCAACCTGGAATTCCACGTCGCGCACCGTCGTTGTTTCCTCAAGCGCAGGAAACTTGTGCGCGATCGCCCAGCGAGGGGCGCGCGATACAAAGCCAAGGTCCCGCTGGTACCTGAGGGGATTGACCTTGTAGACAATGCCGTCAATCTCGTACACAAGTGCAGCGCGACGCGCGCCGATGGCGCGGTAGAACTCAAGACACTCCTCAACACCAGTGACCACGCGCGCCTCTGGCGAAACCCGCAAGCCCCACTCGCGGAACTGGTCGATGACTTCGCTGTGCCGCTCGGGCAGTTTCCAGCCCTCCACTGCGCCCCACCCGTAACAGAACAGCGTCAGCGGTCGCCCGGCGGTGATGCGCGCATCGAGTTGCCTGAGGCTGCCTGCAGCCGCATTGCGGGGGTTCGCGAACACTTTCTCGCCCTGCTCCAGGGCCCGCGCATTCATTGCCTTGAAGCCGGCCAAAGGCATGAATACCTCCCCGCGCACATCGAGCACCGTCGGCGCTTTGCCCCGCAGCTTGAGCGGGATGGCCTTGATGGTGCGGACGTTATGGGTCACGTCTTCGCCAGTGGCGCCATCACCGCGCGTAGCCGCCTGGACCAGCAGGCCCTGCTCGTAACGCAGGTTGATGGCCAGGCCATCGAGTTTCGGCTCCGCGTAGTACTCGACAGGCTGCTCGCGCTCCAGACGGTCCCGGACGCGCGTGTCGAATGCCGTCAGGTCGTCGTCCGTGAAGGCATTGTCCAGCGAGAGCATCGGTACTGCATGCTGGACCTCGCCGAATCCCGCTATCGGGGTTGCTCCTACCCGTTGTGTCGGTGAATCGGGTGTAACGAGCTCCGGATACTGTTCCTCGGCCTGCTTCAGTTCCTGCATGAGCCGGTCATACTCGGCGTCCGACACCTCGGGGTCATCGAGCGTGTGATAGCGGTGGTTATGGTGCTCGATCTGGTCGCGCAGCTGGCGTACGCGCTTGTCGACGGCAACGGGAGCGACCATTTTGACCCAACGTTCCGTCAGGCAGGGGCCGAAGATCCAAGCAGGTGTTCGAAGTCGAGCACGTCATCGCGCAGACTGGCAATGCGCTGGGCAGTCAGCGGCAGTCCGCGCTCGTCGTGCAGCTCGCCACCGAGGGCACGCTCCAGATGGCGGGCGCATTCGATGAGCTGGTCGTAAGCCCTGGATCCTGCCAGGGGACCCGGCAGGAGCGCAAACAGCGTTACGCCAGCGAATTGCGTTTCACCCATCGTTTCGAGGTCGAACGCCCCTGGCTCCACCATGCTCGCGACGCTGAACACGCTCTTGCCCTGGTACAGCCTGTGGAAGATGCCATACCGGCCATGTTCGAGGTCCATCGCAGCAAACGCCGTACGCAGCCGGTTGCCGGTGTAGCGCTCGGTCAACGGCGCAGACAAGCGCAGGGCGATGATCTTGCGCTTCTCCGTGAGCTTCGGCCTGGCCGATCCGGATGCGGTGTGTGCGGCACTCGCGGCAGCTGACGGCTCCGGAGGCGACGACCCGGTCGAACCGACCAGGGGATCCTCCACCGCCGGCAACAGCTCTTCGCCATCCAGCTGCGGCTCAAAAGCGTCAGCGAACGAGTGCGTCGAATCGAAACGGATTTCGGGAAGATCCGTCACCGTGCTCGTCCATTCATTTTCCTCCCAGCGGCTCCCCACCGGGTGTGCGGGATGCTCGATGACGCCGGCTGCCAGCGCATCAGCCCTCGACGCGGGCTCGATGCCAGGGTCGAGCCTTCCTGAGTCCAGCTCATCCGAAGCGGCCTGCCCGCGGCTGCGACGGCCCCACAGGAATATCCCCAACAGGAGCACCAATCCGCAGCCAAGGAGAATCCAGCGCAATTCGCTCATGATTGCCTACATGGCCGCCATGCGGACGGCAGCGTCAACGTCCACGGCAACCAGGCGCGACACACCGGGTTCGTGCATCGTGACGCCGATCAGCTGCGACGCGAGTTCCATCGTCGCCTTGTTGTGGGTGATGAAGATGAACTGCACCCGCGACGACATCTCCTTGACCGTGTCACAGAAGCGCCCGACGTTGTTGTCGTCCAGCGGAGCATCCACTTCGTCCAGCAGGCAGAACGGCGCCGGATTCAGCTCGAAGATCGAGAACACGAGCGCGACGGCAGTCAGTGCCTTTTCGCCACCGGACAGCTGGCTGATCGTGCTGTTCCGCTTGCCGGGGGGCCGCGCCATGATAGAGACGCCGGCGTTCAGCACATCCTCGCCCGTCAGTTCGAGATAGGCATGGCCGCCGCCAAACAGGCGCGGAAAACGTTCCTTGAGTCCCGCGTTAATCCGATCGAAGGTGTCCTGGAAGCGCGAACGGGTCTCGCGGTCGATCTTGCGGATGGCGGTTTCGAGCGTTTCGAGGGCATCGGTGAGATCGGCGAACTGCCTGTCGAGGTATTCCTTCCGCTCCGACTGTTCCTTGAACTCGTCAATGGCTGCCAGGTTGACCTGGCCCAGCCGCTCGATCTTGCCGGCAATCTCGGCCACCGCTTCCTCAAGCGAGGCAATCGTGCTCCCGGCGGCTATCCCTGCAGTGACCGTCTCGAGGTCGAACTGCGTCGCACGGAACTGTTCGAGGAGCGACTCGCGCCGCACCTTCAGTTCCTGCGCCACCATGCGGATCCCTTCGAGCAACTGCCTGGCTTCATCCACGCGGCCCTCGGTCTGCATGCGTCGCTGGTCGATCTCGCGCATGGCCGATTCAGCGCCTTCCAGCGTCTCCCGGGCAGCAGTCAGCTCCTGTTCCAGCCCGACCCGCTGCTGCAGCTTCTGCTCGAGTTCCGCGGCCAGCTGTGCCAGAGGACCTTCCCCTGCTGCAACCTGCTGCGTCAGTTCCTCTCGGCGCGACAGCAGCTGCGTGAGCTGGGACCGCATGCGGTCGAGTCCTGCCAGGACGGAAGCCTGCGCAGAGCGCCGTGATTCCGACTGGATGGCGATCTCCTGCGCCAATTCGCGATCCGACTGGGCGCGCGTACGTGCAAGTGACAGGCTCTGCCGCAGGTGATCCCGCTGGCCTTCAAGCCCGGTCCGGCGCGATTCGAGTTGCCCCATTTCATTCAGGCCGACCTCCAGTCGCTCCCGGCCGCTCGCGAGCTCCGCCTCGATGCGGGTGATTTCATTCTCCACGTCTTCGCTCTCGGCCTGCACCTTGTCTATGCGCCGGGCGGCTTGCTCAGCCTGGGAACGCAGAGCCTGCAACTGGGCGGTCGAATCGCTGTATAGGCGATGCAGGCGATTGACCTCACCCTGCAGTTCATCACGCCGGTGCGACAGCTCTTCGAGCCGGCTGCGCGCATCAGCCAGTTGCGCATCCGCAGCGGCACGAGCGCGTTCGGTTACAGCCACCTGCTCGCGAAGCCCGCGCATCTCCTGTTCACGGCCGATGACACCGGCATGCACATCCTGATCGCGGCTGACGCGCAACCAGTCGCGCCCGATCCAGATGCCATCGCGCGTGATGACCGATTGGTTGTGGCCCAGGCGCGCGCGACGAGCGAGGGCTTCGGGCAACGATTCCACCGCGCTGATCCCGTCGAGCAGGGAAGCGACCCCGGCGGGGCCACGTACGTGCTTTGCGAGGAGGCCGGCATGGTCGTCGCCACCGCTTGCGGTGGCCGCCGGCGAGAAGAACGTCACCGAACCGACGTCCAGGCTCCCGAGCAGACCGGCTACTGAATCGATGCCATCGACACAGACGGCCTCGAGATAGCCACCCAGCACGGTTTCCACCGCGCGCTCCCATCCTCGCTCTACATCCAGTTGCTGGGCGAGGCGTGGGCGACTCTGCAATGAATTCGCCGCCAGCCACTCGGTCACCTTGCCTTGCGCGCGCCCCAATGCCGCCTGCTGCAGCGCTTCGAGCGAAACGAGCCTGCCCTGGGCCTCCTGGGCTTCATGGCGGCTGGCATCAGCCTGTGACTGGAACTCGCGCTCACGTTCGCGCAGCACCTGCAGTTCGCCAACCGCACTGGCTAGACGGGCCGCTGCCTTTTCGCCCTCCCGGCCTGCCGCGCTTTCCTGTTCGGCGAGCGCCGCAAGCTTTTGCCCGACATCGGTTCCCGACAGGATGTCGAGTTCGGCGGTGAGGCGCTGCCGCTGGGCGACAAGGCGGGTGAGCTGGTGTTCGAACTGCTCGATGCGGGCCCGTTCAACCTGGGTGCGTTCGCTGGCTGAACGCGCTTCGGAATTGAAATCTTCCCAGCCTTCCTGCCATGACTGCATCGCTTCCTCGGCGACGGTCAGGGCCAGGGCGGAGGCCGTATCCCTGCTCCGGGCAAGCTCAAGTTCGGGTCCGAGCCGTTCGAGCTCGACACGCAGCGAATCGACCTGCGCCTGGTCGCGTTCGAGGTGCAGGTTGACTTCCGTAAAGCCGCGCTCGGCCTGCTCCAGATCCTGCCGCTGCCGCTGCCGCAGCTCGCGGGCATGCTGGATGGCCTGTTCGGTGCGGGAAACATCCGCCCCGGCCTGGTAGTAACGACCCTGTACGATGTTCAACTCATCCGATTTTTCGGTGAACGTTTCACGAGCGGTGGCAATCGCGGCTTCCACAGATCGCAGCTCGGCAATCACGCCTTGCAACGCCGTTTCACGCTCGACCAGCAACTGCGCACGCGTCAGCGAATCCGCAGCGAGCTCCTTGAGTTTCAGTGCGAGCAGCTCGGCGGCCAGCTTGCGTTCGTCCTGTTTCAGCGTCTGGTACCGGCGGGCCGTGGCAGCCTGGCGCTGCAGGTGGCGCAATTGCTTCTCGACTTCCTCGCGGAGGTCGTTCAGGCGATCGAGATTTTCCTTGGTGTGCGCGATGCGGTTTTCCGTCTCGCGGCGGCGTTCCTTGTACCTGGAAATACCGGCAGCCTCTTCGACGAATCCGCGCAGTTCCTCCGGCCTGGCATCGATGACGCGGGAAATCATGCCCTGTTCGATGATCGCGTAGCTGCGCGAACCGAGACCCGTACCAAGGAACAGCTGCGTGATGTCCTTCCGGCGGCAACGCGCACCATTCAGGAAATAGGCGGACGTGCCATCCCGTGAAACAACGCGTTTCAGCGACACTTCGGCGAACCCTGCGTACTGGCCGGCAAGCTGGCCGTCGCTGTTGTCGAAAACGAGCTCGACGGAAGCCGTGCCGACGGGCTTGCGGGAGCTCGAACCGTTGAACACCACATCAGCCATCGAATCGCCACGCAGATGCTTCGCGGAGATTTCGCCCATCACCCAGCGGACCGCATCGATGATGTTCGACTTGCCGCAGCCGTTCGGGCCGACGACGCCCACGAGATTGCTGGGAAAGTTGACTGCGGTGGGATCGACGAACGATTTGAATCCGGCAAGCTTGATCTTGTGTAGACGCATCTCGATCCTCAAACCAACTTCATGATGGGCCCGCGTGCGCGTGTTGCCAGTGCTGCAGCTCTGCAATGCCAGGTGCAGGGCCCCAGGGGAAAACGGTTGCGGCCATGCCGGCACGGCGATTGGGCGCAGGTGCGCCAGGCGAACCCGGCAATGCTGACCGCACGGCGCTGTAGTGTAAGGGAAAGGGTGGCGTTGAAGGCCAGTGATTTTCATCGCACTGCCCTGCCGGCGCGCGCGGCTTCGCAACCTGATCCGACTATCCGATCCGGAGCGCATTTCCTGCCTTGGTCTGCAGACCCAGGGAGCATTCTTCGGGCTGTACGTGCCGCTTTCCGTCTGTATAATCGCGCGTTCGTAAATTCTGGGTGGATCGGCACCGGAGACTGTAATGCCCGCTAAGAAACCTGCGGCCAAGTCGAAGAAAGCTGTCAAGCCAGTGAAGACCGTGTCCGGGAAGGCCACTCCTGCGAAGAAGGCTGCAAAGCCCAAACCCTCGCCGGCACGTGTGGCAGATAAGCGTGCGAGCGAAAAGCCTGTCGTGAAAAAGTCTTCTGCACCTGCCAAGGCATCCGCCCCCGTCAAGGCGACCAGCCCGAAGGCAAAGACGCCGATTGCCGCTCCCAAGTCGAAGGTTCTCGCCAGCCCCCCGGCCAAGGCGGCTCCAAGGGCCCCGGCCAATCCGGTAGTGGAAGAGAAAGTGGCATCGAGGCAGAAACAGCTGGCGGCACTTGCTGCTGCCGCCGACGCGGAAGACGCGGACTCGGACCCCAGTCCCAACCTGCTGGCCGGCCCGCGCAATGTGCAGCCGTACACGCCGAAACGCGGCGAGCAGTACATGGGCAAGGAGCAGCTGGAACATTTCCGGCAGATCCTCTCCAGCTGGAAGCGGGACCTCATGGAAGAAGTGGACCGTACCGTGCTGCACATGAAGGACGAGGCGGCGAACTTCCCGGATCCGAACGACCGCGCCACGCAGGAATCCGAGTTCAGCCTCGAACTGCGCACGCGCGATCGCGAGCGCAAGCTGATCCGCAAGATCTACGAGGCGCTCAAGCGCATCGAGGACGGCTCTTACGGCTATTGCAACGAGACAGGCGAGGAAATAGGCATCAAGCGCCTCGAGGCGCGCCCGGTCGCAACCCTGTCCGTCGAAGCCCAGGAACGCCGCGAGCGCCGCGAGAAGCAGTACGGGGACCGGGACGATCGCTACCGCTGACGCGGTTTCCTACCGCGGCCGCTTTGCCCCTTCGCCCACCGGGCCGCTGCATTTTGGTTCGTTGCTCGCTGCCCTTGGCAGCTACCTTGACGCCCGCACCCGCGACGGGATCTGGTCCTTGCGCATCGACGACATCGACGGTACCCGGGTAGTCCCTGGCGCGGCCGACCAGATACTGCGGACCCTGGCGGGGTTCGGTTTCGAATGGGATGGCCCGGTGGTCCGCCAGAGCGAACGGACCCAGGCCTACCTCGCTGCGCTGGGCAGGCTGCGTATCCAGGGGCAGGTCTACGAATGCTCCTGCAGCCGCCGCGAAATCGACTCGCTGGGCGCTGCCCTCGCCGGCGAGGAACGCAGGTACCCCGGAACCTGCCGCTTGCAACCCCTGTATCCCGATCGTCCCCTGGCCACCCGTCTGCGGGTGCCCGCAGGAGCCGTGTCATTCGAGGATGCGGTCCAGGGTCCGATCACCACCGATGTCGCCGCAGAAAGCGGGGATTTCGTGGTCCGTCGGCGGGATGGGTATATCGCATATCAACTGGCCGTGGTCGTGGATGACCATGAAGCGGGCGTCACGGACGTCGTGCGAGGGGCAGACCTGTTGGACAGCACCTCGCGCCAGGTCCTGCTGCAGCGGGCCCTGGGACTGCCATTGCCCCGCTACGCCCACCTGCCGCTGGCGGTTGATGCAACCGGCTCCAAGCTATCCAAGTCCGCGCAATCGCTCGCGATCGACCCCGATGCGCCAGGCCCACTGCTCTGGCAGGCCTTGCATAGCCTGCGCCAGCGCCCGCCCGCGGTCCTCGGCAACGCACCTGCCGGCGAGCTCTGGGACTGGGCCTTGCGGCACTGGTCGCTCGAACCGTTGCGAAACGTACGAACGGTGGAGGCACCCGCCCCCTGAACTGCCCGGTTCGTACCGATTGGTCATAACAGGGTGGTGCAAAACCCTTTGCAGCACCCTGATAACCCGAGTCAGGGACGACTTGGGCTATCCATGGGTTCCAACTCATTGATTTCGGGAGCCAGTGAAAACCACGCTTTTCGCTGGCTCCAGATGCAAAAGGCACGGATAGCCTTTTGCATCACCCTGATCAGTCCCGCGGCACCAGGCCCAAACAGCGCAAAAGCACAAAATGATTGCGCTCCTCCTATTGGGCATTGCGTCATGGATGGATTAGTATCGGCCCACGGTGATCTTCCAGGGCAACCTGAAGGCTCCGGGGCAGGGGACATAAAAATCGGAGCGCCAATGAGCGAGTCCAGAAACAGTGAACCTAGGGTCATAAAAAAATATCCCAACCGTCGGCTCTACGACACGGTTGAGAGTCGTTACATCACCCTCGTCGACGTCAGGCGCCTGGTGATGGACAAAGTGGACTTCGTGGTGGTCGACAAGAAGACCCAGGAAGACATCACCCGCTCCATCCTCCTGCAGGTCATTGCCGAGCAGGAACACACCGCCGAACCGCTGATGAGCCAGGACTTCCTGTCCCAGTGCATCCGGTCCTACGGCGGCACCATGCAGACCTTCGTTGGCAGCTACCTGGACCAGAGCATGAAGCTCTTCCTGAGCCAGCAGCAGCAGATGCGGGAACGCCTGAAGAGCTCGCCCGTGATGGACCCGTTGAGCGCCGTCGCCAATCTCACCCAGCAGAACTACGCGCGCTGGCGCTCGATCCAGGAAGACATCCTGCGCAGCTTCAGTGGTCGCCAGGCCGAGGAAGAAGGGGCAGAAGAACGGCCGCGCGACGTTTCCAGCCAGGGTTGAAGCAGCCGTCCGGTTTCAGGACGAACCATCAGTCAACGGTGCCGGCAGCACCAAAGAAAAAGGCCGGGGAAACCCGGCCTTTCTTTATGCCTGCAAGACCTTTACAGGGTCGGGCGACCCTTCGGATCAGGCGGCATCTACGCTGCGCATGCTGAGGCGGATGCGGCCCTGCCGGTCCACTTCCAGTACCTTCACGCGAACCACATCGCCTTCCTTGAGCTTGTCCGACACGCGCTCGACACGCTCATCGGAAATCTGCGAGATGTGCACCAGGCCGTCCTTGCCAGGAAGGATCGTCACGAAGGCGCCGAAGTCCATCAGGCGGACCACCTTGCCCTCGTAGATGCTGCCGACTTCGACTTCGGCCGTGATGAGGTCGATGCGGCGCTTGGCCTCGCGGCCCGCCTTGCCATCCACCGACGCGATCTTGACCGTACCGTCGTTGTCGATGTCGATCGACGTGCCGGTCTCCTCGGTGATGGCGCGGATCACTGCACCGCCCTTGCCGATGACTTCGCGGATCTTCTCGGGGTCGATCTTCATCGTGATGATGGTGGGCGCCCACTCCGACATGTTCTCGCGCGGCTTAGAGAGGACCTTGTCCATCTCGCCCAGGATGTGGAGCCGTCCGTCACGGGCCTGCGCCAGTGCGACCTGCATGATCTCCTTCGTGATGCCGTTGATCTTGATGTCCATCTGCAGCGCGGTGACGCCGGTACGGGTACCCGCCACCTTGAAATCCATGTCGCCGAGATGATCCTCGTCGCCCAGGATGTCGGTGAGGACGGCGAACTTGTCGCCTTCCTTCACGAGGCCCATCGCCACGCCGGCAACGGCAGCCTTGATCGGCACGCCCGCGTCCATCAGCGCGAGGCTGGTGCCGCAGACGCTTGCCATCGAGCTCGAACCGTTCGACTCCAGGATTTCCGACACGACGCGCAGCACGTACGGGAAGGTCGCCATGTCCGGCATCACGGCAGCAATGCCGCGACGGGCGAGGTTGCCGTGACCGATTTCGCGGCGCTTCGGCGAACCCATCATGCCGGTCTCGCCGACGCTGAACGGGGGGAAGTTGTAGTGGAGCATGAACGGCTCTTTGCGCTCACCCGCCAGCGCATCGATGATCTGCGCATCACGGCCAGTACCCAGCGTGGTGACGACCAGCGCCTGCGTCTCACCACGGGTGAACAGGGCAGAACCATGGGTACGCGGCAGCACACCCGTACGCACAGTAATGCCGCGAACCGTCTTCATGTCGCGCCCGTCGATACGCGGCTCGCCTGCAATGATGCGCTGGCGAACGAGGCGGTACTCGAGATTGCCGATTTCCTTCTTCACCTGGTCGGCGGTGAAGGCCGCGCCTTCCGGACAGAGAGCCGCGACGGCTGCCTGCTTGATCTCGCCGACGCGGGTGTAGCGCGACTGCTTCTCGATGATGCGGTAAGCGCCGGCAAGGTCGCTCTCCGACTGCTTTGCGACAGCCTGCTCGAGCGCCACGTTGGCGGCCGGAGCTTCCCAGGTCCAGGCCGGCTTGCCTGCCTCGGCCTTGAGTTCGTTGATCGCGTTGATTGCGACCTGCATCTGCTCGTGACCGAACACGACGGCGCCGAGCATGATCTCCTCGCTCAGGCAGTCGGCCTGGGACTCGACCATCAGCACGGCCTGGGCGGTGCCGGCGACCACGAGGTCGAGCTGGGACGTCTTGAGCTGGGTGTTCGTGGGATTGAGGATGTACTGGCCGTCGGCATAACCGACCTTGGCTGCGGCGATCGGTCCCTGGAACGGAACGCCTGAGAGGGCGAGCGCTGCGGACGCACCGATCATCGCGGGAATGTCCGGATCGATGTCCGCGTTGACCGAGATGACCGTGGCGACGACCTGCACTTCGTTGAGGAAGGCCTCCGGGAACAGCGGCCGGATCGGACGGTCGATCAGGCGCGAGGTGAGTGTCTCTTTCTCGGTGGGCCGCCCCTCACGCTTGAAGAAACCGCCGGGGATGCGGCCCGCGGCATAGGTCTTCTCGATGTAGTTGACGGTAAGCGGGAAGAAATCCTTCTTCGGATCGGCTTCCTTGCGGGCAACGGCCGTGACGAGCACGACCGTCTCACCCATCGAGACGAGGACGGCGCCGTTGGCCTGGCGGGCGAGTTCGCCCGTTTCCAACGTCACCAGGTGACTGCCAAACTGAAAACTTTTTTTGCTGCTCATTGATTCAAGCTCGCGAGGCGTTCCATGTAGAAGGGTGGAACGCCGGATTGGGGTCGGGACAGGATGGACAGCTCATGAATGAAGCTGCCTCCGGGAACTACAACGTGGGAACTGCAATATGCAGCTGGATGAAACTTCAGCGACGGAGGCCAAGGCGGCCGATGATCTGCGTGTAACGGTCGGGAGCGGAGTCCTTGAGGTAGTCGAGCAGCTTGCGGCGCTGGTTGACCATCTTGAGCAGGCCACGGCGCGAGCCGTGATCGCGCTTGTGCGCGTTGAAGTGCAACCCAAGTTCAGTGATGCGTGCAGACAGCAGCGCGATCTGTACTTCCGGGGATCCGGTATCGGCCGCTCCGCGACGATACTCGCTGACGATTCCCTGCTTCTGCTCGCTCGACATTGACATCTTGGCTTTACCCTCGAAACTCTTGACTGCCGTTGGCCTTTAATCAGGCCGCGCATTCTACTTCCGGCCCTCACTGAATCTCAAGCTGAATATACTTGCTAATTCTTGGCCTTAGGCTCGCTCAGCCGTCCAGGCCGGCAGCCCGTACAAAGAGGCGGAACGGCTGCAGGGCACCATCCACCTGCCGCTCGGCCAGTCCCAGAAACTGCCCGCTCGCCCCGTACACCCGGACCCTCGTTCCTGGCGGAATGCCTGATGGAGGCGGACTTCCCGGGACAGCAGCAGCCCAGGTTCGCCTGCCCTGGATCAGGTGCCCTTCCCCGGCCTTGTCGACCGCCAGGGACGGCAAATCCCCGAACACGTGATCAACCGGCAGCAGGTAGTTCGAGAGGCCGGTCCCCTCGCCCGCGGCGGCCGCCTCGAGTTCCGCGAAAGTGACCATGGGTTGGTCGCCAAACGGATCGATCCGCAGGCGGCGGAGGAACGTCACGTGGCCCACCGTCCCCAGCGCGGCGGCGATGTCCTCGACCAGGGTGCGGATATAGGTGCCCTTGGAGCACGACACCTCAAGTTCAAGCGTCTCTGCGCCCGTTGCAAGCAGCTCCAGGCGGCGAATCCGGATCTGGCGCGGCGCCCGCTCGACCGTTTCCCCTTGCCGGGCCAGCTCATACAGCCGCTGGCCGTCGTGCTTCAGGGCCGAATACATGGGAGGCACCTGTCTCTGGTCCCCCAGGAAACGGGCCAGCACTTGTCCGACACTGACGGGATCGAGCGTCGGCACCGGCAACCGGGCAATGATCTGTCCTTCCGCATCGGCAGTATCCGTCTGCACACCCAGCTTCGCCGCCACCTGGTACGTCTTGCCGGATTCGAGCAGTTGCCCGCATACCTTGGTGCCCTGCCCGAAGCACACGGGCAACAACCCGGATGCCAGCGGGTCCAGGCTCCCGGCGTGGCCGGCCTTCAGCGCACGGAAAAGGCGCCGGGCCTGCTGGAGCGCCGCGTTGGAGGAAATCCCCGTGGGCTTATCCAGCAACAGGATGCCGTCCACCTCGCGGTCGAAACGCCGCGGGCGTGACAGGGAAAGTTCGTTCATGGGGATCTCGGTCAGCTCTTCTCGGGGGAAGCGTCTGCGGGTGCTTCCGGGTCGTCGACGTGCCGCGCGACATCATCCTTCACGGCGTTCGAGATCAGTGCCGACAGGTGGGCACCCTGCTCGATCAGTTCGTCCATGACAAAACGGATCTCGGGGCTGTGTCGCAGTCCCAGCGACCGGCCCAGCGCGCCGCGGAGAAAGCCGGCGGCCACATCCAGGATCTGCTGCGCCAGCGCCCGGTCACCCCCGATGACCGAATAGAACACCGTCGCGTACGACAGATCCGGGGACATCTGCACTTCCGTCAGCGTCACCAGGCCGAGCCTCGGATCGCGGACCTCCCGACGGATGAGCTCGCTCAAGGATCGCTGGATCTGCTCCGCAACCCGCGTCTTCCTTGAAAAGGACTTCGGCACGAGGAACCCTCCGGGTTACCTAGACCGTCCGGGCCACTTCAACGCGCGAGAAGCACTCGATCTGGTCGCCCACCCGCACATCCGTGTAGTTGTGCACGGCGATGCCGCACTCGGTGCCGGCTCGCACTTCGTTGACGTCGTCCTTGAAGCGGCGCAGCGATTCGAGCTCGCCCTGGAAGATGACGACGTTGTTGCGCAGGACGCGGATCGGGTTGTTGCGGCGGACATAGCCATCCGCAACGATACAGCCCGCCACCGTGCCGAACTTGCTCGAATGGAACACGTCGCGGACCTCGGCGAGACCAACGATGGTTTCCTTGACCTCCGGCGCCAGCAGCCCCGACAGCGCCGACTTCACGTCGTCTATCGCTTCGTAGATCACGCTGTAATAGCGGACGTCGATGCCCATTTCCTTCATCGTGTTCTTCGCGGAGTTGTCCGCGCGCACGTTGAAGCCGATGATGCGGGCGTTCGAGGCAGCAGCCAGCGTCACGTCGGATTCGGTGATGCCGCCCACGCCGCTGGAAATGACCTTCACCGCCACCTCGTCGGTCGACAGCTTGGTCAGCGAATCGCGCAGTGCCTCGGCGCTGCCCTGTACATCGGCCTTGATGATGACCTGGACCGTGGCTGCCTTGGCATCGCCCATCTGCGACAGCATGTCCTCGAGCTTGGCCGGACCCTGCTTCGCGAGCTTGGTGTCGCGGAACTTGCCCTGGCGATAGAGCGCGACTTCGCGAGCCCGGCGTTCACTCTCGACCACCAGGATGTCCTCACCGGCGTTCGGAGAACCCGAGAGGCCGAGCACGACGACCGGCAGCGACGGCCCTGCCGACTCTACCGGCCTGCCATTCTCGTCGAACAACGCGCGCACGCGGCCGAATTCCTGGCCGGCAATGATGTGGTCACCGGCCTTGAGGGTGCCGCGCTTGACGAGTACCGTTGCCACGGGGCCACGGCCCTTCTCGATGCTGGACTCGATCACGACGCCCCCTGCCAGACCGACAACGGGAGCTTTCAGTTCCAGCACGTCCGCCTGCAGCAGGATGGTTTCGAGCAACTGGTCGACGCCGGCACCGGTACGCGCCGACACGTTCACGAACAGCGTGTCGCCGCCCCAGTCCTCGGGGATAACGTTGTTCTTGACAAGGTCGTTGCGCACGCGATCGATATCCGCATCCTGCTTGTCGATCTTGGTGATCGCGACGACGATCGGCACTTCCGCCGCCTTCGCATGCTGGATGGCTTCAACGGTCTGTGGCATCACGCTGTCGTCCGAGGCAACTACCAGCACCACGATGTCGGTGATCTGCGCGCCACGGGCACGCATCGCGGTAAAGGCCGCGTGGCCCGGCGTATCGAGGAAGGTGACGATGCCCTTCGGCGTCTCGACGTGGTACGCGCCGATATGCTGCGTAATGCCACCCGCTTCGCCCGCCGCCACTTTCGCGCGGCGGATGTAATCGAGCAGCGACGTCTTGCCGTGGTCGACGTGGCCCATGATCGTCACGACCGGCGGCCGCGGCAGGACTGCATGGTCCTCGTCGCTGCCCTGCACGTCGTCGTCGACCGCGCTTTCCTTCACCACGACCGCGTTGTGGCCGAGCTCTTCGACCACGAGGATGGCCGTGTCGGTATCGATGGGCTGGTTGATGGTGGCCATCACACCCATGTTCATCATGACCTTGATCACCTCGTTGGCCTTGACGGCCATTCGCTGGGCGAGTTCGCCCACGGTGATCGTTTCCGGGATCTGCACATCGTGCTTGACCGGCGCGGCAGGGCGCTCGAAGCCGTGCTGCGGCGACATGCTGACCTGCGCCGAACGGCGCATGCGCGACTGCTGCTTCTTCTTCTTGAAGCGCGCGCTCGCATCGCCTGAGACATGCAGTTCCTGGCGCTGGATGCGGCCACCGGTATCGCGGGCGGGCTCCTCGCGACGCGCGGGTTCGGCACGGCGCTTCTCGGCTTCCAGACGTTCGCGCTCCGCCAGCGCCTGGGCCTTGGCTTCCGCCTGGGCACGGGCTTCGGCCATAGTGCGGGCCTCAGCTTCTGCATAGCGCGACTGCTCGTCTACGAGGCGGCGATGGGCTTCTTCTTCCTGCTGCTGGCGTTCCTTGAGTTCGGCCTCGCGCGCTTCGGCGGCGCGTAC
>JANNNQ010000078.1:0-3203 GCA_031398625.1 Pseudomonadota bacterium
GCGCGCGCAGTTGTACGTGCCCTTGAGGTTGATGTCGATCACGCGTTCGAACTGCTCGTCGGTCATCTTGCGGAACAGCGCGTCATCGACGATGCCGGCATTGTTGACCAGGACATCGACGCGGCCGTATTTGTCCATCACGCCCTGAACCATGGCGGCGATGCTCGCCTTGTCGGTGACATTCACCATGAACCCGGTGGCCTTGCCGCCCGCCGAGACGATTTGCGCAACCACCTGATCGACCAACTTGAGGTCAAGATCGCATACGACAACCTTTGCCCCTTCTGCTGCGAACTTCAATGCGGTTGCCTGCCCGATGCCGCGCGCCGAGCCGGTAATGATTGCCACCTTGTCCATCAGCCTCATTGGTTGTTCCCCCTGTTGTGCCTGGTTTTTATGTAACGCGGTTCATGTGGCCTGGCCGGGCCGGCGGCACTCTACCCAATCGCGCTGCAACGCACAACCGGTTCGAGATCAGGACGGGATGGGGGATTCCGTGATTTCGACCGGCGTTCCCGCCTCGACCAGGTCGAACAGTTCGATGACATCGCGGTTGCGCATGCGGATGCAGCCGATGGAGCCGGGTTGTCCCATGGTCCGGGAATCGGGACTGCCGTGGATGTAGATGTAGCGGCGCATGGTATCGACGTCGCCCAGCCGGTTGAATCCCGGTTCGCAGCCCGACAGCCAGAGGATACGGGTCAGCATCCAGTCACGACCGGGAGAATTCGCATCGAGTTCGGGACTGAAGATTTCACCCGTGGGACGGCGTTTGACGAATACCGTGTTTTCCGGCGCTCCGCCGCCGATCTTGGCGCGGATGATGTGGCGGCCCCTCGGCGTGCAGAAACTGTCGTTCTTCTCGCCGGCGCCATTCTTTGCGGTCGAGATCCTGTAGCGCCGGAGTAATTTGCCCTCTTCGCTCAGTTCCAGTACCTGCTCCGGAATGCTGATGCGTATGGCCTTCATTGGCCGCCTGCCGCCCGCCTGCCGCGGAAGAATCGGGTCAGCACTTCCCCGCACTGCTCCGCCATCAGCCCGGCTTCCACCACGGCATGGTGGTTGAAGCGCTCCTCGGCGAACAAGTTGACCACGCTGCCGCACGCTCCCGTCTTGGGATCGGCGGCACCGAAGACAAGGCGCGCGATGCGGGCATGCATGATGGCGCCTGCACACATGGCGCAGGGTTCAAGGGTTACAAAGAGCGTGCACCCGGTGAGGCGGTAGTTGCCGAGCAGCGAAGCCGCGGCTCGCATGGCCTGGATCTCCGCGTGGGCCGAGGGATCGTGGCGGGTGATCGGCGAATTGGAGCCGACGCCGATGATCTCGCCCGCCTTCACGACAACGGCTCCGACCGGGACTTCGCCGGCCTCCGATGCCGCGTTCGCCAGGGTCAGTGCGGCGCTCATAAAATCGGTATCTGAACCGTTTATTATCAGATACTTGTCATTCATATCGCAATAACATCATGAAGTCCGATTCGAGCTCCGGATCGTGGTCCACGCATCGATTTTCGCATGCCGGATTCAGTACGCCCGGCCGAACCGGTCGCGCAGGCCGTTCACCGTGTCGGACTCGCCGCGAATCCGGAAGAACGCCCCTTCGCTGTCGGCACGCTCCTCCAGCACCTTGCAGTTCGCGAATATCTCTCCGCGCAGCTGCTGTGCCGACCATGGCAGGAATATCTCGGCCTCGACCAGGCCTTTCTGGAAAAACGCCACGATCGAAGCATGCAACTTCGCGACATCGTCCCCGCGTTTCGCGCTCATGACCATGCACTCGGGGTACGTCACCCGCAATACCGCTTCCCGCGCCGTTTGTGCCGCCGCGTCACCAACGCAGTCGATCTTGTTGAAGACACGGAGGCGTGGCACCGCCTGCGCACCGATTTCGTTCAGCACTTCGTCGGTCACTGCGATCTGCCGCTCGAATCCGGGATCGCTCGCGTCAATGACGTGCAGGAGCAGCGACGCTTCGACCGCCTCCTCCAGTGTCGATTTGAACGAGGCGACGAGGTCGTGCGGCAGGTTCTTGATGAAACCGACCGTGTCGCTGACCAGCACTCGCGGCACGCTCTCGGGATACAGCGCGCGTACAGTCGTGTCCAGCGTCGCGAACAGCTTGTTGGCGACCAGCACCTCGCTCCCGGTAAGCGCGCGCATCAGGGTCGACTTGCCGGCATTCGTGTAGCCGACCAGTGCCACGCGGGCCAGTCCCTGGCGCTCCTGGCGGCGGGCGCGCTGCGTCTTGCGCTCGACATCCATCGCGTCGATCTCTTTCTGCAGCTCGGCGATGCGGTTGCGGATCTTCTGCCGGTCCAGTTCGCTATGCGCCTCGCCGGCACCGCGGCCGCCGGTGCCGCTGCGCTGGCGTCCTTTCGGACCCGCCAGTTTCGCCTCCTCGCGCAATCGGGGCGCCATGTATCCCAGGCGCGCGATCTCAACCTGGGCGCGCGCCGCGCGCGAGCGCGCATGGCGATGGAAAATCTCGAGGATGACCATGGTGCGGTCCATCACCTCGCAGCCCACCTCGATCTCGAGGTTGCGCGCCTGCGAGGGGGAGATCTCGTGGTCGACGAGAACGACGTCGGCACGGCGGGTTTCCGGATCGGCGGCGGATTGCGCCGCCTCTTTCGCTCTGGCTGCCCCGCTCTTCGCCGCTCTGCGCACACTGCCGGTCGCTGAGGCAGAATCCGGTCCTTCCTCAATCTCGAGCTCGGGTTCGTTCTCCACGAAGCGGCGCATCTCCTGCCGCTTCCCGAGTCCGAGGTACGCCTTCGAGTCGAACTTGGGGCGCTTCTGCGTGAACGTGGCGACGACTTCGAATCCCAGCGTCTTCGAGAGCTGGCGCAGCTCGGTCAGCGATGCGTCGAATTCAAGGTCGCTCACGCCGGGCAACTGCACCGCCGCCACGATGGCGCGCGCCGGCTGCTGGTCGATGTCTCGAGTCATGGTGCACGAAGCCTAGCAGGCAAACCGGTCAAAGCCTCCATTCCCAAACCTCAGCCACCCGTTTCGAGGCGCATTGCCTCCGGCGCGCTACTCCTGGACTAGATGCTTGCGGGTGAGCGCGGCGAGGGCCTGCTCGACGGAATCGCCGGATTTGTCGAGCTGGGCCGCGATGAGCTCCTGCTCGCGGCGGCTGCGGTTCTGGGACAGCTTCCAGCGCGTCTCGAGGCGGGTGATGGGAATCGCGAAGTTGAC
>JANNNQ010000086.1:0-4025 GCA_031398625.1 Pseudomonadota bacterium
CCTTGATGGCTACCGCGTCCTGGTGATCGATCTCGACAGCCAGGGCTCGATGACCTCGATCCTGGGCGGCGTGGTGCGCGACGAATGGCAGACCGTGTTTCCGCTGATCGCCAAGGACTATGCTCTTCGATTGCAGGAGGAAAACGCTGTCCGTACCGCTCGGGGTGACCCTCTGCTGCCACTCGACGAGACCCTGACTGAGGCATTGGGCACAACGGCGGCTGACGTCATCCAGCGGACCCATTGGCCCAACATCGATCTCATCGGGGCGCAGCTCAACCTCTACTGGGCAGAGTTCCAGATCCCGGTCTGGCGGATGGGCCTGCGGGGCTGGCAGCTTTGGGACGCGCTGGGAAATTTCCTGGCGACGGAGGGTCTGCTGGATCGCTATGACGTGATTCTGCTCGATACCCCTCCCGCACTTGGGTACCTTACGATCAATGCGCTCGCGGCGGCCGACATTCTGCTCGTCCCGCTCGGCGCATCATTTCTGGAATTTGAATCGACCGGGCGGTTCTTTGACATGCTCTTCAGCACCTTCGCATCGATCGAGGAAGGCGAGAACGCGGCGCTGCGTGCGGCAGGACTGCCGGAAATGCGCTTTGAATGGGACGTCGTCCGCGCCATCATCACCCGGTTCGACCCTTCGCAGCAGACGGACATGGCGAATGTGATCCAGGCCTATCTGGGCGACTTCATGAATGCATACCGGCAGGATTTCACCGCGCTTGTGGGTCAGGCGGGCGAGCAGGTGAACGGGATCTACGAGGCTGATTATCGCGATTTCCATCGCGACACCTATATCCGTGGCCGAGAGGCATTCGACCGGACCTATGCGGAATTCAAGGAACTGCTGATCGGGTCATGGTGGCGCGACGCTGCGATGCGCAATGAAGAAGGGCAGGACGGCGATGGCTAGACGCAAGCGCCTCGGGATGCCAGGCCCAGAAGACCTGGCGGCAATCGAGACGGGTTTCGCTGCGAAACCGCTGGCGGCCGGGTTCGGCCCGATCCCCCCCATCGCCCGCGTAGCCGGCGAGGCGGCGGCGATGTCGTCGGCCGAGGGCGTGGAGGCGCGGGTCCGCGCCGCGCGGGATGCGGCCGACGCGGAGCGGCTGCGCGAGCTGCAGTCGTCCGGCCACCTCATCAACGAAATTCCCGTGGATCATATCGCGGCCAATGCCATCATGCGCGACCGCGTCGAGCTCGATCCAGCCGAAATGATGGAGCTCAAGGCGTCAATTCTGGCCAACGGCGTCCGCCTGCCGGTCGAGGTGATGCCGGCGGACGGCGCGCTCGACGGCGTCGTCCGCTACGACCTCATTTCGGGGTGGCGCCGCCTCGCAGCCGTCCGCGCACTTCTCGCCGAAACGGGCGAGGCGCGGTTTGCCTGTGTCCCCGCCCTGGTCCGCGCACGTCAGGACGCGAAAATCGCCTATGCCGCTATGGTCGAGGAAAACGAGATTCGTGCAGATCTCAGCCATTACGAGCGCGGACGAATCGCGGTCGTCGCCGTCGAGCAGGGGCTGTTCGGATCGGTCGAGGCTTCGGTCGATGCGCTGTTCCCTGCCGCCTCCAAATCCAAGCGATCCAAGATCCGCAGCTTCGCCCTGATCCACGAGGCGTTGGGCGACCTTCTCCAGTTTCCCACGCAGATGAGCGAGCGGGCCGGCCTTCGCCTTGCCCAGGCGATTCAGGCGGGATCGCTGGATGCGCTTCGGCGCGCGCTTGAACCGGGTTCAGACCTGGACGCACTGGCTGAATGGCATCAGCTAGAACGCGTCATCGCAGAATTCGAACCCCACGCGCCCCAGCGATCGCGCGGCGGCCGTCCACGGCGAACCGATAGCGTGTCGCAGAGCGGCCGTGTCGAACTGGCAAATGGCCTTTCCGTCGAACGGGTTATCTCGGACGATTTCTATGGTATCCGTTTCCGGGGCGACGGCGTGAACGCCAGCCTTCTCGATACCGTGATGCTTGAAATACAGCGCCTGCTGGAACCGCGCTGATCAATCACGCGATGTGCCTGGGATCGCTTGCACTGCCTGATCCCCATCGACCGGAGTTGGAGCGGGGCGTACTTGCGCGGCACCTCTTTGCTATGGCCAGAACCGGTCATGCTGTGGTCCAACGCGCAGGCAGACTTTGCCATGGAGCAATGCATCCGGGTCGGTCGATACCGTGCGGACGGGGTCAGCGGGTGGGGGATCCGTGCGAGTCGAACGAGGTCGGGCGATGATATTTATCGGTTCACTGCGATGGCGAATAAAAAGTCCGTTTCAGTTTCGCTAAAGCAGCACGGCTTTGATATGTCGCATACTTTGAGGCTTTAGAATTGCGTTTACCGCTGAGTCCGCTTGTGACCTGAACCCTGACTGTTCACCGGCGTAGCGGAACAGCGCCATGTCGCCGCCTGTTCTGCGCCGGACGTCCCCATGCCGCACCTCTGGGATGCTCGGGCTGGGGGTCAATCCGCCACACCGCCCCAGAGTTCGCGGACCCGTTGGTCCCTTCCGCAGTTCCAGCGGTAGAACCTGTATTGCAGGGGATTTTTTGCCGCATAGTCCTGATGATACGCCTCGGCGGGCCAGAACGGCGCCGCATCGATGATCTCGACCGGTGTCTCGGTCGCAAGTCGTTGCGAGACGCGTGCCAGCGCGGCCTCGGCGGCCTGCCGTTCGTCGGGATTCGCCGTGAATATTGCAGGGCGATAGGCCGCTCCGCGATCGCAGAACTGACCTCCGCTGTCCGTGGGGTCGATGCGGCGCAGGAAGGCGTCCAGCAGGGCCTCGTGGCTCAGCACCTCGGGGTCATAGGTGACCTGCACCACTTCGACGTGAGGCGTCGGATTTCCCGCGTCCACGCGGTTGTAGTTTTTGTAGGTTGGCGTCGGGCGGGTGCCGCCCGTATAGCCGGACACAACCTCGGTCACACCGGGAAGTGACTCGAGATCATGCTCGACGCACCAGAAGCAGCCGCCGGCGAGGATTGCCTGCGCGGTTTCGGGTCGATCCTGCGCGATCGCAGCCGTCGTTGCGAGCGCCAGGGCCAGAGCCAGCATGAGCCGTCGTGTCGCGCCCATGTCAGGAACTCGCTGCATCGGGGTGGAAGACCAGGGCGAGGCCGTTCATGCAATAGCGCAGCCCGGTGGGCGCGGGACCGTCGTCGAACAGGTGCCCCAGATGCCCCCCGCAGCGGCGGCAGTGAACCTCGGTACGCACGCCCAGGAACAGCGACGCGTCGGCCCGCGTGCCTACGGCGTCCGGCAGCGCGTCGCGAAAGCTGGGCCATCCGGTGCCGCTCTCGTATTTCTGCGCGGCGGAGAACAGCGGCAGGTCGCAGCCGGCGCAGGCGTAGATGCCCGAGCGGTGCTCGTCGTTCAGCGCGCTCGTGCCGGCCCACTCGGTGTTCTTGCGGCGCAGGACGTCGAACTGCTGCGGCGTCAGCAGGTGACGCCACTCCTCCTCGGAGCGCATGATCTCGAAGGTCCGGGCGCCGGCGCGGGGGACGGCCAGAAACCCTGTCGCAAGAAGCGCCGTTGTCCCCATCAGCGCGAGCATGTTCCGCCGTTGCATTGCCTGTGTTCTCCTGCCGACACGCTGTGCGGTGTCGCCTATTGGGGAAGTGGAAGGTCCCACCCGTCGCGTCCAGTCCATGGCGCGTCACAGCCGCGTGCTTGACCTGACACGGGATGGCGTGGCCGCAGCCTGACCCCGCCGTTCGAGTGGCCGCCCGGTCAACAGCTGGCGTCGGGTCAACCTCGCTGCTCAGCTGCTTTGTTGGCTGCTGACATGTCCGAAATTCGCAAGCACCCGTTCGGCATTCTTCAGGTCAGTCGCGTCCAGACCCTCTACGAACCGATCGAACACCGGCCGCAACAGCGCCTGTGCCGCGTCCGGGCAATTCCGACCTAGCCAAAGCGTCGCCAGATCGGTGGCGGTTCGCAGCTCCCAAGCCCGGGCTCCCTGTCGACGGCTCAACTCCAGCGACTGAAGGAAGGAGGCCTCTGCGCTGTCCTCCAAGGC
>JANNNQ010000118.1:0-16469 GCA_031398625.1 Pseudomonadota bacterium
ACTCCTCCAGGCTGCCGAACACCACGCTGACCCAAGGGACCACATCCTGCGGAAATTCGAGATTCGGGCGTACGACCTTGAGAAAAGCATCCAGGTGCTCTGGATCGGCAGCCGACAGGAAAGGCCGCACCCACTCGGCGAGCCTCGATGGCGTCAACCGCGCAATCGCCTCGCGCTGCCAGTGTCTTAGCTGTGTTTCGTCGAAGCGCGCGGCGGCCTTGCCCAGTCGCTCCAGCGCGAACGCAGACGGCATGTCTTCCAAGTTCACCCAGCCTTCCTGCGAGCTGGTGTGGCCGAGCCGCAGCAGATGATTGGCGAGCGCTTCGGGCAGGTAGCCGCGTTCGCGAAAGTCATGAAGGCTCGTGTGCCCGTGGCGCTTGGAGAGGGGAACCCCATCCATCCCCAGCAGCAGGCTGACATGCGCATACGCAGGCGCCGGCAGCCTGAAGGCTTCCAGCAACAGCAGCTGCCGCGGGGTATTGGTCAGGTGGTCGTCGCCACGCAGCACCAGGCTCACCCCCATCAGGGCATCGTCCAGCGCGTTGGAGAAAAAGAAGGCAGCACTCCCGTCGGCGCGTCGAATGACGAAATCGCCGATGTCGTCCGTCGCGAAGCGCTGCTCGCCGTGGACGACGTCAGTGAAGGTGACGATCCGCCCGTCCGGAACCCGGAAGCGCAGCGATGCCACCAATCCCTTCGCCTCCCTTTCGGTGCGCGCAGCCGCACCCAGTTCGCGGCACGTTCCGGCGTAGCGGGGAGGCTGCCCTGCCGCGAGCTGCTTGCGCCTGGCAAGGTTCAGCTCCACCGGCGTGCAGTAGCAGGGGTAGGCCTGGCCCGCCGCTTCCAGTCGCTTGAACCACTCGCGATAGACCCCGGTGCGCTCGCTCTGCCGATACGGGCCATGAGGTCCCTCCCTCTCCGGCCCCTCGTCCCATTCGATCCCCAGCCATCTGAGGTCGGCGAGCAAATTGGCGACAAACCGCTCTTCGTGCCGCGCTGCGTCGGTATCCTCGATCCGCAGGATGAACCTGCCGCCGGAGCTGCGTGCCGCGAGATAGCTCAGGAAAGCCGTCCGGACGTTGCCGAGGTGCAGTTGCCCGGTGGGGCTGGGCGCGAAGCGACTGATGGCGGGGGTCGGCGGCATGCGCGAATGGTAGCCGAAAGCAGCGTTATCGCTTACTCCTTCAACCCGCGCGGCCAAGGCAAACGCTCGCGCGATAGAATCGGTGCATCCGCCCTCAGGTCGCGCCCGCCCGCCATGACATCCAGGCACTCGTTCCGTTGCAGAATTGCCCTGCTGGCCGCGGGTTTCATCGCCTTTGCGGCTCTCGGCCAGGAAGCGGCACCGGCACCCGCCAGCGGGCCCCTGGTGCGAATCGACACGACGCTCGGCAGCTTCGTGATCGCACTGGAAGCCGGGCGCGCACCGCTTTCCACCGCCAATTTCCTCGAGTACGTGCGGTCCGGACATTATCGCAACACGATTTTTCATCGTGTCGTGGTCGGCTTCGTCGTGCAGGGTGGCGGCTACACCATTGCCGGCCGCGAGAAACGTCTCCGCCCCAACATCGTGAACGAGTCCCGCAACGGACTGCTGAACCGGCGCGGTACCGTCGCCCTCGCCCGCTTTGCCGAGCCGGACACGGCGGCTGCCCAGTTCTTCGTGAATCTCTCCGACAATGCGGCACTCGACGCACCGCTTGAAGGCTGGGGCTATGCGGTCTTTGGTTCGGTCATCGAAGGCATGGAGGTCGTTGACCGGATTGGCCAGGTTCCCACCGGCGCGTCCGGGGTCTTCGACGAAGAGGCGCCGCTGGAACAGGTCGTCATCACGGATGTGGAAATCGTGGGGTCGATGCCCGCGGCCACCCTCACCCCATGACCACCCTCTTCATCTCGGACCTGCACCTGGACGGCAGCCGCCCGGAAATCACCGCCCAATTTCTCGATTTCCTCCGCAAGGAAGCCCGCATTGCCGAAGCGCTCTACATCCTCGGCGACCTGTTCGAACTCTGGATCGGCGACGACGACACGGATCCCGGCAAGCGACAGATCATCGCGGCGTTGAGGGAACTCACGGCGAGCGGGGTCCAATGCTCTGTCATGCAGGGAAATCGCGACTTCCTGCTCGGCCCGCGATTCAGCGCGGACACCGGGTGCGGGCTTATCGCGGACGGCACCGTCGTGGAGCTCTACGGCCAGCCCGTCCTGCTGATGCATGGCGACACCCTGTGTACGGACGACCATTCCTATCAGCGCTTGCGCCGGATCGTGCGTAATCCCCTCGTGCAATGGGGACTGCTCCACCTTTCGCTGAAACAGCGCCATGCGCTGGCAGGCAAGGTGCGCGCAGGCAGCAAGGCCCACATCAATCGCACGGCCCCCATGATCATGGACGTGAATGACCAGGCTGTTCGCGAGGCCTTTACCCGCTACTCCGTGAGCCTGCTGGTACATGGCCACACCCATCGACCGGCCATTCACAGGCTCGAAGTAGACGGCCTCGCAGTCACCCGCATCGTCCTGGGGGACTGGTATACGCAGGGCAGTGTCCTGCGCTGGAACCGGGAGGGCTATGAACTCGCGACGATGTCGCGCCCATCGCGTTAGGCCGGCGCGCCGGAGTGGAATCGGAACTGGGGGTCGGGTGACGTGGCCAGGTCGGCCTCGATTGCAGCGATGGCTGCAACGCGGGAAGTGAAATCGAGATCGTGGGCGGCGGCGTGGCGATCTGCCAACCGCCGGTACAGGGACGTGTGCCGGGCTTCTGACGCTGCGAGCCCGCCGTAGAACTGGCCCAACGGCGATGCCAGCCGCGGCACCAGCCCCATGAACCGCTCGCAGGACCGGGCCTCGATCAGGGCTCCGCAGATCAGGAAATCCAGCTTTCGCTGTGGCTCATGGGTACGAACCGATCGCCGCAATCCTTCCGCGTACCGGGATGGGGACAGCTTCTTCCAGGCTACCCCCAGCTCCCGCATCAGCTTCTGCACCTGCTCGAAATGCCGCAGCTCTTCGCGAGCCAGCCGGGAGAGCCGCTCCGCAAACTCGCCGTCGTCTGCGTAGGTGAAGATGAAGCTGAGCGCCGTGGAGGCAGCCTTCTTCTCGCAGTTGGCATGATCGATCAAGAGCTCCTGCCAGCGTTCGCAGGCGAGATCGAACCAGGCAGCCGGCGTTGCCGCCAGCAGTCCCTGGGGAACCGGATAGTCGCCCGCGGATGACATCGTTGCGCGCAACCTCAGGGAGCGCGCGGGCCCAGCAGACCGTTGATCCCGGTTCCGATCTCTGCAGCGGACTGGAAGCGATCCTGTGGCGTCTTCGCCAACAGCTTGTGTACGAACGGCTCATAGACCGCGAGGCTGGCGGGGAGTCTGGGCAAGGGGGCGTTGCGATGGAGGTAGATCACGTTCATCACCGCTTTCGCGGTGTAGGGTTTCTGGCGGGTGAGCATCTCGTACAGGATGACGCCCAGACTGTAGAAGTCACTGCGCTCGTCTACCGTCTCGCCATGCCCCTGCTCCGGACTCATGTAGTAGGGCGTACCGAAGATCTCGCCAGTCCCGGTGATTTCCGACTCCAGCGCCAGCTGCTTGGCCAGTCCAAAGTCGATCAGCGCGACCGTGTCGTCGGCACGAACCATCACGTTTCCCGGCTTCAGGTCCCGGTGCAACACCCCCACGCCGTGAATGGCATCGAGCGCGCGGGCGATCTGGGCAACGATCTGCAAGGCAGCAACAGGCGGCACCGGCCTGCGCATCCGTGCCCGCAAGTCTCCGCCCGGAAAGTATTCCATCGCGATGTACGCATGATCATCCGCGACCCCCAGGTCGTGGATGCGGACGACGTTGGCATGCCGGATGCGGGATACCAGCTCGTACTCCTGCAGGAACCGGTTGAAGGTGTCGTGCGCTTCCACTTTGTCCGGCACCTCCCGAAACACCTTGAGTACCACCAGCTCGCCGGCTTTCTCGCTTTCTGCCAGGAAAACCTGCGAATGGCCGCCCGCAGCAAGCTGCTTGAGGCAACGATGACCGCGGATTTTCACGCTGCCGAAACGGTAAGCCTGGTCGGCTGCGGGACTTCTCCGCCATTGATCCAGCTTGCGGCGCCGGTCAGCCATGCACTGCCGCAGCAGTTCGGCCAGCCGTCGGTGCTCGATGCGGTCGCGCGCAATGCATTCGATCGCCCCGCCCTGCCGCGCCTGGACCGCCAGCACGTCGTCACCAGAAGGAGCGAAGTAGAGGATGGGAGGAAAGCCGGGACGGCGCAGCAGGTCATCGAGCCAGCGCAAGCCTCGCCCCTGGTCGGCCAGATGATCGAGCAGCACTACATCGTACCCCGCAGCGGTGAATCCCGGGGGGAGCGCCCCACGGGGCTGCGGCTCGTGTACGCGCAGCTCTGCACCGGCCCAGAGCGTCGTGACGTGCTGCTGCAGCAGGCTGGCGAAATCCGGATGATCGGTGATCGTGAGGATGCGAGGGGACAAACGCTCCCCCTTCAGGGTTGCGTGGCGACGCCGTCATTACACCGCGCGGACCGCCTTGAGGGAACCCTTGCGCGCCTTGTTCCTGAGCACCTTCGCCTCGTCGGAGCGCTGTTCCTGCAGACGCGCCAGGTACTCGACCGTGATGTCGCCGGTCACGTACTGGCCGGAAAAGCACGATGTATCGAATGCCTTGATGTCCGAATCGTGGTGGAGACAGGCCTGCACGAGGTCTTCGAGATCCTGGTAGACGAGCCAGTCCGCGCCGATGAGCCGCGCCACTTCCTCCTCGGAACGGCTGCTCGCAACCAGTTCGGATGCGGCAGGCATGTCGATGCCATAGACGTTCGGGTAACGCACGGGAGGGGCGGCGGACGCGAAATAGACCTTCCGGGCTCCCGCTTCGCGTGCAAGATCGATGATCTGCGCGGAGGTCGTGCCGCGGACGATCGAGTCGTCGATGAGCATGACGTTCTTGCCACGGAACTCGAGGTCAATGGGGTTGAGCTTGGAACGCACCGACTTCGATCGCTGCTCCTGCCCCGGCATGATAAACGTGCGGCCGATGTAGCGGTTCTTGACGAAACCTTCGCGGTACTTGATGCCGAGCAGCTGCGCCACCTGCACCGCCGCGGTCCGGCTGGTATCGGGAATCGGGATGATGACGTCGATGTCGTGGTCGGGGCGCAACCGCCGGATCTTCTCCGCGAGCAGGTCCCCCATGCGCAGCCGTGCCTTGTGGACGGAAATGTTGTCGATGATCGAATCCGGCCGTGCGAAGTACACGTACTCGAAAATGCACGGGGTATGTCCGCCCACCGGCACGCACTGCTGCGAATAGAAACGGCCCTGCTCATCGATGAACACGGCTTCGCCCGGCGCGACGTCGCGAACCAGCGTGAACCCGACCATGTCGAGCGCGACGCTCTCGGATGCCAGCATGTATTCAGGTCCGCGATCGGTCTCACGGCGGCCGATCACGAGCGGCCGGATGCCGTGCGGATCGCGGAAACCCAGCAGGCCATGCCCGACGATCAGCGTGACGACCGCAAAGCCGCCACGGCACCGGCGATACACCGACGTGACGGCCGAAAAAATCTCTGCCGCCGACGCTCGCGGCGTACCCGCGTGCGACAGTTCGCTGGCGAAGACATTGAGCAGCACTTCCGAATCAGAGCCCGTGTTGAGGTGGCGCCGGTCCTCGCGGATGAGGACTTCGGCCAGCTCCACGGCGTTGGTCAGGTTGCCGTTGTGGCCCAGCCCGATGCCGTAAGGCGAATTGACGAAGAATGGCTGGGCTTCCGACGAACCGTCGCAGCCTGCCGTCGGATAGCGCACATGGCCGATGCCGATATTGCCCTTGAGTGCCAGCATGTGCCGCTGCTGGAACGCGTCGCGGACCAGGCCCGTGTTCTTGCGCATGAACACTTCACCGTCGTGGCAGGTCATGATGCCGGCGGCATCCTGGCCACGATGCTGGAGTACCGTCAGCGCGTCGTAGATCTGCTGGTTGACGGGGCCGGAACCGACGATACCGACGATGCCACACATGTTTCAGGCTCCCGTAACCGGACCAAGCGAATCTTCAATATAGTTCCTGCCGGCGTCAGCAAACGCCTGCACCCAGCTTGCAAGGTCAACCACGTGCGGGACGAGGCGCGACTCCTGCCACCAGTCGACATCATCTAGCTGCGCAAGTTGCCCCAGCATGACCAGCACGGCAAGCACCACGGCTCCGCGGACCAGACCGAAAAAGAGGCCGAGCAGCCGGTCGACGACCAGGCTGAGGCCCGGGCGGATGAAGTAGGACAGCAACGAAGCAACGAGCCAGCCTGCGAGTATCACGCCGACCAGGATCAGCGCGCGGGCTGCCCAGGTGCTGGCGGGCGGATCGGCAACCAGCCCACCCAGGTGCGGCTCGACGAGGTAGGCGAAGCGCCATGCCAGCCAGATGCCACCGAGCCAGGCAATGAGGGAGACCGCTTCACGCATGAAGCCGCGGAAGAAACCAAGCACCAGGGAAACGAACAGGACCGCAAGAATCAGATAATCAGCACCATTCATCCGGTATTCCTGCTGTAGTCGCTGGCGGGCAACGGGCTCGATCGAGGCGCGCGGATTCTAGCAGAGTCGGGACCTTCGCCCGCGGCCTGTCGGTCAATCTGCGAACGCGTCGGCACGGGCACCCGGACGCCAGCCCAATCATGAACGCAAGCAGGCTGCGACTGGCAGGGTGGTGCAAAGGGCTTTGAATCACCCGGTTAGTGGATTACCTGATTGCCCGCGCCTTGCGCCCATAGGGGGCGCGTCAGGAGTTCGCCACTACCGCGGCAACCGTCCCTTCCCGTTTCAGTTTCTGCACGGCTGCGTCAGCAGCACCACGCTCCTGCATCGGGCCAATACGTACCCGATATAGCGTCTGCGTGGCGGTTTTAAAGGGAACCACGAAACTGTCGTAGCCGCGTTGCTTCAGTTCGGCGCTCAACCGGTCCGCGGTTGCCTGGCTGGCGAAGCTACCCACTTGCACAACCCACGGCAGGCTCCGGTCCGGCGGCGAAGACGGCGCTGTCACCTGACGAGGGGGTACTGCCGGAACAACAGCCGGAGGCGCAGCGGGCACGGGCTCGCTCACGACCGGAGAGCGCTCGGCCACTGCAGGAGCCGGCGCAGTCGCTGCAGCGGGTTCCTCAACGACCTCCGGAGGCGGCGCAAGGGTCTCGATGACTTCCGCTACCGGCTCTTCGGGCAGCGGGGCCGAAGCCTGCCCTCGATTGGCCAGATCAATGGTGAAAGTACGGACACCCGCGTCCGGGACGGAAAGATCGGCGTCCGCCACGGGCGAGGCGGTTTCCCCCGGGCCCGAAAGCATTTCGGGAACAAGGATGACAGCCGCCGCAACCAGCACGGCTGCCCCGACCAGACGCTCTTTCAGGTGCGTATCCATGTGGCGGGAGTATAGGGGAAGCCGCAAATGGGTAAGCAAACGCGATCGCTTGAGCTCATGGGCTCGCCTCCGCAATCCACCACTCACGTGCCGGCCCGACCGTCAGGAAGGAACCGAAGACGACGATCCGATCGCCCGGCCTGGCCATCCTGGTGGCCGCCATGCAGGCCGCCTCGACGGTAGGCTCGATCGCGTCAACGGACACGCCAGAGGTCCCGAAGCGGTCCTGCATTGTTGCAAGGCTGCCAGCGCGGGGACCCGGCAGGCCTGCGAGGATCCACGCATCGACGCTGGCGCGCAACGCGGCCGCAATCGATTCGATGTCCTTGTCACCCAGCACACCGCAAACGGCCAGCGTACGGCCCGGGCACGGATGCCCAGCAAGATTGCCGGCGAGGTTCTGCGCAGCTGCCGGATTGTGGGCGACATCGAAGATCCAGGTCACCGGCCCGGAGTGCACTTCGAATCTCCCCGGAAGCCGGACATTGCGCAGGCCCGCGGCCATCGCTTTCACGGAAACAGGCAATCGGTGTTGCAGGCTTTCAAGTACCGCAACCACGCTCGCTGCGTTGGCGTACTGCGCGAGGCCTGGCAGCGCCGGCGCTGGCAATCCCGTGATCCGCCTGCCTGCGCCTGCCCAATCCCAGCTTCCCGAGCGCAGCTCGCACCTGAACTCGTGATCAAGTCGCTGCAGCCGGGCGCCGATCCGCACCGCCTCCGCAGCAATGGAGTCCGGCATCGAACTACTGCCGAAAATGGCGGCGCGGCCGGCGCGAAAGATACCCGCCTTCTCGCGGCCGATGGTCTCTACGTCCTGTCCCAGCCACTCGCAGTGATCGAGTGCGATGGATGTCACCAGCGCCACATCCGGATCGACCAGGTTGACTGCATCCAGTCGCCCTCCCATGCCGACCTCGAGTATCACGGCATCCAGACCCGCGGTCTCGAAGACCAGGAGCGCAGCCAGCGTATTGAACTCGAAGAAGGTCAGGGAGTCGCTACCGCGGACTGCCTCGATGCGCTCGAAAGCGGCGAGCAGCGAAGCATCGGAAACTTCGCTGCCGCCAATGCGGATGCGCTCGTTGTAGCGGGACAGGTGGGGCGAGGTGAACGTGCCGGTGCGATACCCCTGGGTGGCAAGCATGCTGTCGACAAGGGCGACGCAGGAACCTTTTCCGTTGGTGCCGCCGACTGTCACTACCGGACAGGCCGGTGCTTGCCAGGCGAGACGGGCAAGAACCCGTCGAACCCGGTCGAGTCCGAGATCGATGGCCTGGGGGTGCAGTGTTTCCTGCCAGGCCAGCCAGTCGGCTACGCGGGCGAAATGCACGGAGTCAAACCACTTAAGGTTCGGGGTCCTTGGTGGCGGCTTCGGGCGCAGGCTTGCCCATGAACATGTACAGCAGCGAGGCAATCCGGTCGCGCATGTCCCGGCGATCGAGAATCATGTCGAGCGCCCCGTGATCAAGGAGGAATTCGCTGCGCTGGAACCCTTCCGGCAGCGTCTCGCGCACGGTTTGCTGAATCACTCGGGGGCCTGCAAAGCCGATGAGCGCCTTGGGTTCGCCGATATTCACATCACCCAGCATCGCGAAGCTCGCCGAAACCCCCCCCGTGGTCGGGTCCGTGAGCACGGAAATGTAGGGCAGGTGCGCGGCAGACAGGCGCGCCAGGGCGTCACTCGTCTTGGCCATCTGCAGCAGCGAGTACAGCGCTTCCTGCATCCGCGCGCCGCCGCTTGCCGAGAAACAGATGAAGGGGCAACGATGCTCCAGGCAATATTCGACGGCACGGACAAAACGCTCGCCGACCACCGAGCCCATGGAGCCGCCCAGGAACCGGAACTCGAAGGCACCGGCCACCACCTCGAGTCCTTTCAGGCGGCCTGACATGACAATCAGCGCATCCTTCTCCTCTGTGCTCTTTTGCGCCTGCGCGAGACGGTCGCGATAGCGCTTCGAATCGCGGAACCGCAGGGGATCCTCAGGCTCCACCTCCGCGCCGATTTCTTCCCACGACTCCTCGTCGAGGAAGTACTCCAGGCGCTCGCGCCCGCCGATCCGCATGTGATGGGAGCACTTGGGGCAGACGTGCAGGTTGCGCTCCAGTTCGGCGCGATACAGGACCGCGTCGCAGGCTGCACACTTCATCCAGAGCCCTTCCGGTACGGAACGCGTCCGCCGCTCGGTCTTGATTCGCGACGGAATGATTTTTTCGAACCAGGTCATACTCTTGGATCTCGACTTGAGGGTCTGGGAAAGCAAGCCGGGGCATCTATAGCGCGTCCCGTCGCAGCTCAGCAAGTCCTGCCAAACCACACCGGGCCCGCTTGCGGGAGGTCGTATGCGGCAGGATACCGGACGTCAACAAGGTACAACCCCTGCGGGGGCGCCGTGACGCCACCCAGTCGTCGATCCCGCGCAGCCAGCACGTCCGCCACCCACTGGAGGGATTCCTTGCCGCGCCCGACCGCAACCAGGACGCCGGCGATATTGCGGACCATGTGGTGGAGAAAGGCATTGGCGGTAACGGCGATCTTTACCAGATCCCCTTCCCGCCAGACTGCCAGTGATGTGAGGTGCCTCACCGGCGAATGCGACTGGCACTCAGCGGCCCGGAAGGACGAAAAGTCGTGTACGCCTACCAAGGCCTGGGCCGCCTGGTGCATCGCTTCCTGGTCCAGGGCTTCACGGATCCAGCAGGCCCTGTCCTGATCCAGCGCAGGCCGTTCACTCCGGTTGCGAATCACGTAGCAGTAACTGCGGGCGACGGCCCCAAAGCGCGCATGGAACCCTGCCGGCATCTCCCTCGCCCACAGCACGCTCGCATCGGCACGCAGGTTTGTATTTGCGCCCAGCACCCAGGCCCGCTCCGTCCGGTCGACGGTAGCATCAAAATGCACGACCTGGCAGGTGGCATGGACCCCGGTATCGGTACGCCCTGCCGCAGTCACCGCCAGGGGATGATCGGCCACCCGGGCCAGCGCCTGCTCGAGTACCGCCTGGACCGTGATTGCGTGAGGCTGGGTCTGCCAGCCGGCAAAGGCCGTTCCGTCGTACTCGATCCCTAGCGCGATGCGAGGCATTGAAGTGGCGGTGGGCAATCAGGGCGGCGAAGAACCGGAACCGCAAGGCACTGTGCCATGCGGTTCCAGACATCCAGTCACTGCCGGAAATGTCTACCGGATCGAATCCAGCAAGCGGCCGGCTTCCTGCTTCTGGTTGGTGCTGCCTTCCTGCAGCACTTCTTCCAGAATGCTGCGGGCACCATCCGGATCGCCCATGTCCATGTAGGCGCGGGCGAGGTCGAGCTTCGTACCCACCTCACTCATGGTCACCGGCTCCAGCTCCGGCATGTCCATCATCGAGGTGACGGCCTCGGTCTTCGTCGGCTCACGGTCGAGATCGTCAGCGGTGTTGCCGACGTCCAGATCCAGATCGATGGCTGGCACCTGCGCGGTACGGTCAGCACCGAAAACGTCATCCGAGAAATCATCGAGTGCCGCAGCCCGCCGGCCTTTGTGCTTGACGGTGTCGCCCTCAGGGGCGGAAACCTCGCCAGAGAGCATGTCGAGGTCGAAATCCACTGCCTTCATGCGGGCAGTCGCGTTCACGTCCGTTCGCGGGCGCTCGATGGTGTCACCTTCGGATTCACTGATCACGACGGTGCCGGTACCCACGTCCTCGCCATCCGGGCGGGGAGTCTCCACCGTCCGGTCGAAGCTGCCGAGGAAGGAGTGATCGGCCAGCCGGGTTGCGTCTTCATCCGCCACTTCGTCCAGATCGAAGCGGGCGGCTTCCCGCTCACCGGTCTCTTCAACTGCGTCCGTGTCGAGCGGCGATCCGGTCGCTTCGAATGAACTGACATCGAGCCCGAGGTCATCAAGCGAGAGCTCGGCGGTCTGGTCGACGGCGCCAGCGATCTTGGTGATCTCCTGCGTATCCACCTGCTCGCGGATCGTCTGCGAGGAACGATCGCCGAGATAGGGCGATTCGATGGTGGGCGTTTCCTGCGTGCGGGCACCCGCATCGAGCTCGCGGGTCGGCTCTTCGTCAACGCCACGACGTGGTTCATCCAGCAGGAAGTCGATGCCGGAATCGTTGATCGACTTTTCCCTGCGGCCGTCGGCGCCGAATTCGAGATCCAGTTTGCCTTCCTCGCCCCCGGCAGGCCCGAACAGGTCAACGTCAACCCGGTTCTCGCCGCCTTCGAGGTTGAGATCGACCACGTCGGTCGAGCGGGACAGCCCGCCCCCGCCCTGGAACATGGGGTCCTCGGGGCTGATCTGCCGGCCCATGATGAGGATCTTGTCCCACTCACCGGCTTCGGCTGCGTCACGTGTCTGGTAGAGGTGCCGGGCGCTGTCGAGGAAGAGATCCTTGTTGCCCCAGACGAAATAGATCTCAAGCAGCTTGAGCCTGAGTTCGCGACGAGCGGGTTCCCGTTCAATGGCGATCTTCACGAGATCAGCGGCCTGGTCGTACAGACCGTACGCCATGTGGAAGTCGGCCTCCGCCAGCGCATCCTGCTGGTCGAAGTGCACGGCGGTCTCGCTGCTCAGCGTATCGTCAGCCACCTTCGCGAGCGCTGCCGCTTCGGGCACTCTCGCCGCAAACGGCGCTATGGGCTTCTTGACCGACTGGATCTCTGCCGTGTCATCTGCGTCGTCGCCTTCCTCTACCAGGAAGGATTCCTCACGGGCCCCGGTCTTCGCTGACTGCGGTGCGGTCCGCTTCCTGGAACCGAAGTCGGAAGGGGTCATCGTCTCGACGGCTTCGTCGATATCGACCGCACGGCGATTGCGGAAGAAGAGAGCGAGTCCGGCCAGCAGGACAACGCCGAGACCGGCCAGTGCCCACCAGTACTCACCCAGCCTGTCGAGCAACGAGGGCGCAGGGGGCTCGGCTGCCGCAGGAGTCGGTGCAGGTGGCGTGGCAGCAGGGGGCTCAACGACAGGGGCTTCCGCTGCAGGATCCTCTGCAACCGGAGGGGCTTCGGCTACAGGCTCCACAGGAACGGGGGCAACGGGTTCGGCCGGGCCCGGAGTAATGCCGTCAGCGCCCAGGCGGCGCTGCATCTCAGCCAGCTCCGCATTGCGCAGGTCGAGCAGACGCTGGGCCTCCGCAAGCTGGCCTTCGAGCGTCGCAACCTGCTGCTGGAGGGCCGTGTTGCCCGCCGGCGGCGTGGCCGGAGCGGTCACCGGCGCAACCCCGGTGTCGGTGGGCGTGACCAGGCGCAGCCGGCCACCTTCGTCGGTTGCAGCCGCCGCCGCGCCGCGCCAGTTTCGATACTGCTCGGCCACTTCGGCAGCTGCCTCGCTCTGGGCGATGCTTTCAATCTCACCCGCGACGGGAACCCGCAGGAGGCTGCCGGCGCGCAACTGGTTGATGTTGCCGTCGAACGCTTCCGGGTTTGCCCGATACAAGGCGATCATCGTCTGGTTGACGACCCGGATGGAGCCCGGACGGATGCGACTGGCGATATTCCAAAGGGTATCGTTGCGCTCGACCCGGTACGTGTCGCCGATTTCCGGGGTTGCAGGTGCCGGCGCAGCTGCGGGCAACGGAGGCGGTGCGGCCTGTTCGACGGGTGCCTGCGGACGCTCGATGACTCCTTCACTCGGCGCACCGGCGAGGGGTGCTGTCACCGGAGCAGGAGCCGCGGCAGCCTGGCCCGGGGCGAAGACCGGCGGATCAAGGAGGACGGTGTATTCACGGAGCAGACGGCCACGCGACCAGCTTGCTTCCACCAGCAAGGTAACGAAGGGTTCGGTTACCGATGGCGCGGAGGTAATCCGGAGTACCGTCCGGCCGTCGGCGGCACGGGTAACGCGGAAAGCGAAGTTCGTGAGATAGGCAGGACGCTCCAGGCCATAACGCGAAAAGGTCTCGTTGTTGGCCAGACCTACCTGGAGGGATGACAGCTCCTCGCTGGTCGCGGACAACAGGTCGATCTCGGCATCGAACGGCTGGTTGAGCGCCGAGTTGAGGCGGATATCCCCAAGTCCGAGGGCATAGGAGGCCGTCGGAGACAGCAAAGCGCCCATCAACAGGAGGCGTGGGATGTTCTTTCTCATCAGCTCTCCCGGAACTGCGGCAATCTCAAATGGCCTGCGAAGAAGTCCTGTTTACGGGTGATCGGCGGCACTAAATGGCTCGCGGACCTTGGGTCTTCAGGATGCTCACGTGTTTCTTGACTTGTCGCGCGCAACTATAGCTTACAAGTAATCTTTCACCAAAACTTCGGCTATTTGCACACTATTGAGCGCCGCCCCTTTGCGGACGTTGTCGGCAACGATCCAGAGATCGAGACCCCGCTCGTGACTGATGTCTTCCCGGATGCGGCCGACGAAGACCGGATCCCGGCCCGCCCCTTCCGTCACCGCGGTCGGATACCCCCCCGACTTGCGTTCGTCGATGACCACGACCCCGGGGGCCTTTGACAGCAACTCCCTTGCCTCGGCGGCGCCGAGCTTGCGGCGGGTCTCGATATGAACCGCCTCGGAGTGACCGACGAACACCGGTACCCGGACTGCGGTTGCATTCACCCGGATGGAATTGTCTTCGAGGATCTTCCGGGTTTCCCAGAACATCTTCATTTCTTCCTTGGTATAGCCGTTGTCCAGGAAGACATCGATCTGCGGCACGCAGTTATAGGCAATCTGCTTCGCGATCACCCTGGGGGTGACCGGGCGACCGGCTGCCAACGCGGCTGTCTGCTCGGCGAGCTCGTTCATGGCCTTGGCGCCCCCGCCGGAGACCGACTGGTAGGTCGCGACATTGATGCGCTCGATGCCCGCGGCGTCATGCAGGGGCTTCAAAGCCACCAGCATCTGCATCGTCGAGCAGTTCGGATTCGCGATGATGTTGTGTAGACGATAGCCGGCGATGGCATGCGGATTGACCTCCGTCACGACCAGCGGGATGTCGTCCTGGTAGCGGAACTGGGAGGTGTTGTCGACGACCACGCACCCGGCTGCGCCGGCCTTCGGGGCATATTCCGCGGACACGCTGGAGCCGGCAGAGAACAAGCCGATCTGGGCCCGCGAAAAATCAAAGGTCGCGATATCAAGGACCGGGTAGTCACGACCGGCAAACCTGATGGTTTTCCCGACCGAACGGGCACTCGCGAGCGGGAACAGCTCGTTGACCGGAAACTTCCTTTCTTCAAGGATGGACAGCATCGTGCCGCCCACGAGGCCAGTCGCCCCGACCACCGCTACATTCCACCGCTTGCTCATCTTGCCGCTGCTGCCTGTCTGACTTGGGGTTCGAAAAAGGATGCCAACACTACCTTAAATGGGTGGACGCGGATAAGGGCCGGAAACGCACTTTTTCGAGCAGTATCTTGCGACCCCGGTCGGGTGCAGTGCCCGGCCTGCAGGAATCAGCGCGCACCTGCAGGAATGACGGGAACGGTCGAATTGACGTCCGCGTTCTGGGCGCGACGAGCGGATCTTGCGCGCGAACTGCTGCCGCTGGCGAACCGCGTCCGCGACCATGTCGAAGATGCCGGCGAGGCTGCCTCCGACCTGGCGCTGGATCGTGACCGCGGTGACCACGAACGAGAGGTTCTTGGAGCCGACCCGTTCGGCCATGTCGCCGAGCGCTGCGTCCATGGGCCGGCCCAGGCGGGTCTCGGTGAGGACGCGGTTGAACTCCTTGCTCGCGGGCTCCTGACCCTCGTCGACCACGGCCTGGATCCCTTGCCGGAAGCTGTGCCCAGCCTTCAGCGAGGCCGCGAGCGTGATCAGGAGGTCGGGCAGCTGATCCTCGAGCGACGTCAGCCGCCGCTTCGCCTTGACGGCCACGAAGCCGATCGGGATTGCGAAGCCGAGTGCGAAGCCGATGAAGGTCACGAAGAAGCCGCCGCCGAACGCCAGGGCGGCGAGCGCCCCGAGCAGCCCTGCGCCGCCGGCGAGGAACGCGAGCTCCGCGGTCCGCAGCGGCAGGTCGGCACGCTCGAGCAGCCGGTGCAGCTTGTGCCACACCTTCAGGTTGCCGAAGGCGTTCTCGGTCATCCGGAGGAGCGACGACGCGGTCGCGAAGCGCTCCTGCACCGGCCCGCGCTTGCTCTTCGTGTCGTTCTCCCCAAGGTGCGGCTGGATCTGCCGCTTCAGCCGTGCGCCGACGGGCGCGCGCAGCAGGAAGATCCCACCGAGCAGGGCGCAGACCCCGACGAAGGTGGCCACGAAGACCGGGCCGGCCTGGAGCAGCGAGTCCGGGATGCTCGAGCCCTGGCTGCCCGCGCGGGCTCCGGGCGCCCTGGCGACGGCCTCTGCGCCGCCCGAGGTGAGCGTGACCTGCTCGCCCGGTCGGGCGGAGGTCACGTACGAGACGTGCCAGGTGCGACGGAGCTCCTGGGCCAGCGACGCGTAGATCGCATGGAGCGCAGCGGTGCCGGCGGCACCCTGGTAGCGGCCTCCGGTCTCCCGGGCCAGGCGCTCGAGCGGCGCTTGCCGGAAGCTCGGGCTCTCGATTCCGATCGGATAGACGGTGACGTTCGCGTTGCGCGCGGCGGCGATCGCCTGGTGCAACGAGACGTCGCTCGAGACCTCCTGGCCGTCGGTCAGGAGGACGAGGATCCGCGCCCCGCTGCGGTCGCCGGCGAGGGCCTCGACGGAGAGCACGACGGAGTCGTAGAGGGCGGTACCGCGAACCTTGTCGACCTCGATCGTCCGCAGCGCGGCATCCGCCTCGGCCGCCGACGCGGAGAACTGCGTCAGCTGGATCGCCCGCTTCCCGACCGCGACGACCGCGATCCGGTCGCCCGACGGCTTGGTGCGGACGAACTGGCGGGCTGCGGCGGACGCATCGTTGATCGCCTGGCCGAGCATGGACTGGGAGCGGTCGACCGCGAGGACGACGCTCTTCTCGCTGGCGAGGTTGGTCGCCTGGGCGCCGATCACGGGACGGCCGTTCTCGCGCAACCGCGGCGCCTGCTTCGCCAGGGTCGGCGTCACGACCGTCGCGCGAACCGTCGGGTAGCCCGACATGTCGACGGTGGTGATGTTCGGCGGCGGCGTCGCCGCCACGGCAGCGC
>JANNNQ010000137.1:0-15008 GCA_031398625.1 Pseudomonadota bacterium
ATACGACGGGCCGGGGCCACCGAAGCCACATTATTGGCTTCGCACAATGCTAGGGAGTTCTACTCAACGGCTGGCTACAGGTTTATAGCGTTGGCGACTCAGTATCTCACCGATGGATCAGAGCTTAGGTGCTCTAACATGAGTAAGACTCTTGTCAGTGCCGCCTAACAACCCCTATACGGACTCCCCCCGCAAGTAGAGACTGATCGATGTTTGGCTTTCAGGAGATCGGTTGCAGTCGTATATCCGGCATCTTGAGTGGGAGATGTGTGTCCCGTGCCGAGATGGTGAGAATCCCGGTGCCGGACTTGCCAATCGGGCCATTCGTATAGCCAGAATGGCAAGTCCGGTACCGATTGCTCCCGGCGGTTCGGACAAACGTGGCGCTATACGCAATTCGCAATTCGCGCCGCATCACTTTCCCTGGGTCTCATTGACCTCTATTCACCGAATCCCGAGGCACTTCACCCGTAAGCTATTCTTGCAGGCATAGTTTTCCAGCCAGCGTAATCCTTCGGTGATTCGTTCTCATGGCTATGATCAGCGGTCAAATTGTGGCAATGGGTGGCGGCGGCTTTTCCATGGAGCCGGATAATCCCCTGCTGGATGAGTTCATCCTGTCATTGGCTTCGCGAGCCTCGCCCAGGATTTGTTTCGTGCCAACAGCAAGCGCGGATTCCGCAGCCTACCTCGTGAGGTTCTATCGGGCATTCAGTGGCCGCGCGCTGCCGACTGACCTGACGCTGTTTGACCCCACTTCGCTTCCCAGGCGGCCTGCCCACACAACGGACATTGAAGACTTCCTGGCGGATCAGGACGTCATTTACGTGGGAGGTGGAAATACAGCCAATCTCCTCGCCATGTGGCGACTGCAAGGATTGGATCGAATCCTTCGTTCCGCGTGGACCCGAGGAGCGATTCTTTGTGGCGTCAGCGCAGGAATGATCTGCTGGTTCGAAGACGGCTTGACCGACTCGTTCGGCAAACTCGCTGCCCTTGGCGATGGGTTGGGATTTCTGAAGGGAAGTGCCTGCCCCCACTATGATGGCGAAAAGGACCGTCGCGTCGAGTATCACAAGGCCATCGAAAATGGTTTGCCCGCCGGTTACGCGGCAGACGATGGCGCTGCACTACATTTCCGCGGAAATGAACTGGTTGAAGCAGTCGCTTCGAGAAAGGCCGCGGCCGCTTACCGGGTGGAAGTCGTCGGCAGCCAGGTCCGGGAGAGGCGCTTGTCGACCAGATACCTTGGTGCCTGAAGTCGGATAGACAGTAGCATTCTGCTTCCGGCAGGAAGGCCGGAAGAGCTGCGAAGACTTGTGGTCGGGAGGGTGTTCCCCAAACCGTGCGAGACAGGAGTCGAGCCCGGTGTCTACAGGGATGTTCTTGCGTCGTTTTCGGGAACACCCTCCCGACCGCGAGTCATAGCAAACGAGCGTAACCAGGCCGCCGAGCTGCTAAACTGCGCGCGCCCTCACCACGCGCGAACCGTATCCCATGCCCACCGAATGGCTCAAGATCATGCTCGAGGAAATAGAGCGCCGCCGCGAGGACGCTCGGCGCGCGCGTGAGGAAGACGAGCAGCGCCGACAGGAGCGCCAGCAGGCGCACCCCAAGCAGAAAGCTGCCGGCTAAACCTACCCGATGCCTGAGCCCATGACTCCAGGTATCCAGATCGACGAAATTCCTCTGGCCGAGCAGCCCATTGCAAGGGTCGCTTCCGCGATCACTGCCTTCGTGGGTAGAGCCCTTCGCGGCCCGGTCAACGTTCCCGTCACCGTGAGCAGCTGCGCGGACTTCCAGCAGCTGTTCGGCGGGTTGTGGCAGCCGAGCCCGCTGTCGTACGCAGTGGAGCAGTTCTTCGAGCACGGCGGCCGGCAGGCCGTCATCGTGAGAATCGTCAATGGCGGTACGCCGCCCACGCTCTCGCTCTCCTGCGGCAAGGACACGCTCACGCTGGCTGCGCTGTCACCCGGCTCCCGGGAGTTCCTCCGCGCCGCGGTCGATTACGACAATATCGGCGACAACGAGGAAGACCGTTTCAATCTCGTGATCCAGCGTTTGCGGGCGCCGGGATCCGAACGGATCGATGCGCAGGAAATCTTCCGCGGCCTTTCGACCAGCCCTGCGGCCGCACGCTTCGTGGCGCTCGCGCTGCTGGAGTCGCGCCTGGTCCGGGTTCGCGGGCGCGTGCCGGCGGATCGTCCCGACGCCACGTCGAACCAGGGACGGGGAGGTCAAGCCGCGGGCTACGTGAGTTCGAATCCGGACGGCAGCGATGGCGTTCCCGTGACCGACTACGACGTCATCGGTTCGGCCCGGCAGGGCACCGGCCTGTTTGCGCTCAACGCGGTGGCGCATCTCGATTTCGTCCACATTCCACCGCTTTCCCGCGACGAGGACATCGGACCGAGCAGCCTGGTTGTCGCGGCCCGCTATTGCCGCGAGCGACGGGCGCTCCTGATCGTGGATCCGCCCGCGAAGTGGACCAGCGTCGACCACGCCTTGCGCGGCCAGCGTGAACTCAATTTTTCGAGCGCCGATGCCTGCATGTTTTTTCCGCGCCTCCTGAACACCGATCGGTTGCGCGGCACGGCCGAGGTCTTCGGCAACGGCGGAGCGGTGGCCGGCATGCTGGCGCGCGCCCAGGAACAGCGGCCCGTCTGGGAGACACGGGCTCCGGAACCGGAGTTGCTGCTGCGGTCCGGGACCCGGCTTGCCTGCAACGTGACGCTCAGCGATCGCTGGCGACTGGCCGCGAACGGTATCAACGCCCTCCAGGCCATCCGGACAGCAGGTCCGGTACGACTCGTGCCGCGGACGCTGGCGGGCGGTTCCAATGCCGCTGCCGACTGGGGCTACATCGGTGCGCGCCGGTTCGGGCTGTTCATTCTCAACAGCATCGAGCGCGGGACCCGCTGGATCGTCATGCAGCACGCCGACCCGCAAGCGTGGCGACGTGTCCGGCGGCAGGTGAGCACCTTCCTGCGCGAGCTTGAATCGAACGCAGCCTTCCCGGGTGCGTCGCCAGGCAAGGCCTGGTTCGTGATCACCGACGAACGCGTCAACACGGAAAACGAGGCGATCCTCGGGCTGGTGAACATCCTCGTCGGCTTCGCCGCCTCGCGTCCCGGCGAGTACCACAGTTACCTGGTGACGCACGGCCCGAACGGCAGTACGGTCAAGCCGATCGCGGTCAACCCGTTCGATTCCTTCCGGGTCCCCGAACCCGATGAACCGCCGCGTGACGTCGTCGTGTACGTGCCGCAGGGGCTTGGTACCCCGCTACCGGGCTGGACCGGCTAGGTCATGTTGTTCCTGCTCGTGGCGTTCGCCGCTGTGTTCTTCGGGCTGGCGTGGCGCGCAGGCAGCCGGATCCTGGCAGCCCGCGACTACTTCCTGGCGAACCGGGCGCTGCCTGCCTGGCAGGCGGGCTTGAGCCAGGCCATCAATGCCCTGCCTCCCTGGTTGCTGGCCGGTATCGCCGCCGCCGCCTTCGCCTGGGGCTTCGCTGCCATCTGGGTACTCGTTGCCGTGCTGGCCGGACACTCGATCGGCTGGTTTTTCGTTGCGCCGCGCGTGCACCAGCTGGCAGTGGAGCGGAGCAGCGGCGGCCTGTTGCCGTTGCTCACGGGCGATGCGGGGTCGCGGATGCGTGGTCCGGTGATGCTCTCCACGGTGCTGATCTTCTTCCTGGCGTTGCTGATCGGCATGGCTGCGTGGCTGCCGATGCTGGGCGCACAGCTGGCGCGCTTCCTGCCGCTGGGTCCCACGGCAGCCATGCTTGCGGCCCTGTCGGTCGCCACGCTATCGGCGCTGGTCGGCGGTTACCCCGGCATCTGTCGCAATGACAGTCTTCGTTCGCTCCTGCTGTTCGTTGCTGCGGTGGTCACGGCCGTAGCCGGGCTTGTCGCGGCAGGCGGCTGGGCGCCCGTGTGGGAGAACCTCAAGGCCCTGCCGGTGGACGTCGGGCTGTGGACGGGAGAACAGGCGCCGGTTCTGGCGCTGACCTTCGTCCTAGGCACACTGGTGCTGAGCCTCGCCCCGTATGGCCAGCCGCAGGTGATCACCCGGCTAATGACCTATGCGGACACTCCGGCTCGTGACCAGGCCTGGCGCATGGCGCTCTTGTGGATGGCACTGATCACGGTGTCGCTGCTCGTCTGCGGCTGGACAGCCCGGCTTGTCCTGCCGGCAACGGCAGCCGGCAGCGACGTGCTCCTGCCACTGGTAGCTGAAGTGTTGCCGGCAGCCATCGCTGCCCTCATCACGGCCGCGTTCCTGGCGGGGGCGGTCGGCAGCCTCGAAAGCGGATTGCTTGCGATGGCAGCCGCGGTTTCCGTCGATCTCCACCACCGGCCGCTGCGGCCTTCCCTCGACTGGCCCAAGCCGGCGGTGGTGCTGTCCGGCGCACTGCTCGCGGCGGTCGCGCTGTCCGTTCCCGAGCCGTCGATCGAGCGGCTGGTGCTGGCATGGACACTGCTCGGCTCTGCGTTCGGTCCCTTGCTGCTGGTTCGCCTGGCTGGCAAGCGGGTGCGGCCTGGCTCCATGGCCGGTTCCATGTGGGCGGGTTTCATGCTGACACTGCTCCTCCATCTGTTGCCGAACGCACCCGGCGATTTCCTCGAGCGCGCCCTGCCGTTCGTCGCCGCGCTGGGCATTGCCCTCACCGGGGGCGAGCGGCGTCGTGATCCCGACCGTGCCGATCGGACCCAGCCGGCCGCTCCCGCCGCGCCGGAAACGCCGCCATGAAGCAGGCGGCTTCTCCTGTTGGCGCGGAGGAGGCGGAGAGCCGCATCTGTGCCGCGATTGCGCGCGTGCCTCGCGGCCGGGTGGCGACCTATGGCGGTATCGCCGCGGTGGCGGGTCTGCCCGGCCGGGCCCGGCTCGTGGGTACGGTGCTCCGGAATCAGCCCGCAAGCTCGCGCCTGCCGTGGTTTCGCATCATCAATGCAGGCGGCCACATTTCTTTTCCCGAGGGCAGCCCGCCTTACGAGCGCCAGCGATCGAAGCTGCGGGCAGAAGGCGTGAGGTTCGTGAGGGGGCGTGTCGATCTCAGGCAGTTCGGCTGGCCAGACACCCGCGACCTGGACGAATCGCTCTGGGGACCGGCGCGCGGATGAAGGGGGAAATGCAAAGCAGCCGGCTTTGCCCTGTAATATGCCGCGCACGATGACCAGCCGCAGGATGACCGCATGAGCGAACGATACGTCGTGTTCTCGCACGGGAAAGACGGCGAGCCCTGGGGCAACAAGATTGCCGCCATGGCGGAGCTCGCGCGCAACGAGGGCTTCCAGGTCGAGTCGGTCGACTACCGGGGCCTCGAGAATCCCCAGGACCGCGTGACCCGGTTGCTGTCGTACTGCAAGGAGCTCCGCGGCTCGCTCGTGCTGGTGGGGTCGAGTCTGGGGGGCCATGTGTCGGCAGCCGCTTCGTCGCTGCTGCAGGCCCGGGGGATGTTCCTGCTCGCACCCGCCTTTTACATGCCGGGCTTCGAGCAGCACACGCCGAAGCCGGCGAACTGCCCGATCACGATCGTGCACGGCTGGCGCGATGACATCGTGCCGGTGGAGAACAGTTTCCGGTATGCACGCGAGCACAAGGCCATGCTGCATGTCATCGATTCGGATCACCGGATGGTCGACAACATCCGCGACATCAACTACTTCTTCGAGTACTTCCTGATCCAGATGGACAAGTATGTCTGACCGGGAGCCGGTGAAAGCCACGTTTTTCGCTGGCTCCAGATGCGAAGGGCACAGACGGACTTCTGCATCAAGCCATTGGAGCCTGCACGTCGCACGGGAGTTGCCATGACCCTCCGAGCTGAAATGACTTCCGCGGCAGTGATCGCCGGCCTGCTGGCCGGTTGCGGAGACACTCCTGAACCGCCGCCACCACCCGTGCAGGAAACGGTCTTTGGCGATGCCGTCGGAACGATGGACCGGGCGCGCGCGGTGGAGGACATCACGCAGCAGCAGAAGCGCGATCTCGACGAGGCCATCCAGCGGTCCGAAGGCGCCAGCGGAAATCCGTGACAGGCTGATGCAACAGCCTGTCCCTGCCTTTGCACTTTCAGGCCGTCGTCCTTGACCCGGTCTGTGCTCGCAAGCGCTTCATGAGTTCCGTGCCCGGTGGCGCTGCGCTCAGCCGGTTATGGCTTGGCATCGTGCGCAAGATCATCGCGCTGTGGGCGCGGCCGCGGGTGCTCCCCGAAGACAGCCGGCAGCTCATCACGCGCAGCGGCCGGCCCGTCTGCTATGTGCTCGAGACCCGCGGTGTGGCCGACATGGTCGTGCTGCAACAGGCCTGCCTCGCGCTGGGATTGCCGCGCCCGTCTGCGCCCATCATCGATCCGGCAGCCAGCCAGCCCGTGACGGACCGTTCGCTGGTGTGCCTCGAACGGCGCGCCGGCTTTTTTGGTGATCGCATCGACAGCCGCACCCCGGAGCAGTTGCGCCAGCTCGTCAATGCGGCAAATGCCAGCACCGGGTTCGATGTCGATCTTGTGCCGGTCAACGTGTTCTGGGGCCGAGCGCCCCCGAAGGAGCGTTCCTGGTTCCGGCTGCTGTTTGCGGAAACCTGGGATCTGGCGGGCCGCTTTCGCCGCCTGTTCTCGGTGATCATCAACGGCCGCAACCTGCTCATCCAGTTTGGCGAGCCGCTGTCACTGCGGGCCAGCGTGCACGATGGAACCGCAGCGGCAAGGGCAGTACGCCGGCTCGCACGCACCCTGCGGACGCTGCTGCGCAACCAGCGTGGAGCCACCATCGGACCTGACCTCTCCCATCGCCGCACGATCGTTGCGCAGGTGTTGAAGACCCGGGCGGTCAGGCAGGCGGTTGTCGAGACCATGCAGGAGAAAGGCCTGACACGGCGGGAAGCCCTGCTGGAAGCCAAGGCCTGCGCGGACGAAATCGCCGCCAACTATTCCCACGGCTTCGTGAGCCTCATGTCGCGAGCCCTGTCGCGGCTGTGGAACCGGTTGTACGACGGTGTCGAGTTCCACAATCTCGACCGGCTGCAATCCGTGGCCGAGGGCAACGAGATCATCTACGTCCCGTGCCATCGCAGCCACATGGACTACCTGCTCCTGTCGTACGTGATCTACGACCAGGGCTATGCACTACCGCACATTGCAGCGGGCATCAACCTCAACATGCCGGTCGTCGGGTCATTCCTGCGCCGTGGCGGAGCGTTCTTTCTCCGCCGCAGTTTCCGCGGCAGCACGCTCTACACGATGGTATTCATGCAGTACCTGGGGCAGATGATGGCCCGCGGGCATGCGCTCGAGTACTTCGTGGAAGGGGGCCGCAGCCGCACCGGGCGGTTGCTGCAGCCGAAGACCGGCATGCTGTCGATGACAGTGCGCAGCTACCTCAAGCATCCCCGCCGCCCGCTGGTGTTCGTGCCAGTGTATTTCGGTTACGAGCGCCTGGTGGAAGGTAAAACCTACATTGGCGAGTTGTCCGGCCGGCCGAAGCAGAAGGAAACGGTTGCCGGCATGCTGAAAGTGCTGCCACACTTGCGCTCCCGGTTCGGGAAGGTGCACGTGAGCCTTGGCGAACCGCTGCGGTTCGATGACATCCTCTTGCGCCATGCGCCGGGCTGGCAGCGTGAGCCGCTGGAGCGGGAAGAACGTCCCGCATGGCTCGGCCGCGCCGTCGACGAGCTGGCCATGCGCATCATGACGAACATCAATTCTGCGGCCTGCGCGACGCCAGTCAACCTGATCGCGCTTGCGCTGCTGTCGATGCCGAAGCAGAGCATGCCGGAAGGCGACCTTGTACGGCAGGTGGAGCTTTACGCGTCGTTGTTGCGTCACGCGCCGTATTCGCCGCTTGTGCATATCACCGCCATGGATGGTGCTTCGATGGTGCTGTATGGCGAAAGCATGAACATCCTTACGCGCACCAGGCATCCGCTGGGCGATGTCGTGGGCATGACGGAAGAAAATGCCGTGCTCATGACCTACTTCCGCAACAACGCCTTGCACCTGCTCGTCATGCCGTCGCTGATCGCCTCCTGCTTCCTCAACAATCGCACCCTGCGCACCGAGGACATCCAGCGGCTCGCGTGGCGAATCTACCCGTATGTGCGTGACGAACTGTTCCTCCGCTGGGAAGAGAGCGAGATCCACGCTGTGGTCCGCGAGATCCTGGACGACCTGGCCAATCACGGCCTGCTGGAGACGATCGAGAACGGAACGCAGTGGCGCCGTCCTCCCGTGGGTTCGATCGAGGCGGTGCAGCTGTCGTTGCTCGCGCAGAGCAGCGTGCCGATCATCGAACGCTACTACCTGGTCATCGCCCTGCTGCTCAAGACCGGCAGCGGGCGCATCACGCAGGAGGCACTCGAGAACCAGTGCCGCCTCATGGCGAGCCGCATGTCGCTGCTTTACGAGCTGAACTCCCCCGAGTTTTTCGACAAGACGCTGTTCAAGAATTTCATCGACCTGCTGCGCGCCCGCAACGTGCTCGGCGTGAATCCGGAAGGCCGCCTCACCTACACCGAGATGTTCGTGGCGGTGGCTGCCGATGCCCAGCTCGTGCTGCACGAGCAGATCCGCAACAGCGTGTTGCAGGTGACCCATGCCTGACGGAATCACGCCGGGGAGATCCAGGCTGACCATGGAGACAGGACACATGACCCGCAGGAAGAATGGCCGGGCAGCGGGGATCTTCCTGCTTTGCGGGCTGCTGGCGGCGGAAGCCCGCGCCGACTATGTGCTGTCGACGGCGACGCCGTACGTGCAGGCAGGCGAAGACATCGAAGTCTCGCTGCTGGTCACGAATCCCGGCAGCGAGCCGTTGCTGGTCCAGCTGCCTGCCGAAGTCCACATGCGCATGGATACCGGGCCCTCGGCCGCCATCGTCGAATTCTTTCCCGGAGAGAGGGGACCCCTGACGGTTGCGCCCGGCGGCTTCCGGCGCGTGGTGTTGCGCGGCACGGTTCCGCCGGCCTCGACGGGAAACGCCACGCTGTCGATGACGGGATTTGCGGGCAATCCGCTGCTGATCACGGTGGAGCCGCGCGCCGGGGTTGCGGCTGTTCCTCCGGCGAGTGGCAGCGTCATGGCGACCAACGAACTGGTCGACAAACCGCCGCCCCTGGGTGTGTCGCTCTACGAGCCCGTCTATTTCATCGTGGGAGGCGACGGCGGTCTGAACGCGAAGTTCCAGATCAGCCTTCGCTACCGGATGTTCGACGGCAACGGCGCCCTCGCCCGCCGTCTCCCCTGGCTCGACGATCTCTACTTCAGCTATTCGCAGACCTCGCTCTGGGAACTGGACGACCTGTCGAAGCCGTTCCGCGATTCCAGCTACCGGCCACGCTTCTTCTATTCGAACCTCGACCTCGGACGCGTGGCTGACGGCCGGATCCGGCTGGGTGTGGAGGGGGGCTTCGGCCACGAAAGCAACGGCAAGGACGGGCTCGATTCACGCAGCATCAACATCCTCTACGCACGCCCCACGCTCACGCTGGGGGATCCCGAAGGGCAGCGCCTGTACCTCGCCCCCCTGTTCTACGGCTACCTGGACAACGACGAGAATCAGGATATCGCCGACTATCGGGGCCATACGGACTTGCTCGTGGGCTTCGGCAGGAAGAGCGGCTGGGATGCCTGGGCGATCTTGCGCAAAGGCAGCGCGAGCGACTACGGCAGCGTGGAATTCAATGTCTCGTATCCGCTCTCGCGACTGAGCGGCGGCGATCTCACCGGCTGGCTGCTGCTGCAGTACTTCTCCGGCCATGGCGAAAGCCTGCTCGACTACAACCGCAAGCTGGATTCCCAGTTCCGCTTCGGTCTGGCGGTGGCGCTCTGAAGCAGGGCAGTTGCGCTGCAATATGCGCAGGAAAGCCGGTTTTTCCCGTTGCTTTCGTGTTGAAGTGGCCGCGTCGGGTGGCGCAGAATGGATTCCAGAACAAAACCGTTGGGGGAAAATCCATGACCGGCTCAATCGCTCGTGCCGTACGCGCTGCGCTCCATGCGCGGAGTGCACTGCCTGTGCTCGCCTCTGCCCTCGGGACCCTGGCGGTGCCGCCGGCCGTGGCCCAGGAAGCCGTGGTGCTCGATGAGATCGTGGTCACCGCGCAGAAGCGCGAGGAATCGCTGCAGGACGTGCCACTGTCGGTCATGGCGGTGGGCGGCGAGAAACTTGCCGACTCCGGCATCATCCGCCTGGACGACCTGAAGGCGTATGTGCCCAACCTGCAGATGACTGAAACCGGCATCGCGAACAACATCTACATCCGCGGCATCGGTTCGGGTCTCAACCAGGGTTTCGAACAGTCGGTCAGCATCTACGCCGATGGCATCTATCGCGGCCGCGGCCACCAGTCGCGCATGCCGTTCCTGGATCTCTCGCGCATCGAAGTGCTGCGCGGCCCCCAACCCATCCTGTTCGGCAAGAATGCCGTGGCGGGTGCGGTGAACATGGTGAGCGCGCGTCCGGGCGACCGGCTTGAAGGAGCGGTGCGCGTCTCGAACGATTTCGAGAACAACGATACGGTGGGTTCAGCGATGCTGTCTGGCCCGGTGACGGACAGCTTCGGCGCACGCCTCGCCGTTCACTATCGCGAGGCCGATGGCTATGTCGACAACCTCACGCTGAACCGCGACGAACCGCAGCGCGAGGAATTCGCAGGTCGCCTGACCCTTGCATGGCAAGCCTCCGATGCCCTCGATTTCGCACTGCGCATCGAGGGTGGCAGTTACGACGTGACGGGCCGGCAGGTCGAGATCTTCGGCGAGACGCCCATTGCCACCGGTACGCTGGCCGGGCTGACTTACAGCCAGATCATGGGGGGCACGCCTGCGTTGCCACAGGGGCAGAACGCCACCGCCCGTGACAACATCATCGATTTCCGCCGGTCTTCACAGGGTGATTCAAGTGATCTCTCGAACTTTGAAACGGGCCTGACGATCAACTATGAGTTTGGAAACGGAATCACGCTGACATCGACTACTGGTTACAGCACCTACGAACTGGACGAGCTATGTGACTGCGATTTCGTTGGCGCTACCGTTTTCAATGCAGGCGTTGAGGAGGACTACGATCAGCTCAGCCAGGAAATCCGCTTTGCTTCGCCGACGGATCGCACGGTGTCCTGGATAGGCGGGGTGTTCTACCAGGACTACGGGCTGGACGAGACGGACTATCTGCATGTGCCCCCTTCCAGCCTCGCGGTTCCGGTCCTGGTCTCCAGATTCGGTGCAGGGGCTGCAGTGGTGGGCAATGCCGTCAACCCGCGTGTTTTCTCACAGGACAGCGAACTGTGGTCGGTGTTCGGGCAGGCCACCTGGAACGTAACCGATGCGTTCCGGCTGACTGCAGGCGGACGTTGGTCTGACGAGGACAAGGAGGGGAGCCGTACCACCACGCTCACAACCGGATTTGGTGGGCCGCCAATCACTTCCCTTGCGGCGTTGGGCCTGTTCTCGAGTTTGCTGGGTATTGTTCCCCATTCAGTGAGCGGTGAACGCTCGGAGTCCAGCTTTTCGCCGCTCATCAACGTCCAGTACGACCTGACGGACGATGCGATGGTGTACCTGTCATGGTCGCGCGGCTTCAAGTCGGGAGGCTTCGATGCACGGTCCAACAAGCCGCCGGTTGCGGGCGGCACGCCACTGACTAGCGGTACGTTCGAGTTCGAGGACGAGAAGGCGACGACCTACGAGCTGGGCATCAAGACCGGTCTCGGCAGTGCAGCGGAACTCAATGCCAACATCTTCTTCACCGACTACGAAGACCTGCAGACGAGCGCCTTCGATGGCGCCATCGGCTTCAACGTGGGCAATGGCAGTGCCGAGATCAAGGGCGTGGAGGTCGAGGCCCGGTGGCAGGCAACGCGCGGACTGCTGCTGACGGGGTCGATTGCCTATCTTGACTTCGAGTGGACGAGTTACTTCGGCCAGTGCTACTTCGGCCTCACGGTGCCGACTACCGGACCCAATGCGGGTAACTGCGACTACAGGGGCTTCACCAACCAGCTGGCCCCGGAGCTGACGGGCGTCCTGGGCGCTGAATACAGCATGCCCCTTGGGCAGAGTCTCGACCTCAAGCTGGCTGCGGACCTCACGTATTCCGACGAGTACCTTACTTCGCTGACGCTCGACCCGGAGTCGATCCAGGATGCGTACACGAAGCTCAACGCGCGGATTGCGCTGGGTGGCGTGGAGAACCAGTGGGAAGTCGCACTGGTGGGGCGCAATCTCACTGACGAAACGGTAGTCGGCTACTCCGGCGATACGCCGTTGGCGAACCGCCTGTTCGTCGCGCGGAGCTATTACGGCTTCGTAGACATGCCGCGCGGCATCGCCGTCGAGGCGAGCTACCGCTTTTGATTTTCGACAAGGTTTGGCTGCCGACTTTTGAGGGAGAGCGGATGAAATCGAGAACTCTGCTGGTCGTGATGCTGGTCCTGCTCGGCGGAACGGCTGCCTTTGCCCAGGCGCCCGCGCTCCGCCAGGGTCCCGGCGTGCAAGCGGCACAGGACGCCCGGTATGCCGACGCGATCGCGAAGTGCAAGGTGCCCCCTCCGCGTCCTGCCGCGGCTCCGGGTGCAACCCCGGGCGCGCCACCGCCCGCTCCGGCCACTGTTGGCAATCTCACTCCGCGTGAATACACGGTTGCCGCGATTCCCGGTGTCGTTGCCGCGGGGTCCAGATGGACGACTGTCTGGGAAACGCTGGGCAACAACGCCGACGGCATCGTGGGGACGGACGATGGTGGCGTGCTGGTCGCGCAGAATGACCTGAGCCAGGTCGTCAGGATCGGCGCGGATGGCAAGGCCACGGTCGTGTACAAGGACACCAATACCGGTGGCGCGCTGTCGATCAACACGAAGGGCGCCGTGTTCGTCGCATCGCGGATGCTGAATCCCGCCGTCGTGCAGCTGGCACCGGAGCGCAGGATCCTCGCGAACTCCCTCAATGGCGATACGCTCGACTGCATTGGCGGGGTGCTCAATGACATCACGGCCGACAGCAAGGGCGGCGTGTACTTCACGATGGGCGGGCTGTTCCATGCCGATCCGAAGGGCGTCGTCACGCGGTACGGGGAGAACCTCCGTACCAACGGCGTGATCCTGAGTCCCGATGAGAAGACGCTCTACGTCACGAACCAGACCATGCTGGTGGCGTTCGATGTGCAGCCGAGCGGGGCGCTCGCGAACCAGCGCGACTTCGCCCCGCTGGAAGGCGGTGGGGGTGACGGCATGACGGTGGATTCGGAAGGGCGTATCTATGTCACGGGCGCGGCCGGAATCCATGTCATCGCCCCGGATGGCAGGCATCTCGGCGTGATTCCGACCCCCCGCGGCGTGATCGCAACGGCCATTGGCGGTGCCGACAAGAAGACCCTCTTCGCAGTCGCCAGCATCCGGCTCGAGAACGGCCGCAACGCCGAGCTCCTCTCTCTCCCGCTGCTTGCGCAGGGTTTCAAGGGCCGCGCGAAGTAGGTATGGGAGAGAGCCGTAGGCGGGTCCGTTTTGGCAACGACGGCCCGGCTGCCATCCGGGTTGGTTGATGGACGCAGATAACGTCCCTGCGGCATAAACGCGACTTGCGGCAGGGATTCCAGGATTCACCTTGCAGCTGAGTCGATTCCGGGCGGTCATCTTCGACATGGACGGGTTGCTCCTCGACACCGAGAGGAGGGCCCTCGAGTCGTTCAACCAGGTTTGCGCACAACTCGGCCTGGGGGATCGCTTCGACCTGTTCGCCCGCTGCATCGGGGCGAATGCGGCGGCAGGCGAACGGGTACTGCGTGAAGGCCTGCCTGCATCGGTGGACTACCTGGAGTTCACCCGGCAGTGGAACATCGTGCATTCAGCGGCCAATGACGCCCGGGCGGTGCCGCTCAAGAGCGGTGCCCTTGAGTTGCTGGAGGCGCTTGCCGCAGCCGCTGTGCCGTGCGCGGTTGCCACCTCGACCGGGTCTGCCAGGGCTTTGGCCAAGCTGGGCCATGCCGGCATCCTGCAGCACTTCGCCGCCATTACCGCGGGCGACGAGGTGGAGCGCAGCAAGCCTTATCCCGACATTTACCTTCGCGCTGCCGCCAAGCTGGGGGCGGCTCCTGCCCATTGCCTCGCACTCGAGGATTCCGAACATGGCGTACGGGCGGCCTTGGGCGCCGGCATGACTGTCATCCAGGTGCCGGACCTGCTGGCTCCCTCCCCGGAATTCCGGGCGCTCGGGCACGCCGTGATGGACGATCTGCACGCGGTGCGTGAGCTGCTGCTGCCGGGCTGAGCGGCGAGGTCGATCATTCTTCCCCGATCCGGCTCCGCAGCTTCTTGACGTTGGATCGTTGCTGCTTGCCTTCGAGGCGGCGTTCCTTCGATGCCCTCGTGGGCCGCGTTGCCCTCCGCGCCTTGGGAACGATCAACGCCAGCTCCACGAGCTCCGCCAGGCGTGCGAGGGCATCGCGCTTGTTCTGTTCCTGGGTTCGAAACCGCTGAGCCGTGATGAGCAGCACCTGCTCGTCCGTCATGCGCCGGCCGGCGAGCGTGGCAAGGCGGGTACGAACCGCTGCACCCAATCCGGGACATGCCTTCACATCCAGCCGCAGCTGCACGGCGGTTGCCACCTTGTTGACGTGCTGGCCTCCGGGACCGCCGGACCGGATGAAGCGCAGGGTGATGGCTTCATCCGGGAGCTCGAGGGTCGGCGAGATCTGAATTTTCCTACCTCGCGTTCAGCAGGTTGGCGGGCGAGTACTGGTCGGTCAGGATGCGTGCCCCGGTGTTCCAGTCGACGCGCTTCGTGAACAGCGGCAGGACGTCTGACGACTTCATGTTCAGTGCCGCGAAGGCAGCATCGAACTGCTTGCTGTTCGCAGTGATCTGTTCGACGGAAGGCAACTCGCCGATGCGGGCGATGATCACGCGGTTCTGGGTCTTCAGGTTGTAGAACTCGCCGAACACCTTCTGGTAAGTGACCGATTCGTAGTCATACAGACCGCTGGAAGAGAACGTATTGGCGACCAGCAGCGAGCCCGGAT
>JANNNQ010000153.1:0-16764 GCA_031398625.1 Pseudomonadota bacterium
GTTGCCCCGATCTCCAGCCGGTTTTCCACGCGGATGCGGAACGAGCCTAGCGCCACCACGGCGGGCGTCACCATCGCGAGACCAATGCCGGCATCCACAGTGGGCGAGTGCGCAATGCTGGTGACACGGCCGGCCATTTCCTTGCCGTCCAGTACGAGGTGACCTTCCTTGGGCAGGGTTCCGGCGCTGTCAAGGCGGAAGCCCACCAGTTGCTGGCGGAGCGGCTTCTTCTCCAGGATCCTGAGGCTGCGCTGCCCGATGAAGTATGGCTTGTCCATCTTGATCGCCCATTCGCACCCTGCCTGCAGCGGATCGGTCAGCCCGTCCGTGTCCTGCCCGACAATCAGGTGCCCTTTCTCCAGGCGCAGCACCCGCTGCGCCTCCACACCAAACGGGCGGATGCCGTGATCCTTGCCTGCCGCCAGCAGCGCATCCCAGAGCGACGCGGCGCACTCTGCCGGTACATGAATCTCGTAGCCCAGTTCACCGACGAAGCCGACGCGCAGCAGTCTCGCCTTCACACCCGCGACCCGGCCTTCCCGCACACCCAGGAACGGAAAACTGCCTGCGGCGAGATCGATGTCAGTGAGGGGGCCGAGCACGCGGCGGGCGTCCGGTCCCGCGAGATTGAACGCGGCATAGTGGCCAGTGGCATTGACGATGCCGAGGGATAGCTGCCATTGCGTTGCCAGCCGGCCGAGTTCGCGATAGATCGTTGCCGAGTTGCCGGTCGTCGTCGTGAAGTAGAAGCAGTCCTCGCTGACGCGGGCAATGACGCCATCATCGATGATCACGCCGGACTCATCGAGCATGAGACCGTACCGGGTCATGCCGGGCTTGAGCGTTGCGAAACGACCGGTGTAGACGCGTTCGAGAAAACCGGCCGCGTCGGGGCCATGGACTTCGATCTTGCCGAGCGTGCCGACATCGATCAGGCCCGCCTGCTCGCGGACTGCACGCACTTCCCCCAGGATCGCACTGCCGCGATCGAGTCCGTTGACTGCATAGTACTCGGGCCGTCGCCACTGTCCCGCGAGCATCCAGACCGCGCCCAGCGCTGCGTGCGAACTGTCTAGAGGCGTGTGCCGCGCGGGCGAGAAGCTGCGGCCCGCGAGATGCGACAGCGGCACGGGGTGGAACATAGGCCGGGAAGTCGTCGCGCCGATATGGTCGAGCGGTTCACCGCGCAGGCGCGCCAGGATGCGACTTGCCAGCGCATTGGAATGCTTGCCCTGGCTCGGACCCATGCCGACGGTCGTATACCGCTTGAGCAGTTCGATGCTGTCGAAGCCCTCCTGCACGGCACCCTCGAAGTCCTTGAGCTGGATGTCCTCGTCGAAGTCGACGAAGTTCTTGCCCTTGGGATGGGCGACAATGGGGTACGGGTGGGTCGGCAATTCGGTTGCGCCGAAGGCAATGGGTGCGGGTCGTGAGCTTGCAGTGCGGCCCTGGGAATGAGCGGCTGCCTGCTCGCCTGCCCGTGTGCCATCGCTGAGCCGACCCGCGTAGCCGTAGATTCCCGCCATCCTGCCGCACGCGAAGATGCCGGGAGGCAGCATCGAGGGAACGAACTGCCCCAGCGAGGGTTCATGGCGCAAGCGCGTGCCCGCCTGGAGGAGCAGCGAGTGGGCCGGCTGGAATCCCGCGCTCATCCACAACCCGTCAACCGCGAACGACGTGCTGTTGCCTGCAGTCACTGCGCCATTCATCCAGGGTCGAACGGCAACCGACCCGAGCAAGCCGGCGGCGTCCGGGGCAGCGGCATAGGCGACTGCTCCGCTGAGAAGAGGAACGCCCTGCGCCTTGAGGCGTTCGGCCAGCGCGCTCGAAGCGAGTCCGGTGGTCGTGCGCATGTCGACAACGCCTGCAACCCCGATGCCATTGGCGAGCGCGTCGAGCGCCGCCGCATAGCCGTGGGAATTGGCGGTCAGGACGAGCAGCCGTTTGCACGGGGCCACGGCATGCCGATACAGCAGCCGCTGCGCGCCGCTGGCCAGCATCACCCCGGGAAGGTCGTTGTTGCGGAACACGGCCGGGATTTCGAATGCGCCCTGGGCGAAGACGACTGCGCTGGCCCGAACCTTGATCATTTCGTCCGGCGTGACGAGTGCCACCCAGTGATCGGCGTAGTAGCCGGCCGCAAACGTGTCGTGCAGGACGCGGATGCGCGGGTGGTGACGGGCCCGTTCCAGGAGCTTCAGGGTCTGGCGTGCGTCGGCATCCTGGCCGCCGCGGGCATAAAGGCCACTGCCTCCGCCCCAGGTATTCTCGTCGACGAGCAGCACATCGGCGCCGCTGTCGGCAGCCGACAACGCGGCGGCGAGTCCGGAAGGTCCGGCACCGATGACCAGCACGGAGGTGAAGTCGTAGCGCTTCGGGGTATGCAGCCGCGACGCGGTCAGGTCGATCTGGCTCAGCCCGGTCAGGTTCCGGAACGCACGCTCCCAGCGCGGGAAGAACCTTCGCGAATGAAATGCCTTGTAGTAGAAGCCCACGGGCAGGAAGCCGGAGAGCCGGTCGAGGATCCGCAGCCGGTCGAACGCGAGCCCGCCCCTCGTGTTGACTGCAGCGACCCGCATGCCGGGTTCGAGCGCGACGGCCTCTGCACGCACGTTCGGCAGCGAACGTCCCGCATGTTCGACATGGACGATGGAATTGCTGTCGTGGTTCGCGGCCGACAGGAGTCCGCGCAGGCGGTGGTACTTGAAGGAACGGCCGATGCTCCTGTGACCCGAGGCCGCCAGTGCCGATGCGATCGTGTCGCCTGCAAAGCCCTGGACCGCGCCACCCTCGAAGGTGAAGGAGATGGGTCGCCTGCGATCGATCCATTCGCCGGCAAGGGGGGCAAGTCGCTTCATTCGGCAGACCCCGTTGCCGTGAAGGGATAGGTACGGACCACGTGATCCGTGGCCGTATCGCGCTCGGCCACGAACCACACGCCGCTCGGACTGTGACACCACCATTCCCGCTTGATGCCCGCAACCCCCGACCGGTTGAACACGTAGTCGCTCCACGCATCATCCGTGCAGGTATCGGGATCCGGCATGGGGCGGATCTCGCCGCCATAGACGAACTCGCTGATGGGGCGCAACCCGTTCACGGGGCAGGTCAGCAGTTTCATCAGTGACCCACCGAGGCGGCGCCTTTCTCGCCCGTGAGTTCGTAGCGCCGGAAGCGGTCAAACGCAAAGCCCTCGATCAACGGGTGAGGGCGATCATTCGCGACCGTGTAGCTCATGGTCTTCCCGGCGACCGGTGTGGCCTTGAAACCCCAGGTGCCCCAACCCGCATCGAGATAGAAACCCTCTACCGGTGTCTTGCCCATGATCGGCGCGAAGTCGGGAGTCATGTCGGCCATGCCGGCCCACTGCCGCACGACTTTCACGTCGGACAGGAAAGGAAAGAGATCCAGCATGTGCGCCGCGAGCGATTCGGTGAAATCGAGCGTGGAGCGGGTCGAGTGCAGTTCGTAGGGGTCGAGCGATGCGCCCATGACGAGTTCACCGCGCGCCGTCTGGCTCACGTAGACGTGCAGTGAACCCGACACGATGATGGGATCCAGCCACGGCTTGATGGGCTCGGACACCATGGCCTGCAGCGGGTGGATGTAGATGGGCGAATGCAGGCCGACCATCGACAGCAGTCGCGGAGTCGAGCCGGCGACGGCACACAGCACCTTGCGCGTCGCGATGCGGCCGCGGCTCGTGATGACGCCAGCGATTCGCGGACCGGAATCCGACTCCTGCGTGTCAATGCCGAGGACTTCCGTCTGCTGGTGGATCTCGACGCCGCGTCGATCCGCACCGCGTCCGTAGCCCCACGCCACGGCGTCATGACGCGCGATGGCGCCGGGCGCGTGATACAGCGCGCCGAGCACGGGTGCATGCCCGGCGCAGGTGATGTCCATCATGGGCAGCGCGGCGGCTACCGCCTGCGCATCGACGAGCTCGCTGTCGACGCCATAGTGCTTGTTGACCTCGGCCCGCCAGCGCATCGTCCGCATGGCCGCGTCGGTGTGCGCAAGGGTGTAGTGGCCGCGGGTCGAGTAGAAGAGGTTGAGGTCGAAGTCCTGGCTCAGGTCCTGCCAGAGCCGCACGCTTTCGTCGTAGAAGCGGACGCCTTCGGGCGTCAGGTAGTTCGACCGGATGATCGTCGTGTTCCGCGCCGTGTTACCGCCGCCGAGATACCCCTTTTCGATGACGGCCACATTCGTCATCCCGTGGTCGCGCGCCAGGTAGTAGGCCGCGGCCAGCCCGTGACCCCCGGCCCCGATGATGACTGCGTCGTAGCTCTCCTTGAGCCCGGAGTGCGCGGTGAACATCCGCGGCTCCGGGTGCTTCGAGGCAGTAGCGAACTTCAGTAATCGCCAGGGCATCGCATTCCGGGTGGGGTGGGGCCGTCAATGGAAGACGATCGTGCGGTTGCCGTTCAGCAGGACACGATCTTCGAGGTGGTACTTGAGCGCGCGCGACAGCACGGATTTCTCGATGTCCCGGCCATAGCGCACGAGGTCGGCTTCGGTGTCGCCGTGGTCGATGCGGACGACGTCCTGCTCGATGATCGGTCCGGCATCGAGGTCGGTCGTCACGTAGTGGCTGGTTGCACCGATCAGCTTCACGCCGCGCTGGAATGCCTGGAAATAGGGGCGCGCGCCGATGAACGACGGCAGGAAGCTGTGATGGATGTTGATGATGCGGCCGGGATACCGCACGCAGAGATCGGCCGGCAGGATCTGCATGTAGCGCGCCAGCACCATCACGTCGGCGCGGTTGTCGAGGAACAGCTGTTCGATGTGCGCGAATGCGGCCTGCTTGCCGGCGACATCGCCCGGGACGGGCACGTGGTGGTAGGGAATGCCATGCCACTCGACGTAGGAACGCAGGTCATCGTGGTTCGAGATCACGCAGGGAATCTCGCATTCGAGTTCACCGGACTTCCAGCGATACAGGAGGTCTACCAGGCAGTGGTCGAGCTTCGACACGAGCAGCGCGACGCGTTTGGGCGTTGCGGAGTCGCTGATGGACCATTGCATGTCGAACTGCCGGGCGATGGGGATGAACCCCTCGCGCAACGCTGCGAGACTGCCCTTGATGGAGCTCACCAGCATCACGTTCCGCATGAAGAACCGGCCGGTGGTCGCATCCGAGTGGTAGCTGGCCTCGGTGATCCAGCCCCCGCGTTCGGCGATGTACGCACTGACTGCCACCACGATGCCGACCCGGTCGGCACAGGAAACAGTGAGGGTGTAGGTCTGTTCGGGGGTCACGCTGCGGGGCGCACTTGAGGAATCTTGTTTCGTAGGGTGCATGTTTATTGCGTATGAGTCAACGAGGGTGCACCATTCGTTCGGCACCGTTAACAAAGGTTGTTACATGGCAAACCCCAGGCTCGGCAAGACAAGCCCCAAGGGCGTCCGCCCAGGCGATGCGGGGGATCCCGATACGGCAGCCCTCGACCGGCATGTCGGGGTGGTTGTTCGCGAACTCAGGATCCGGAACCGGCTGACCATTGCCGACGTCGCGCAGCTCGCCGGCATTTCGGACGGCATGCTGTCGCGGATCGAGAATGGCCAGGTCAGCCCGAGCCTGGATTCTCTCAACCGTCTCGCGCGGTCGCTAGGCGTCGAGATAGGCCAGCTCTTCCGGAACTTCGGTCACCAGAAGGGCAAGGCGCTGCATGTTAAGCAGGGCGAGGGCATGGAGGTGGTCCGGCGCGGCACGGCCAGGGGTCATACCTATCACCTGCTGGCCTATGACCAGGGGCCGAAGAAGCGCTTCGAACCGTTCCTGATCTCGATGGATGACGAGGCCGAGGTCTTCCCCACGTTCGAACACGCTGGAACCGAGTTCATCTACATGTTGCAGGGAGAGATCGAGTACCGGCATGGCCAGGAGACCTGGCTGCTGCGGCCGGGCGATGCCTTGACGTTTCCTGGCAACGTGCCGCACGGACCGGAGCGGTTGGTCAAGCTGCCGATCCGGTTTCTGTCCGTGATTCTTTACGGGGAGGAGTCCTGAAGCTGAGTAGTCCTAGAGCTGGCGCTTGGCGACGATGAGGACGAGCATGGCGAACGAACCGAGCAGGGCAATGACGATGAGTTCCATGATGATGTCCTTTGTTCAGGCAGCGGCGGGAACCGCAATGAGCGACATGCTGCACTGCGGTATCACTCAGCAGCAATTGATTTGGTGCCATCCTGTGAAGGCCGTCTCGAAATCGGCGCCGAGACAAAGGCCGCGCTATGATGCGACCGCTCTGAAGGGGGTCTTTCTTTATTCAGGAGAAGGTGGATGGCGAAGATTCTGGTTCTCTATTACTCGAGCTGGGGCCATATCGAGACCATGGCGACTGCCGTGGCCGCCGGTGCAAGGGAAGTTCCCGGTACCGAAGTCACGATCAAACGGGTGCCCGAATCGGCACCGGAAGAGGTGACCAAGGCATTCGGCTTCAAACTGGACCAGAAGGCGCCCATCGCAAAGCCCGAAGAGCTGGCCGACTACGATGCCGTGATATTCGGCACGCCGACGCGGTTCGGCATGATGGCCGGGCAGATGCGCAATTTCCTCGATCAGACCGGTGGCCTGTGGGCCAAGGGTGCGCTGATCGGCAAGGTCGGCAGCGTGTTCGCCTCCTCCAATACCCAGCACGGCGGTCAGGAAAGCACGATCCTGTCTTTCCACACCACGTTGCTGCACCAGGGTTTCGTGATCGTCGGCCTGCCGTATTCGGCCCAGGGCCAGATGCGCATGGATGAGATCACTGGCGGTTCACCTTACGGTGCCTCCACCATGGCGGGTGGCGATGGCAGCCGCCAGCCGAGCGCCAATGAACTGGAACTGGCGAAGTTCCAGGGCCGGCACGTGGCCGGCATCACTGCAAAGCTCGCCAACGGCTGACGTTCCGGCTGCACGCTGATTGGCAAAGAGCGGCCTTCGGGCCGCTCTTTTTTTGTCTGCCATCATTGCCGTTCATGGTGTTCATGCGGGATATACATTTCATTTCCAGCCTGCGGTTCCCTATGCTGGCCGCACGTTTTCGCGTGGATGGCAGAGGGAGCAGGTGCATGGCGAGCAAGCCCGAAATGCAGGAAGTACCGGTACTGATCATCGGCGGCAGCCTTGTCGGACTTGCCACCTCGATGTTCCTCGGCACGCACGGTGTGCCTTGCCTTTCCGTTGAAAAACATCGCGGCACCGCGATCCATCCCCGTGCCGGCTACTTCCAGCTGCGCACGCTGGAGCTCATGCGCGCCGCAGGCATCGCTGACAGGGTCATCAGGGCCGCGCACGAACTCTACGACCCCAATGGCGGGCTGAATGCGGTCGAGACCCTCGCGGGTCGCGAGATCGCCAACTACATCCCGGACATCAACCAGGGCGTCGAGGATGTGAGTCCCGCGCGGCGGTTGTTCATGCCGCAACAGGTGCTCGAGCCGCTGCTCAAGGAGCGTGCACTGGAACTGGGCTCCCGGATCGAGTACAGCACTGAGCTGGTGTCGTTCGAGCAGGACGATGCAGGCGTCACCGCGACGGTGCGCGACATCGACTCGCAGCAGGAGCGGCATATCCGGGCGCAGTTCATGGTGGCGTGCGATGGCAACCGCAGTCCGGTGCGCGAGCAACTCGGCATCCGGATGGTGGGGCATCCGGTGATGTCGAACAGCATCACCATCTACTTCCGCGCCGATTGTTCCCGCGCCCTTCGCGGCCGCAACCTGGGCGTCATCTACGTGAACAATCCCCGGGTGCGAGGGTTCTTCCGCCTCGAGAAGACGGGCCTCGGCGGCTTCCTGGTCGTCTTCACCGTTGGCGACATCCAGCACCCTGACGCTCGCAATGCAGCGGGCGACATGTCTGTCGTGAAAGCGGCGCAGCTCGTGCGGGATGCGGTGGGTGAACCGGATCTCGATGTCAAGGTGATGGATGTCGCCAGCTGGGTAGCCGTGTGTCGTGCTGCCGAGCGATACCAGGAAGGGCGCGTGTTCATTGCGGGCGATGCAGCCCACCACATGCCGCCAACCGGGGGCTTCAATGGCAATACGGGCATCCAGGATGCACACAACATTGCATGGAAGCTGGCGTGCGTGATTCGCGGCGAGGCGGGACGCGGCTTGCTGGACGCCTACAACCAGGAACGCCAGCCGGTGGGCACGCTCGCGATGGAGCAGGCCTACCAGCGTTACGTGACCCGTTCGGACCCGGATCTGGGTACCGAGGGCATGCAACCGCAGGTGCCCGACATGCATGTGGAGTTCAATCGCTATCGATCAGTGGCGGTGCTCCCCGATGCGGATCAGCCGGACGACGGTGCGCTTGACATCGATCCGCGCAAATCCTTCGCCCGTCCCGGAACCCGGGCACCGCATGTGCAATTGCGCCACCACGGCGAGGTGATCTCGTCGCTGGACCTGTACTGCAAGCGCTTCGTGCTGAAGGTCGGCCACGAAGGCGAGGGCTGGCTTGAGGCCGCGAGCAAGGCGAGCGCGGAGGCCGGCATCGAACTGAATGCGCATCTCGTGGGCAAGCCGGGATCGACAGGTGACCTGCTCGACCTGCCACCGCACCGACGTACGGTAGCGACGTTGTTTACCCAGCCATTCCCGGAGGCCTACGGCATCCAGCCTTCGGGCGCAGTGCTCGTGCGGCCGGACGGATACGTGGGCTGGCGCAGTTCGAGCTACGCGCCCGCAGCCGCGGAACAGTTGACGGTGGCTTTGCGCCGGATCCTGAGCCGCCAGTAACCTCGATAACAGGAGCAGACAGTGACCACCCGAATCCAGGTCGTGTTCTACAGCATGTACGGACACATCCATAAAATGGCGGAGGCCATCGCGGCCGGTGCCCGTGCCATCGAAGACACGGAGGTGACGCTCCTCCAGGTCGCGGAAATCATCCCGGACGACGTGCTGCTGCTGAGTGGCGCGCGCGAGACCCGCAAGGCGTTCGCTCATGTGCCGGTTGCCGAACCTGCCAAGCTTGCGAATGCCGATGCGATCATCTTCGGCACGCCGACGCGGTTCGGCAACATGTGCTCGCAGATGCGCAATTTCCTCGACCAGACGGGACCGCTATGGGTGAATGGCGGGCTGGTGGGCAAAGTGGGCAGTGTGTTCACGAGCACAGCCACCCAGCATGGCGGCCAGGAAACGACGATCACGAGCTTCCACCACACGCTGATCCACCACGGCATGATCATCGTGGGTGTGCCCTATATCGAGCAGAAGCTGCTCAACATGGACGAGATCAGCGGTGGCAGCCCCTACGGCGCCTCAACGCTGACACGCGGAGACGGCAGCCGCCAGCCGAGTGACAACGAACTCGCGATCGCCCGCTTCCAGGGAATGCATGTCGCCGACATTGCACGGCGTGTGAGCCGGCCGCTCGGGTGATGGTCAGCGCCGCGCAGGCTGCCGACGGTCCTTGGCAGGCCCCAGTGGTCCGGGTTCGTCGCGGATGCGTGCGCCAACGTTGCGAATCAGGTTTCGCAACCAGCGATGCAGGGGATCGTTGTTGCGGCGTTCATGCCAGATCTGCACGTAGTCGAACGGCCCGAGGTCGAGCTCGGGTGGCGGCTGGTGAACCACCAGCCCCAGAGAGTCGACGTAGAGTCGGGCGACGCGCTCCAGCACCGGGACGACGAGATCGCTTTTCTGCGCGAAGAACGCGGCGGCGAGGAAATGCGGCATGCGCAAGGCGATATGCCGGCTCTTGCCCAGCCGCTGCAGGCGCTCGTCGATGCCATGCAGCCGGGAGTGAACCACGTCGATCAGGACATGCGGCCATGCAATGAATCTCTCGATGGTCAGTGGGCGGCCCACCAGGGGGTGATCGGCGCGGGTGACCACGACGAAGCGCTCTGTAAAAAGCGTTTCAGCCTGCATGTCCCGGTAGCCGGTCTGCCCGGTCAGTGCCAGGTCGAGAAACCCCGTCTTCAGTTTATCGAACATGTCCTCCGAGAGATTGCTGTACGCGATCGAGAGTTCGGGTGCCGCTTTCGCGACTTCCGAATGCAGGCGGGGCAGGACAATGGCCAGGCCGTAGTCCGTCGTGGCAATACGCAGCGTGCCACGTGCTTTTCGCGGATCGAACCTGGCAGGAACCGTCATCTCCTGGATCGAGGCCAGGATCTGCAGCAGCGGGCCCGCGAGCTCAAGGGCCCGGGGCGTGAGCACCATCTCCTTGCCGCGCCGGACGAGCAAGGGGTCGCCAAACTGTTCCCGGAGCCGGCTCAAGGCATGGCTCATGGCGGGCTGAGTGACCCCGAGGCGGGATGCGGCCCGGCTGACCTGACGTTCCTCGATCAGGACGTGCAGCGTCAGCAGGAGGTTGAGGTCCAGTCCGCGAAGGCTGATGTCACTCATTCATCTCTTTGTGCGCCGCCTAACTCGTTGATTAGGTGGCGCTCCCACCGGGATTCGAACCCGGGTTTAAGCCTTGAGAGGGCTCCGTCCTAGGCCTCTAGACGATGGGAGCATGCAAAGCGCGGACGCGCCCCAGAGAAAAGCTGCGGTATTATACGGGCCGATTTTGCAGGCTCAAGCGGAAAAGGGCTTTTGAACAACTTGACCGGTCCCTACCCAGGCGAATTTGTCGTACACCCGCAATTGCCTGTCATTGTGCCGCGGGCCGAGCATCCGATCTCCCGCGCCCACATTTCCCAGAACGCGCTGAAGGTTCTCTATCGGCTCAAGGACGCCGGCTTCCAGGGGTTCCTGGTTGGAGGCGCGGTGCGCGACCTGCTGCTGGGTCTCGAACCCAAGGACTTCGACGTTGCGACCAACGCGCATCCCGAACAGGTCAAGCAGCTCTTCCGCAACTGTCGCCTGATCGGTCGCCGCTTCCACCTCGCGCATGTGCGGTTCGGCATGGAGATCATCGAGGTCGCCACGTTCCGCGCGGCGCACACCCAGATCGATGAAGACAACAGTGTCGATGAAGCGGGGCATCGCGTGCTGGACGCGGGCGGCCGCATCCTGCGCGACAACCTGTACGGCTCGATCGAGGAAGATGTCTGGCGCCGCGATTTCACCGCGAACGGTCTCTACTACAACATCGAGGACTTCTCGATCTGGGACTACGTCGGTGGCGTGCAGGACGCCGAGGCGCGGGTGCTGCGCCTGATCGGCGATCCTGAAACCCGCTATCGCGAAGATCCGGTGCGCATGCTACGCGCGGTGCGTTTCGCCGCGAAGCTCGATTTCACATTGCACGCCGATACGGCTGCACCGATTGCGACGCTGGCCCGCATGCTGGATGGCGTACCTCCCGCACGGCTGTTCGACGAAGTCGTCAAGCTGTTCTTTTCCGGCAGCGGCCTCAAGAGTTTCAACATGCTGGCCGAGCGGGGTCTGCTTGCGCATCTGTTCCCGGATCTGGCGGCTGCGCTGGAAGATCCCGCCGCCTCTTCTGCAGCCCGGCTCGTGCGCTTGGGTCTTGAAGGGACGGATGAGCGGGTCGGGGCCGACAAGCCCGTCACGCCGACGTTCCTGTTCGCCGTCCTGATGTGGCCCGCCATCCAGGCTCGTGTGCGCGGCGGCACTTCGACCGCAGTAACGGAAATCCAGGCATTGCAGACCGCATGCGATATCGTCACCGCCCGGCAGCAAAGCCGGGTGGCGATACCGAAGCGCTTCACGCTGCCGATGCGCGAACTGGTCGGCCTGCAGCCGCGTTTCGACAAGCGCGAGGGACGGCGTGCGCTGCGCCTTCTCGAGCATCCGCGCTTCCGGGCCGCGTACGACTTCCTGCTGCTGCGGGTCGCTGCAGGCGAAGTGGATCCTGCGATCGGCGAATGGTGGACCAAGGTGCAACTGCTGCCCCCTGAAGAACGGGTGGTCGAGGTCGAGGCAACCGGCACCGCGGAACCCGCACCGAAAAAGCGTCGTCGCCGGCGGCGTCGTTCCCGTCATCCCGCGGCTTCCTGATCCTGCGGATGAACGGCCAACGCTGGACACCGGCCTATGTCGGGCTTGGCAGCAATCTCGATGATCCGGTCCGGCAGGTCGAGCAGGGCTTTGCGGCGCTGGCGCGACTCCCCGATACGCTGCTGGTTGCAAGATCGCAGCGTTACCGCTCACGCCCGCTTGGCCCGCAGGACCAGCCCGACTTCGTCAATGCCGTCGCCGGTCTGCTGACACGGCTGGCGCCGGACAGCCTGCTCGCCGAACTGAAAGAACTCGAAGTGGCACTCGGCCGGGCGCAACCCGTGCTGCGCTGGGGCCCCCGGCGTATCGACTTTGACCTGCTCGTGTACGGAACCGAGGTCCGCATCGATGCTGCATTGACCCTGCCGCATCCCGGCGTAACGCTCCGGAACTGGGTGCTGTATCCCCTGACCGATGTTGCGCCGACGCTGCGTGTGCCGGGAGTCGGGCGCGCGGAGTCACTCGCCCACGCACTCGGGAACGAGGGCCTCGAAATGCTGCCAGACGCTCCTCGCTGAGATGCCGACCGTCCCGAAACCGCGCGCTCCGGAATCGCCGCATCGCTTCATCGTGGTCGAAGGTCCGATTGGCGTGGGCAAGACCAGCCTCGCAAAGCGGCTCGCCGAGGATTTCGTCAGCGAAGCCATTCTCGAGCAGGCGGGCGAGAATCCGTTCCTGGAGCGGTTCTACCGCAACCCGCGTGCAGGAGCCTTGCCGGCACAGCTGTTCTTCCTGTTCCAGCGGGCCCGCCAGCTCGAGGACCTCAAGCAGCAGGACCTGTTCGCGTCCGTGCGGGTGGCGGATTACCTGCTCGACAAGGACCGGTTGTTCGCACGGCTGACGCTGGACGATGAAGAGTTCGCGCTCTACGAACAGGTTCATGCCCGCCTCGCCATTGACGCGCCGCGACCCGATCTCGTGGTCTACCTGCAGGCGCCGGTCGACGTGCTGATGGATCGCATTGCCCGCCGCGGCATCCGCTACGAACAGCTCATCGAGCGGGCGTATCTGGAAAGGCTCATGGCGGCCTATGCCCGGTTCTTCCATGATTACGACACGACGCCGCTGCTCATTGTCAATGCGGCCCATGTTGATTTTGTCAGCAGCGACCGGGACTACACCCAGCTGCTTGAGCAGATCCGGCGCATCCGCCGCGGGCGGCAGTACTTCAATCCGCTGAAGGCCGGGGTTGATTGATGTTTTCCATGCCCTCCGTCATCCTTGCCAGATTGCAGTCATCCAGGGCACTCCATGTACTCCCACCTGCAGGAACGCTATTCGACGCGGCCGCCGGTCAACGTCGGAACGCTGGCGAAGATGCGGGCGGAAGGCGAGAAGATCGCGTGCCTCACTGCCTACGATGCGAGCTTCGCGGCGCTGATCGACGAAGCCGGAGTCGATGTCGTGCTCGTTGGCGATTCGCTCGGCATGGTGATCCAGGGGCATGGCACCACGGTGCCGGTGACGCTCAATGACGTGATCTATCACTGCAAGGCCGTCAGCCGCGGACTGTACCGCCCTTTCCTCATGGCCGACATGCCTTTCATGACCTACGCATCGCGCGAGCAGGCGCTCGACAATGCCGTCCGGCTGATGCAGGAGGGCGGGGCGAAAATGGTCAAGCTCGAAGGCGGCGCGGGCCAGGTGGAGATCGTCGAGTTCCTGTCGGGCCACGATATCCCTGTCTGCGCCCACCTCGGTCTCAAGCCGCAGTCGGTCCACAAGGTTGGCGGCTTTCGCGTGCAGGGTCGCGATGAAGCGGCCGCGGCGCAGATGATCAGCGATGCGAAGGCGCTCGAAGGCGCCGGGGCCGATATCGTGCTTCTGGAATGCATTCCTGCAAAGCTCGGCCTGCAACTGACGCAGGAGTTGCAGGTCCCCGTGATCGGCATCGGTGCCGGTCCCGACACCGACGGGCAGATCCTCGTGCTGTACGATGTCCTCGACATCACCGTCGGCCGCAAGCCGCGGTTCTCCCGCAGTTTCGTTCCGGGTACGAACAGTCCGCTCGAGGCCATCAAGGCCTACGTGCAGGCCGTGAAAACCCGTGACTACCCTGCGGCCGAGCACTGCTTCTAGGCAGCGACGATGAAAGTCATTGCCCGGCCTGACGAGTTGCGTCACCTCCTGGCGGCGTGGCGCCGCGAGGGTCAGCGGATTGCAGTGGTGCCGACGATGGGCAACCTGCATGCGGGTCACGCGCACCTCGTGAAGGAAGCCAGGCAGCGAGCCGAACGCGTGGTCGTCACGATCTTCGTGAATCCCTTGCAGTTCGGCCCCAGGGAAGACTTTGACCGCTATCCGCGGACCCCGGATGAGGATCGGCTGCTGCTGGAAAGCCTGGCGGTGGACCTGCTGTTCAGTCCCGCGGTGGCCGACATGTATCCCCGCGGCAAGGAATCATCGACGCTCGTCGATGTGCCCGAGTTGTCGGGCACGCTGTGTGGCCAGTTCCGTCCAGGCCATTTCATCGGTGTGGCGACGGTGGTCGCGAAGCTGCTAAACCTGGTCGACGCTGACGCCGCGCTGTTCGGCGAGAAAGACTTCCAGCAGCTCGCGATCATCAGACGCATGGCGGAGGATCTCTGCATGCCGACGGCGATCGTGGGCATTCCCACCATCCGCGAAGCCGATGGACTCGCCATGAGTTCGCGCAACCGGTATCTCACGCCCGGGCAGCGGCAGATCGCGCCTCATCTCCACGCCGCGTTGTCCGTGGCGCGGGAGGACCTGCTGGCGGGTCGATCCATTGCTGCCGTGGAAGCTGCCGGTGCGGCATCGCTGGTAGCGGCAGGATTCCGTCCTGACTATTTCACGGTGCGCGATGCGGCGACGTTGCAGGCGCCAGTGGCGTCGACCATGGACCGCGTCATCCTCGTGGCTGCCTGGCTTGGCCGCGCGCGCCTGCTGGACAACGTTCGCGTCTAGCGGCCGTGCTGGGCCAGGGCCCAACCCACATGCTCGCGCACCAGCGACGAAGCATGCTCGCGGTGGCGTTCGAGTGCGGCAAGTACCGCCGGTGAAGTCGGCGCGTTGCCCAGCGCCACCGCGATGTTCCTGAGCCAGGATTCATGGCCGATCCGGCGAATGGCGCTGCCCGCCGTGCGTTCCAGGAATTCGCCCTCCGTCCAGTCAAGCAGCAGCGCGAGTTCCGGCGCATCGAGGCCATTGCGGGGAATGAAATCCGCTTCAGCCGTGACTTGCGCATAGCGGTTCCAGGGACATACCAGCTGGCAGTCGTCACACCCGTAGATCCGGTTGCCCATTGCCTTGCGGAACTCGACTGGAATGGCTGCCTTCAATTCGATCGTCAGGTACGAAATGCAGCGAGTCGCATCGAGCTGGTACGGAGCGACAATCGCCTGCGTCGGGCAGATGTCGAGGCAGGCACTGCAGGTCCCGCAATGGGCAGTCACCGGCGCATCGGCGGGCAGCGCCAGGTCGGTGAGGATCTCGCCAAGGAAGAACCACGAACCGGCGTGACGGTTGAGCAGGTTCGTGTGCTTGCCGATCCAGCCGAGACCGGCATTCCGCGCGAGCGCTTTCTCCAGCAACGGTGCGCTGTCGACGCACGCCCGGCCACCCTGTGCATTCGCGGCCGCGCCGATTCGCTCCGCAAGGCGTGCGAGGCGCTGGCGCAGCACCTTGTGGTAGTCGCGGCCCAGCGCATAGCGGGAAACAAAGCCAAGGGTCGGGTCATTCAAGACGGCTTCTGCCGGAGCCGCGGCGGGAGGCAGGTAATCCATCCGGGCCGAAATCACGCGCACCGTTCCGGGAACGAGTTCTGCCGGACGGGCCCGCAGGGCGCCGTGACGTTCCATGTACTGCATCTGTCCGTGGCGCCCGAGCTTGAGCCACGCATCGAGTCGCTGTTCGTCAGCGTCGAGCTCGATGCCTGCAATGCCGACCTGCTGGAAGCCGAGCTCCTTGCCCCAGGCCTTGATGTCGAGAGCGAGCTGAGCCAGGGAAGCGGACATGCCTTGAGTATACTCAGGCACATGCTGTCGCTGCCCATCGCCCTTCATTCGGCCGCCCAGGTCCGTGCCATCGACCGCCTTGCCCTCGAACAGCTGGGTATTCCGGGCTACACGCTGATGACACGCGCGGCCGAGGCGGCGCTGGCGGGTCTCCGTCGCTGCTGGCCGGCCGCCAGGCGGATTCTCGTCCTGTGCGGCACGGGCAACAACGCGGGCGATGGCTACGTGCTGGCGAGGCTCGCTGCGGCAGGCCGGCTCGACGTCACGCTCATGGCACTGGGCGATCCGGCTGCGCTGAAGGGCGATGCCGCCACGGCGTGGCGCGATCATGTGGCTGCAGGGGGAATCGTTGTCGACTGGGATCCCGCGCGGCTGCAGGATGCGGACGTCATCGTCGATGCGCTGTTCGGCATTGGCCTGTCGCGATTGCTGGAGGAGACGTGGTGCCAGCGCATCGAAGCCGTGAATGCGGCGCGCAAACCGGTCCTGTCGCTCGACGTCCCGAGCGGCCTCGATGCCGATACGGGAGAGGTCCGGGGTGCGGCGATCAAGGCAGAATGCACCTGCGTCTTCGTCGGACTCAAGATTGGCTTGTATACCGGGGCCGGCGCCGACTGTTCCGGAGAGCTGCTCTTCGATGCATTGGGAATTCCCGCGGTGGTGGCGGGGCAGGTTGGCTGCGTGGCATCCCGCCTCGACGCCGGCTTGCTGGCTGAGGTCTTGCCACCGCGAAGACGAACTACCCACAAGGGCAACTACGGGCGTGTGCTCGTCGTTGCAGGTAACGCAGGCATGGGCGGTGCAGCCCGGCTCGCAGGAGAAGCGTGTCTGCGGGTCGGTGCAGGCAGGGTGACGGTCGCGACCC
>JANNNQ010000159.1:0-13694 GCA_031398625.1 Pseudomonadota bacterium
CTCTCGTCCGGGCAGCAGACCGAGATCAACCTTCCGTACATCACGGCGGACGCCTCGGGTCCCAAGCACCTGACGCTCAAGCTGACGCGCGCCAAGCTCGAATCGCTGGTCGAAGACCTGGTCGGCCGGACGGTCGAGCCCTGCCGCATTGCACTGAAGGACGCCGGACTGTCCATCAGCGAAATCGACGAGGTGATCCTGGTCGGCGGCCAGACCCGCATGCCGCTGGTGCAGCAGGTCGTGAAGGATTTCTTCGGCAAGGAGCCGCGCCGTGACGTGAACCCGGACGAAGCGGTGGCCGTTGGCGCCGCGATCCAGGCGGGTGTGCTCTCGGGCGAAGTGAAGGACGTGCTGCTGCTTGACGTGACGCCGCTGTCGCTCGGCATCGAGACGCTGGGCGGCGTCATGACCAAGCTCATCGAGAAGAACACGACGATTCCGACCAAGGCGAACCAGGTGTTCTCGACCGCGGACGACAGCCAGGGCGCCGTGACGATTCACGTGCTCCAGGGCGAACGCCAGCGCGGCTCGGACAACAAGTCGCTAGGCCAGTTCAACCTCGAGGGCATTCCTCCTGCTCCGCGCGGCGTGCCGCAGATCGAGGTCACGTTCGACATCGACGCGAACGGCATCCTGCATGTGTCCGCCAAGGACAAGGCAACGGGCAAGGAACAGCGCATTGTCATCAAGGCCTCGAGCGGCCTGTCGGAAGCGGAGATCAAGCGGATGGTCACGGATGCGGAAGCGCATGCCGAGGAAGACCGCAAGTTCAAGGAGCTGGTCGACACGCGCAATCGTGCCGATGCCCTGATGCACCAGACGGAAAAGGCGCTGAAGGACCTGGGGGACAAGGTCAGCGGCGCCGACCGGGCGAAGGCCGAAGCGGCGATTGCCGACCTGAAGACGGCGTTGACCGGTGACGACAAGGATGCGATCGAGACGAAGGCCAAGCTGCTCGAGGAAGCGTCGGCCGCCGTCGCACAGCAGGCATATGCGCAGGCGCAGCCGGAAGCCACGGCGGACGGGGGTACTGCGGGCGGTGGTGGCGGCAACGCCAAAGGCCAGGACGATGTCCTCGATGCCGAATTTGAAGAGGTGAAGGACAAGAAGAAGGGCAGCTAATCGGGTGGTGCAAAAGTCTGTCCTTGCCTTTTGCACCTGGAGCCAGCGAAGGGCGTGATTTTCACCGGCTCCGCCCTTTGCTTTCCTGGCGTCAAGCCGTGATGCTTGGGGCCGGCCATTTGCAGGATCGAATGACCGCCGCAGGTATGGCCTGCGGCGGTTTTTGTGCGTCCGACTTCAGGGTCATTTAAAGGTAATGGGCGTGGGGGCTGCGGCTGCGGGTTATGGCGAAACGCGATTTCTATACGATTCTGGACGTGCCCCGGAGCGCGTCGGAAGCCGACATCAAGAAGGCTTACCGCCGTCTCGCGATGAAACTGCATCCGGACCGCAATCCCGACGACAAGGAAGCCGAGGAGAGATTCAAGGAAGCGAAGGAGGCATACGAAGTGCTGTCCGACGCCCAGCAGCGTGCCACCTACGACCAGTTCGGGCACGAAGGCCTGCAGCGTGGGCAGGGTGGCCAGGGCGGCTTCGGGGCGGGCGACGCGTTCGGCGACATCTTCGGCGACGTGTTCGGGGATATCTTCGGTGGCGGCCGCCGGTCGCGTTCCCAGGTATTTCGCGGGGCGGATCTGCGTTATGAACTGGAGCTCTCGCTCGAACAGGCGGTGTTCGGCGATTCGGTGAACATCGAGTTTGCGAGCCTGGGCGAATGCGAGCAGTGCAAGGGCAGCGGTGGCGCCCCCGGCTCCCGGACCACAACCTGCGATACCTGCGACGGCGCCGGCCAGGTCCGCATGCGCCAGGGCATCCTTTCCATGCAGCAGGCCTGCCCCCGGTGCCGGGGCCGGGGCCAGATCATTTCCGAGCCCTGCGATACCTGCCTGGGCCAGGGCCGGGTCCGTCGCAAGCGCACGCTGAGCGTGAAAGTGCCTGCGGGCGTCGACAACGGTGACCGCATCCGGCTGTCAGGCGAGGGCGAAGCAGGGCGCAATGGCGGGCCGGCAGGCGACCTGTACGTCGAGATCCACGTCAAGGAACACGCGATCTTCCAGCGCGAGGGCAGCCACCTGTCGTGCGAAGTCCCCGTGAGCTTTGCCACCGCAGCGCTCGGCGGCAGTGTCGACGTGCCGACCCTCGACGGCACCGTCGTCCTCAAGATTCCCGCAGAAACGCAATCGGGACGCAGCTTCCGGCTGCGGGAGAAGGGCGTGCGGCCCGTGCGCGGCGGCTCGACCGGCGACCTGTTCTGCCGCGTGATGGTGGAAACGCCGGTCAATCTCACCGAAGAGCAGCGCAGCCTCCTCAAGGCGTTCGAGGAATCGGTACAGAAGCATGGCCGCACGCACAGTCCGCGTGAGCGCTCGTGGCTGGACGGCGTCAAGCGGTTCTTTGAAAACATCGCGCCTTGAGCTTCTGAGGTCAACATGGCAGCGACGCGACTGGCGATCCTCGGCATCAGCGGCCGCATGGGGCAGGCAGTTCTCGACGAACTGGGCCGGTTCCCGGACCTCAAGCTGACCGGTGCCTCTGCGTCGCCGACCAGTCGCTGGCAGGGGCAGGACGCCGGCGAGGCATCCGGTCATGGACGCAGCGGGGCCGTGGTCACATCGGATGCCGCGATTGCCGTCCGCGGCGCTGCTGTCGCGATCGATTTCACGTTGCCCGCTGCAACGCCCGCCAATCTCGAGGCCTGCATCGCTGCCAGTTGTCCCCTGGTCATCGGTACGACCGGGCATGCGCCTGAAGCCAGGGCGCAGATCGAGGCGGCAGCGAGCCGCATTCCCGTCCTGCTCGCGCCCAACATGAGCCTGGGGGTGAATCTCCTCCTGAAGCTCGCGGAGCTCGCAGCGCGGGCGCTCGATACGGACTACGACATCGAGATCTTCGAAGCCCATCACCGGCACAAGAAGGACGCGCCGTCCGGCACGGCGCTCAGGATCGGTGAAGTGGTCGCCGGTGCGCGGGGCACCACGCTCGCGGCTGACGGTCATTTCGCACGCCACGGCACAACGGGCGAGCGTCGGCCGGGAACCATCGGGTTTTCCGTGTTGCGGGGTGGCGATATCGTCGGTGAGCACGTGGTGACGTTCGCCGGACCGGGCGAACGGATCGAACTCGCTCATCGTGCCCACGACCGGTCGGGGTTTGCCCGCGGTGCGCTCAAGGCTGCTCGCTGGCTCGCTGGCAAGCCGCCCGGCCTCTACTCGATGCAGGATGTACTTGGTTTGGAATAGCCACGCCGACCAGGTTCACGATGACGATCCCCATGACGATCCAATAGCGGGATGATCTGGCCAGAAACCGTGATGGACCTTGGGGGGTTCGTCGCGTAGACTGCCGTCCCTCAGCAAGCGCGTAAATTATGTGCGCGGGACGGGTCGTACGACCTCTCCCGTCGTTCGCATGCGCGCGTGATACGAAAAGCGGCCGCAAGCGGCGGCCCGGAGTTGCGAATGACGACACCCGCTGTACTGGCGCTCGAGGACGGGACGGTTTTCCACGGCCGCTCGATCGGCGCCAAGGGCAATACGACGGGCGAGGTGGTGTTCAACACTGCCATGACCGGCTATCAGGAAATCCTTTCCGACCCTTCCTATTGCCGGCAGCTGGTCACGCTCACGTATCCCCATATCGGCAATACCGGCACCACGCCGGAAGATCTCGAATCGTCTGCCATCTATGCCGCCGGCCTGATCATCCGCGACCTGCCACTGCTGCATTCCAGCTGGCGGGCTGCCGAATCGCTGCCGAGTTTCCTGCAGCGGGGCCGCATCGTCGCGATCGCCGACATCGACACGCGCCGCCTCACCCGCATCCTCCGCGAGAAGGGCTCGCTGGCCGGCTGCATCATGACCGGCGATGATGTCGATCCCGCCGCCGCCGTGCATGCTGCCCGCCGCTTTCCCGGACTGAAGGGCATGGACCTCGCGAAAGTCGTTTCCACCAAGCGGCAGTACCAGTGGAATGAAGGCACAAACTGGTCACTCGACTGCGCTGCCCGCCCGCTTCGTCCGGGCCAGCGCCTGCACGTCGTGGCCTACGACTTCGGCATCAAGCGCAACATCCTGCGGCTGCTCTCCGACCAGGGCTGTCGCATGACGGTAGTACCGGCGCAGACGCATGCCGATCGCGTGCTGGCCATGAATCCCGACGGCATTTTCCTCTCGAATGGCCCCGGGGATCCCGAGCCCTGCACGTACGCCATCGAGGCGATCAGGCGGTTCCTGGAAACCGACATTCCGGTCTTCGGCATCTGCCTCGGCCACCAGCTGCTCGGCCTCGCGAGCGGGGCGCGTACCGTCAAGATGAAATTCGGCCATCACGGCGCGAATCATCCGGTGCTCGACAGCGACACGGGCCGGGTACTGATCACGAGCCAGAACCACGGCTTTGCGGTGGACGAATCAACCCTCGGACCGCTGCTGCGCACGACGCACCGGTCGCTGTTCGACGGCTCGTTGCAGGGTGTCGCCCGCACGGACCGGCCGGCTTTCAGCTTCCAGGGACATCCGGAAGCGAGCCCCGGCCCGCATGACGTGAGGGGCCTGTTCAGCCGGTTTACGCAGCTCATGCAGCAGCGGGTCAGCGGCGCGCAGAGCCGGGGCCGCAGCGGCACCCGCGGCTGAGCCCGCGAACCATGTGTTTACAAGCCGGGAATTCATGCCAAAGCGTACTGACATCCAGAGCATCCTGATCATCGGCGCGGGGCCGATCGTCATTGGCCAGGCGTGCGAGTTCGACTACTCGGGCGCGCAGGCCTGCAAGGCGCTGCGTGAGGAAGGTTACCGGGTGATCCTGGTGAACTCGAATCCCGCCACGATCATGACGGATCCGGAAACGGCCGATTCCATCTACATCGAGCCGGTGCACTGGCGCACGGTGGAACGCATCATCGCGAAGGAGCGGCCCGATGCGCTGCTGCCGACGATGGGCGGGCAGACAGCGCTCAATTGCGCGCTCGACCTCGTCCGCGAAGGCGTGCTGGAGAATTACGGCGTCGAGCTGATTGCAGCGTCGCGCGATGCCATCGACATGGCGGAAGACCGCGAGCTGTTCCGCGACGCCATGCGCGAGATTGGCCTCGAAACCCCGCGTTCGCGCATTGCCCACAGCATGGAAGAGGCGCTGGCGGTGCAGGCCGAGATCGGCTTCCCGACCGTGATCCGCCCGTCTTTCACTCTGGGCGGTTCCGGAGGCGGCATCGCCTACAACCGCGAGGAATTCGAGGAAATCGTGGCACGCGGCCTCGACGCATCTCCGACCAGCGAAGTCCTGCTGGAGGAAGCGGTGCTGGGCTGGAAGGAATTCGAGATGGAAGTGGTGCGCGACGCCAAGGACAACTGCATCATCGTCTGCTCGATCGAGAACCTCGACCCGATGGGCGTCCACACCGGCGATTCGATCACCGTTGCACCGGCGCAGACGCTCACCGACCGGGAATACCAGCTGATGCGCAACGCGTCGATCGCGGTGCTGCGCAAGATCGGCGTGGAGTGCGGCGGCTCGAACGTGCAGTTTGCCGTCAATCCGAAGGACGGCCGCATCCTTGTCATTGAAATGAACCCGCGCGTGTCGCGGTCTTCGGCCCTCGCCTCCAAGGCGACCGGGTTCCCGATCGCCAAGGTCGCGGCCAAGCTGGCGGTGGGCTACACACTGGATGAACTCAGGAACGACATCACGGGCGGTGCGACGCCGGCGTCGTTCGAGCCGACGATCGACTATGTCGTCACCAAGATCCCGCGCTTCACGTTCGAGAAGTTCCCCGGCGCCAATGATCGGCTGACGACGCAGATGAAGTCGGTGGGCGAGGTGATGGCCATTGGCCGCACCTTCCAGGAGTCGCTGCAGAAGGCGCTGCGCGGCCTCGAGATCGGCATCGACGGCCTCACCCCGGTCAACAGGCTCCCGCTCGGCACCGAAGAGCAGAGCCGGCTGCGCGAAGAGCTGCGCATGCCCGGTCCGAACCGCTTGCGCCACGTCGCCGACGGGTTCCGTTCGGGGATGAGTCTCGAGGAAGTCGAGCGGTACTCGCGGATCGATCCGTGGTTCCTGGTGCAGATCGAGGACCTGGTCCGCGAGGAGCAGGCGATCATTGCGGGCGGCATCGAGGCGCTCGAGCGCGGCCGTCTGCGCGATCTCAAGCGCAAGGGTTTTGCGGACAGCCGGATCGCGACGCTGGTGGGTGTCGATGAGGCCAGCGTCCGTCGTCGCCGGATCACCTTCGGGCTGCGTCCCGTCTTCAAGCGCGTGGATACCTGCGCGGCCGAGTTCGCAACGTCCACCGCGTACCTCTATTCCACGTACGAGGAGGAGTGCGAGGCCAATCCGACGGATCGGAAGAAGATCATGATCCTGGGCGGTGGTCCCAACCGGATCGGGCAGGGCATCGAGTTCGACTACTGCTGCGTCCATGCCGCCCTCGCGTTGCGCGAAGCCGGGTTCGAAACCATCATGCTCAACTGCAATCCGGAAACCGTTTCGACCGACTACGACACGTCTGACCGCCTCTACTTCGAGCCGCTGACGTTCGAAGACGTGATGGAAGTGATCGACAAGGAAAAGCCGGTCGGCGTGATCGTACAGTACGGCGGCCAGACGCCACTGAAGCTCTGTCGTGCCCTGGAGGCGGCCGGTGCGCCGATCATCGGCACGTCGCCGGATTCGATCGACGTGGCGGAGGACCGTGAGCGCTTCCAGCAGCTCGTGGAGAAGCTTGCCCTCAAGCAGCCGCCCAACTGCACCGCCCGGACGGAAGACCAGGCCGTGGTGATGGCCCGGGCGATCGGGTTTCCGCTGGTCGTGCGTCCCTCCTATGTACTCGGCGGCCGAGCAATGGAAGTCGTCTTCAACGAGGACGACCTGCGGGTCTACATGACGGATGCGGTCAAGGTCTCGAATGACAGCCCGGTGCTGCTCGACCGTTTCCTCGACCAGGCGATCGAAGTGGACGTTGACGCGATCTGCGACGGCGAGCAGGTCTATATCGGCGGCATCATGGAGCACATCGAGCAGGCCGGTGTGCACTCCGGCGATTCCGGTTGCTCGCTGCCGCCCAACAGCCTGAGTGCGGAAATCCAGGCGGAGCTGCGCGAGCAGACCGCCAGGCTGGCACACGCACTCAAGGTCGTCGGGCTGATGAACATCCAGTTCGCCATCCAGAACGGCGTCATCTACATCCTTGAAGTGAATCCGCGGGCCTCGCGCACGGTACCCTTCGTTTCCAAGGCGACCGGCATGCAGCTCGCCAAGATCGCGGCGCGGGTGATGGCCGGTGCCAAGCTGGCCGAGCTCGGTGTCACGGGCGAGCGCAAGCCGCGCTTCTTCTCCGTGAAGGAAGCCGTCTTCCCGTTCAACAAGTTCCCGGATGCCGACCCGATCCTGGGACCTGAAATGAAATCGACGGGCGAGGTGATGGGCACTGGCCGCACGTTCGGCGAGGCCTATGCGAAGGCGCAGTTTGCATCCGGCGTGACCTTGCCGCTCCGTGGCGTCTGCCTGATCAGCGTTCGCGAGCGTGACAAGCCGGGCGCTGCACAGATGGCAAAACGGCTGGTGGCAAAGGGCTTCGAGATCGTCGCCACCGAAGGGACCGCCGCCGTGATCGCTGCCGCAGGCGTCCCGTGCCGGCGTGCCAACAAGGTGCGGGAAGGCCGGCCGCATATCGTCGACATGATCAAGAACGACGAGTTCTCGCTCATCGTCAATACGACCGAGGGCAAGCAGGCGGTGTTCGAATCCCGATCGATCCGCCGCGAGGCGGTAATGCGGAAGATCACGTACTACACGACGCTGGCGGCCGCCGTGGCGACGTGCGACGCGCTTGACTACCTCGATTCGGTCGAGGTCAATCGCCTGCAGGATCTGCACAAGGAGGTGGGCACGTGAAGCGCAGTCCCATGACGCTCAAGGGAGCAGAGCGGTTGCGCGTCGAGCTCAAGCGGCTCAAGACCGTAGATCGCCCGCGCGTCATCCAGGCCATCGCGGAAGCCCGCAGCCACGGCGACCTGAGCGAGAACGCCGAGTATCACGCTGCCCGTGAACAGCAGAGCTTCATCGAAGGGCGCATCAAGGACATCGAAGGCAATGTCTCCAATGCCGAGATCATCGACGTGGCGAGCATGCCAGCGAGCCGCAAGGTGGTGTTCGGTGCGACGGTCGATCTCGAGGACCAGGACGATGGCGCCAAGGTGAAGTACCAGATCGTCGGGGAAGCCGAGGCCGATATCCGCAGCGGCCTGATCTCGATCACTTCCCCCATCGCCCGCGCCCTCGTCGGGAAATCCGAGGGCGACATCGTCGATGTGGCGGCGCCTGCAGGGGTGCGTTCCTACGAAATCGTCGCGGTCCGCTACGAGTAGCGGGAGCATTAGGGAAGCTCTGATTTACCTACATGTGCCAGGCGAACAGCGATGCAACTGATTGAAAGACCATGGTTGAAAATGCGTCGACAGTTTCAGATGGCAGTATTTCAGAGGTTGCTTAGATGTCCCGCCTCCCTGTCCTGATCGCGGCCCTGTGGATGGGCAGCCTCTGGACGGTCTGTGGCGTCGTCGCCCCGGGCCTCTTCGCCGCCCTGGAAGATCGCCGCCTCGCCGGTGACCTCGCGGGCGAATTCTTCCGGATCGAAACCTGGATCGGGATCGGGCTGGGCGCGCTGCTGGTGCTGATGCTGTCGCGTTCCGGACGCGGCTCTCGAACCGTCTACACGTGGATTGCGATCACGGCCCTGGCGCCGCTGGTCAGCGAACTCATCCTGGGCCCGTTCATGGGCACTGCGCGGGCCGCAGGCAACATGACCCGGTTCGGTCTGCTGCACGCCGGGTCCGCAGCGCTCTTCCTGGTGGCCTGTGCAGGAGCGCTCCTGCTGGTGCTGAAGCTCAGCCGTCCGGCAGGATGATGCGCGGCTGGTCGCGCCGCGGCCGGTAGAAGACGCCTACGTTGCCGATCCGCTGGACCAGCGCACTCGTGGTCGCGGCAGCCAGCCGGTCGAGCAGCAGGTTGCGTTCGTCGCGATCGCCGCTGCGCGCACGCACCTTGACGAGCTCGTGGATGCCGAGCGCGCCATCCAGTTCGCGCAATACTCCGGCGGAATCTCCCTCCTGGCCGACGAGGACCACCGGATTGAGGGGGTGGGCGAGGCGGCGCAGGTGCTTCTTTTGTTTTTCGGTGAGATTCATCCGCGGAATTATCGATGCCCAAACGTTCCAAATCCAGCGCGCGATGGCTGCAAGAGCATGAGACTGACCCGTACGTTAAGGCGGCGCGGGAGGCAGGCTTCCGGTCGCGCGCGGTCTACAAGCTCGAGGAAATCCAGCGCTCCGATCGCATCCTCAAGCCCGGATCAACGGTTGTCGACCTCGGTGCGGCGCCAGGTGGCTGGAGCCAGTACACCGCCAGGCTGTTCAAGGGCCGGGGTCGGGTCGTGGCACTCGATATCCTCCCCATGGATTCGCTCCCCGGAGTCGAGTTCATCCAGGCCGATTTTTCCGAAGACGGCGCGCTGCAGCAGCTGCTGGACCTGCTCAAGGGCGAAAAGCCACAGCTTGTAATGTCCGACATGGCCCCCAATATGACAGGCATTGCGGAAGTGGATCACTTGCGATCGATGCATCTCGTTGACGTGGCAGTGGATTTTGCCGAGGCGACGCTCCCCGAGGGGGGCGATTTCCTGGTGAAAGTTTTTCAAGGCAGCGAGTTTCAGCCCCTGATGCAGCGCTTGCGGGGGAGATTTGAATCCGTGAAGGTGCGCAAGCCGAAGGCATCCAGATCACGCAGCATCGAACTTTATCTGTTGGCCCGCAATTTTCGGATGTAGTATCGGCCAGAAGCGTCTCGCGAGTCCTGAATTCTCTAAGGAAAGGCAAGTTGAACGACCTAACCAAGAACATCATCCTCTGGATCGTGATTGCAGTCGTGCTCGCGACCGTCGTCAGCAATTTCAGTGCCCGCTCCGGCGCCATCCAGGAAATTCCGTACTCCACGTTCCTGAGCCAGGTCGATTCCGGCAGCGTGTCGACGGTTACCTTCAAGGGCGACCAGATCAGCGGCGTACGCTCGAACGGCGAGCAGTTCCTCAGCTACAACCCTGAAACGGACAATTCAGCCCTGATCGGCACGCTGCAGAAGAACGGCGTGACGTTCAGTGCCGCCGCCCCGGAACGCCAGTCGTTCCTGATGCAGCTGTTCATTTCCTCGTTCCCGATCCTCCTGCTCATCGCGGTCTGGGTGTATTTCATGCGCCAGATGCAGGGCGGTGCGGGCGGGCGAGGGGCCATGTCCTTCGGCAAGAGCCGTGCGCGGTTACTGAACGAAGACCAGGTGCAGGTCACGTTCGCCGATGTGGCCGGCGTGGACGAAGCCAAGGAAGAAGTCGTCGAGATCGTCGAGTTCCTCAAGGACCCCGGCAAATTCCAGAAGCTGGGCGGCAAGATTCCGCGCGGCGTGCTGATGGTCGGTTCACCCGGTACCGGCAAGACACTGCTCGCGCGTGCCATCGCGGGTGAGGCCAAGGTGCCGTTCTTCACCATCTCGGGGTCGGATTTCGTCGAGATGTTCGTGGGTGTGGGTGCTTCGCGGGTCCGCGACATGTTCGAGCAGGCCAAGAAGCACGCGCCCTGCATCATCTTCATCGACGAGATCGATGCCGTGGGTCGCCATCGCGGCGCCGGCCTTGGCGGCGGTCATGACGAGCGCGAACAGACCCTGAACCAGCTGCTCGTCGAGATGGACGGCTTCGAAGGGACCGAGGGCGTCATCGTCATTGCCGCCACCAACCGTCCCGACGTGCTGGATCCCGCGCTGCTGCGCCCGGGCCGCTTCGATCGCCAGGTGGTCGTGCCGTTGCCCGATGTCCGTGGCCGCGAGCAGATCCTGAAAGTCCACATGCGCAAGCTGCCGCTGGCAGACGACGTCAAGCCGATGCTGATTGCACGTGGAACGCCCGGGTTCTCCGGTGCCGACCTTGCCAACCTCGTCAACGAGGCGGCGCTGTTTGCCGCGCGGGCGAACCGCCGCACCGTCACGATGGATGAATTCGAGAAGGCCAAGGACAAGATCATGATGGGCGCCGAGCGGCGTTCCATGGTGATGGACGACCAGGAAAAGAAGCTGACCGCGTATCACGAAGCCGGCCATGCGATCGTTGGCCTGTCCGTCCCCGAGCATGATCCCGTCTACAAGGTGACGATCATTCCGCGCGGCCGGGCGCTGGGTGTCACGATGTTCCTGCCGGAAACGGATCGCTACAGCACCAGTCGCCGGCGCCTCGAAAGCCGCATCGCGACGCTGTTCGGCGGCCGCGTTGCGGAAGAGCTTATCTTTGGACCGGATTCCGTGACGACAGGGGCGTCGAACGACATCGAGCGCGCGACCGAGATCGCCCGCAACATGGTCACGAAGTGGGGCCTGTCGGACAAGCTCGGGCCGCTTTCGTACAGCGAAGAGGAAGGCGAGGTGTTCCTGGGCCGGTCCGTCACGCAGCACAAGCGGACTTCCGACGTCACCGAGCGCACCATCGACGAGGAAGTGCGTCGCCTGATCGATTCCAACTTCGATCGCGCCAAGGACATCCTGACCCGGCACATCGAGCAGCTGCACAAGATGGCGGAAGCGTTGATCAAGTATGAAACGATCGATGACCAGCAGATCCGGGACATCATGGAAGGCCGTGAACCGCGTCCCCCGGCCGACTGGGACGACTCCACTCCCATGACCGGGGGCAAGCCCCGCGAGCGTGACGTGACGGATGCGCCTATCGGCCGGCCCGCCAGCCAGCACTGAGAGGTTGTGATTCTGAAGATCAGGCGATGCAGGGCAACCTGCATCGCCTTTTTTGTTGCCAGGGAAGCTCTGATTCATCAACCTCTGCCAGGCGGACAGCGATGCAACTGATTGAACGACCCTGGTTGAAAATGCGTCGCTAGTTGCCAATGGCAGTATTTCAGAGGTTCCCTGACTTTCCGCCAATCAAGATCCCTGCCGCATGCTGCTGCGCCTCCCGAACCACTTTCTGGATCTGGCTTCACCTGTGGTGATGGGCGTTCTCAATGTAACGCCCGATTCGTTTTCCGACGGCGGGCGGCTGGTGAGCATCGAGGCAGCCATCGAGGCGGCACTGCAGATGGCCGAAGAGGGTGCCGGGCTGCTGGATATCGGTGGGGAATCGACGCGCCCCGGAGCGCCAGCGGTGACAGTTGCCGAGGAGTTGAGGCGCGTAATGCCCGTCATCGAGGCCGTTGTCGCAAGGACGAACGTGCCTGTCTCGATCGATACGCGCAAACCCGAAGTCATGGCCGCTGCGGTCGCCGCGGGTGCCGCCCTGATCAACGATATCAACGCCTTGCAGGCACCTGGTGCACTTGAAGTGGCGGCGCGAAGCGGCGCGGCGATCTGCCTGATGCATATGCAGGGTGAGCCGGGCACCATGCAGGCGGATCCGCGGTATGGGGACGTGGTGGCGGAAGTGCGCCAGTTCCTCGTCGGACGAGTGCAAGCCTGCGATGCTGCGGGCATTCTCCGGGAGCGGCTGGTGCTCGATCCGGGTATCGGTTTCGGCAAGCGGCTGGAGCACAATCTCGCGCTGCTGGCGCACCTTGAGGCGCTGCGGGTCCCGGGCCTGCCGATCCTGGTGGGGGTGTCCCGCAAGTCGATGTTTGGCGCGCTTCTTGGGCGGGGCGTCGCCGACCGGCTGGCCGGCAGCCTCGCAGCGGCGACGGCGGCGATACTGGCTGGAGCGAACCTCATCCGCACCCACGACGTGCTGGCCACGCGGGATGCTGTTCGGGTGGCAGACGCGCTCGGGAAGGCGGGATTCGGTCTTGGGGAATTGACGGACGGGAGCGCTATCCATAATGAGTCGTAACTATTTCGGCACGGACGGAGTCCGGGGCACGGTCGGGCAGTCGCCCATGACCGTGGATTTCGCCTTGCGCCTGGCGAGCGCGGCAGCCCAGGTGCTCGCTCCCCAGGGTGGCACCGTGCTCGTCGGCAAGGACACCCGTCTGTCGGGCTACATGTTCGAGGCAGCGCTGGAAGCCGGATTTGTGGCTGCAGGAGTGAACGTCCTGTTGATCGGTCCGCTGCCCACGCCGGGCATTGCGTATCTCACCCAGAAATTCCACTGTGTCTTTGGCGTCGTCATCAGTGCTTCGCACAACCTGTACGAGGACAACGGCATCAAGTTCTTCGATGGCAACGGCTCGAAGCTGTCCGACGACGTGGAGCAGCAGATCGAGCAATGCCTCGAATCGGAACCGATCACGCGCACTTCCGAAGCGCTGGGGCGGGCGAGCCGCGTCGACAGGTCGCGCACCAGGTACCAGGAATTCTGCATGTCGACCGTGCCTGCCGGCATGGATTTCTCGAACTTCAAGATCGTCATCGACTGCGCGAACGGGGCCGGGTACAAAGTCGGGCCGCGCATCCTTGCCGATCTCGGGGCGGAGATTGTCCCGATCGGCTGTTCCCCCAACGGCAAGAACATCAATCTTGGCTGCGGCTCGACCAATCCGGAACTCCTGCAACTGACGGTGCCCGGCGTCCGGGCCCAGGTCGGCATCGCACTGGACGGAGATGGCGATCGCCTCGTCATGGTCGACCACCTTGGCCGGATCGTGGACGGCGACCAG
>JANNNQ010000204.1:0-1783 GCA_031398625.1 Pseudomonadota bacterium
ACCTCGACCTTGCGCGTTGGAACGAATCCGCCAAGCTGCCTGCGTCGCTCGAGCAGATAGGTCAGTTCTGGGGCGTTCTCCGAGGGTCGGTAGAACGGCGCCTTGGTGATTTCGTCGTCGCCGATGGGAATGCCGAAGCGCGTCCGGAACGCACGCAGTTCGTCTTCGTTCAGCTTCTTCTGCTGGTGAGTGACGTTCTTGCCTTCGCCCGCTTCGCCGATCCCGTAGCCCTTGATGGTGCGCGCCAGAATCACGGTGGGCTGGCCCGTGTGATCGACTGCCGCCTTGTACGCCGCGTAGACCTTGGCCGGGTCGTGGCCCCCGAGAGTGAGCTTCTTCAGCTGTTCGTCGGACAGGTGCTGCACCATCTCGAGCAGCCGAGGATGCGCGCTCCAGAAGTGCTGACGTACGTATGCCCCGCTCTCGACAGCATATTTCTGATACTCACCGTCGACGACCTCGCCCATGCGCTTGACCAGCAGTCCGTCGTGATCCTTCTCGAGGAGCGCGTCCCACTCGCTTCCCCAGATGACCTTGATGACGTTCCATCCGGCGCCACGGAAGATGGCCTCGAGTTCCTGGATGATCTGGCCGTTACCACGCACCGGACCATCGAGACGCTGGAGATTGCAGTTGATGACGAAGATGAGATTGTCGAGCTTTTCGCGGGACGGAAGCGTGATGGCGCCGAGGGATTCGGGCTCGTCGGTTTCGCCGTCGCCCAGAAAAGCCCAGACCTTGGCGTTTGATCGCTTCTTCAGCCCGCGATCCTCGAGATAGCGCATGAAGCGCGCCTGATAGATCGCGCAGATCGGGCCAAGCCCCATCGACACCGTTGGAAATTCCCAGAAGTCCGGCATCAGCCACGGATGCGGATACGATGACAGTCCACCACCTGGCTTGAGCTCGCGACGGAAGTTCTCGAGGAGTTCCGCGCTCAGCCGACCCTCGACAAACGCCCTCGCGTAGATGCCGGGCGCCGCATGCCCCTGAAAGAAGATCAAGTCGCCGTCGTGTCCGTCGCCCTTGCCCTTGAAGAAGTGGTTGAACCCGACTTCATACAGCGTGGCCGCCGAGGCATAGGTCGAGATGTGACCACCGATACCGTCCTCCGCCTTGTTCGCCTTGACGACCATGGCCAGCGCGTTCCACCGCACCAGACTCTTGATGCGCCGTTCGATCTCGCGGCTACCAGGGAACGGCGGCTGCTCCTGAACGGGGATCGTATTGATGTAAGGGGTGTTGGCGCTGAAGGGCTGCTTGACGCCACGTTGCCGTGCGTGCGTGGTCAAGTCGAGAAGCAAGCGGCTGACCCGCGCTAGTCCGCCCGACTGCAGCACATAGTCAAGAGAGTCCAACCACTCTCTGGTTTCGATGGCTTCCAGCTCTGCGGCATCCTTGGGAGCACTATTGCGCATGATTTCCTTATCCGAGGTGATGGGATCAGCCGGGGTGAACCGGAATGACCGTCACAAACCGCTATTCTACTATTCGGGAAACTTCTGATGAAGCCTCTTTCGCGGGACTTTCTCCCCGAAAAATCACCACCAGCCAACTCCGACATTCCCGTTGCCTCAGGTGCACTGGCACGCGTGGCATCCGCTATTGTCGGGTGCGAGGCGTGTCCACGCCTCCGTCTGTACTGTCAGCGTATCGGGCGAGAGAAGAAGCGGGCCCATCGAGAAGACGCCTACTGGGCCCGACCCGTACCCGGGTTCGGGGATCCCACCGCTCGAATTCTGCTGCTTGGGCTGGCCCCCGCTGCGCACGGCGCCAACCGCAC